>NZ_JBITCS010000032.1:0-94683 GCF_044453445.1 Streptomyces sp. NPDC051684 | reverse complement strand
CCCCGCGCCTCAATCGCCGCAGGGGCTTGAGATGGCCGGCCCGATCAAGCCCCGCCGGCGATTGAGGCGCGGGGTCCGGGGCGGAGCCCCGTGGCGTAGGGGCGGACGAGCGCGCCGTTAAGGTGGGCGCTCGGTCAAGTCGTGAGCGAATACAAGGGGTTGGCATGGGAGAGGCGCGGCTGCTGCCGGAGGTGGAGCGCGGGGCGGTCCGGCGCATCACGATCGTCGGCGAAGACGTACTGCGCCGCCGCTGCGCGCCCGTCACCGACACCCTCTTCGGCACCCCGGAGCTCGACCGCCTGATCGACGACATGTTCGCCACGAACCACGTCGCGCACGGCGCGGCCATCGCCGCCAACCAGGTCGACGTGGACCTCCAGCTGTTCGTCTACGACATGGAGGACGACTGGGGCGTGCGGCACACCGGCCACATCTGCAACCCGGTCCTCGACGAGCAACCCCCGGCGGAGCGCCGGCTCGTCGACGACATGGAGGGCTGCCTCTCCGTGCCGGGCCCCTACAAGTCCGTGGCGCGCGCCGACCACGCCGTCGTGCGCGGCCACGACAAGAACGGCAACCCGGTCTCCGTCGAGGGCCGCGGCTACTTCGCCCGCTGCCTCCAGCACGAGACGGACCATCTGTACGGCCGCCTCTACATCGACCGCCTCGCCAAGCGCGACCGCAAGGACGCGCTGCGGGAGATGGAGGAGCTGAAGGACGGCGTCCTCGCGCGCCGTGCCGAACTGGCGGAGCGGCTCGGCAAGTAGCACGCCCTCAGCTCCCTCAGCTCCCTCAACTCCCTCAGTTCCGCGTGGTGCCGCCGCCCGGCGCCGTCGGCGAACCCGCCAGGATCCACGCCTCCACGGCCTCGTACTGCTGCCGCTGCGCGTCGGCCCTGCGCCGGTCCGTGAGGACCGTGCCGAGCCAGCCGAACAGGAAGCCCAGCGGGATGGACACGAGCCCCGTGGACGTGAACGGGAACCAGTTGAAGTCCATGCCGGGGAACGCCGACGTGGGCGAGCCCGACACGAGGTTGGTCCCGGTCATCAGGACGACGCTGGCCGCCGTGCCGCCGAGCAGTGTCCACAGCAGGCCCGCTCGTGTGTAGCGCCGCCAGAAGAGGCTGTAGACGAGGGCCGGGGCGATGGCGGACGCGCCCAGGCACAGGGAGAGCGTGACCAGCGGCTGGAGGTTGCGGTGCTGGAAGACGCAGGCCAGGGCGATCGCGAAGACGCCGACGCCGAGGGCCGACATCCGAGCGATCGACAGTTCCTTGCGGCCCGTCAGGTCCCGTTTGGCGTACGCGATCACGTCGTGGGCCAGGGAGTTGGCGCAGGCGAGGATCATGCCCGCGACCGAGGCGAGCAGCGTCAGGAACAGCGCCGTGGTGACGGTGGTGAACAGCAGGGACTCGCCCGTGCTCGTCGTCGCGCCGAAGACGGCCCGTGCCCCGAGCAGATACGCCGTGTTGCCCTGCCGGTCGGCCGCCGCGATGGCCGGAGCGCCCAGCATCGCCGTCGCGCCGAAGGCGACCACGGAGATGACCAGGACGAACATCCCGACCGCGGACACCGCCCAGGTCATCGAGCGGCGCACCTCGTGCGCGTGCCGGGCTGTGTACATGCGCATCGTGACGTGCGGCAGCGCGGCCCCGCCGATGACCACCGTCAGCTCCGAAGTGATCATGTCGAGGCGGGGGGTGGGGCTGTGCGCGAACTGGAGGCCCGAGGTGAGATAGGCGTTGCCCGCTCCGCTGCCGCGCGCGGCGGCCGCGAGCAGGGTTCCGGGGTCCCAGTCGAAGCGGCGCAGGACGAGCACGGCGATCACCGCGCCCGAGCCGAGCAGCATGACGATCTTGAAGATCTGGATGACGGCGGTGCCCTTCATGCCGCCGATCGTCGCGTAGCTGATCATGAGTGCGCCGAGTGCGATCACGCAGGCCGTCTTGAAGGTCTCGCTGGTGAAGCCGAGCAGGAACGCCAACAGGTCGCCCGCGCCCGCGAGTTGCACCAGCATCATCGGCATCAGGGCCGCGATGGTGGCCGTGCAGGCGGCCATGCGCACGGAGCGGCCCGGCATCCTGCGCGCGAGCGTGTCGCCCATCGTGAACCGGCCCGCGTTGCGCAGCGGTTCGGCCATCAGGAACATCAGCAGCATCAGGGAGAGCGCCGTGCTCAGGGCGAGCACCACGCCGTCGTAGCCGAGCAGCGCGATGATGCCGCCGGTGCCGAGCACGGTGGCCGCGGAGATGTAGTCGCCGGCGATGGCCAGGCCGTTGCGGATCGGGCCGAGGCGGCCGAAGCCGGTGTAGAACTCCTCCAGGCCGTCGCGGTCGGGCCCGGTCATGATGCACAGCAGGAGCGTGATCGTCGCGACCGCCGTGAACGCGACCAGGGACATGGCGTCGGTGGACGCGGCGGCGACCGCCGGACCCGCGGTCATCGCGCGTAGCCCCCGCCCGTACGGCACTGCCGGCGGATGCGGTGGGCGAGCGGGTCCACGCGGCGTCGTGCCGTGTACTCGTACAGGAGCAACGCCAGGCAGGTCACCGGGAGTTGGCACAGGCCGATGAGCAGACCCGTGGAGAGGCCGCCGGTGGCCGAGCGGTTCATCAGGCCCGGCGCGAACGCGGAGAGCAGCAGGAAGAGCGTGAAGTAGCCGAGTGCCGTGAGGGTGGCGACGCGACGCTGCCAGCGGTAGGCGGTGCGCAGCAGGCGCACTTCGCCGCTGGGGGCGTCGGGATGGCGGGGGAGGCGGTGGGAGCGGGGCTGCGGACGGGGCGGTGTGCGGGGGTGGGCGTACGGCGGGAGCGGGTGGGGGTGCGACGGGTGCGGCTGGTACGACATCCCTGTTCTCCTTGCGTGGCTCGGGTCCGCCGGGGACTGGGCGGACCGCAGGGAGTGTGTGGGGAGCCGGAACGTTACTCGTAGGTAGACGAGTTGGGGAGCGTTTGGCCGAACGATCAGTCCGTGCCGGCCGACTTTTCTTGTACGTGAGGTGAGTGTTGCTGGTGGGGGAGTTGTACGGCGGATGACTTTTCCTGCTCGCTCCCGTCCGGTACGGGATCGGAGGGTTCCGATTCCAGGACGGGGAAGCGCCGCGGGGCCAGCGCCAGGAGGACGAGCAGGGCGACCGCGGCGGCGCAGGCCGCGCCGACGTACACCGAGTCGACGGCCGCGTCGATCGCCCGGCGCACCCCGTCGGCGCCCTTGTCGCGGGCGACCGAGTCGAGGTCGGTGCCGGAGCCGAGGCGGGCCGAGATCACACCGTTGGCGACCGCGCCGAAGACGGCGGCGCCGACCGTCTGCCCGATCTGCCGGTAGAAGAGCACCGACGCGGTGGCGGTGCCGCGTTCCGCCCAGCCGACCGTGGACTGCACGCCGACGATCAGGGGGAGTTGGAAGAGGCCGAGGGCCGCGCCGAGCAGCAGGCTGAGCAGCGTGGGCTGCCAGACCTCGCCCGGGAAGGGCAGCAGCAGCGGGAACGCGGCGAGCAGCACGAGCGCCCCCGCCATGCCGAGCGCGGCCGTGTCACGGAAGCCGATCCTGCGGTACACGTGCTGGCTCAGGGCCGCGGAGACCGGCCAGCTCAGCGTCATCACGGAGAGCACGAAGCCGGCGGCCGTGGGGGACAGGCCGAGGACGGACTGCGCGTACGTCGGCAGGAACGCGGTCGGTGCCACCATCAGCAGGCCCATCGCGCCGAGCGCCAGATTGACCGCCGCGATGGTGCGCCGCCGCCACACCCAGCCCGGCAGGATCGGTTCGGGCACCCGCCGCTCGATGACGAGGACGGCGCCGATGAGCCCGACTCCCGTGCACAGCAGGGCGATCGAGGGCGCGGACCCCCACGCCCACGCGACCCCGCCCTGCACCAGCCAGGTCAGCAGCGCCCCGCCCGCCGCGAATACCGCGAGCGCGCCCGCCCAGTCGATCCGCGGCCGCGCGGCGCGCTCCCGGCGCGGCTCGTGCAGATGACGTACGAGCAGCAGGAGGGCGACGGTGCCGATCGGCAGGTTGATCAGGAAGATCCAGCGCCACCCCGCGTACGAGGCGAGCAGCCCGCCGAGCGCGGGGCCCAGGACCGAGGAAGTGGCCCACACGGTTGACAACTTGGCCTGGATCTTCGGGCGTTCCTTGAGGGGGTAGAGGTCGGCCGCCAGGGTCTGCACCGTGCCCTGGATCGCGCCGCCGCCGAGGCCCTGCACCACTCGGAAGGCGATCAGGGCGCCCATGTTCCACGCGGACGCGCACAGCAGCGAGCCGACCAGGAACAGCACGCTGCCCGCGATCAGCACGGGCTTGCGGCCGAAGGTGTCCGACAGCTTCCCGTACACGGGCAGGGTGACGGTGACCGCGAGGAGATAGCCCGAGAACAGCCAGGAGAAGACGGAGAAGCCGCCGAGGTCGCCGACGATCTGCGGCACCGCGGTCGAGACGATCGTCGTGTCGAGCGCGGCGAGCGCCATGCTCAACATCAACGCGGCGACGACCGCGGCGCGGCGCCGGTCGGTGGTTCCCTGCATGCGTTCCCCCTGCATGTATCTACGTCAGGAGCTTAGGCAGGTGGAGGCGTCCCTGAGTAGGGGTCCACCGAGGGGTGGACCTCCCCTAAGGGGACCTCCGTAGAAGGGGGCAGGGTCGGGTCGTCCCGGTGGAGGACGAGGGGGCGCGGGGACCTTCGTAGCGTTTGGGTGGTGGGGTTTTCCCCCGGAAAAGACGGGGCTTTTCTGCAACGCGCCGGGGCACCCCGTTCCACCAGACTTGGCCGCACAAGGCGTTGTTCCACGCATCCGACGCGTGACCGACTTAGGAGACTTACCGTGACTACGGCTGCAACCATCCCCAGGCACGGGGGCACTGGACAGAGTTCGGCCGTCGCCGCGCGAGCGCGGCAACTGGTCAAGGCGTACGGGTCGGGGGAGACCCGCGTCGTCGCGCTCGACCACGTCGACGTGGACATCGCGCGCGGCCGGTTCACCGCGATCATGGGCCCGTCGGGCTCCGGCAAGTCGACGCTGATGCACTGCCTGGCGGGCCTGGACACGGTCACGTCGGGACAGATCTTCCTCGACGAGACCGAGATCACCGGCCTGAAGGACAAGAAGCTCACGAAGCTGCGCCGGGACCGCATCGGCTTCATCTTCCAGGCGTTCAACCTGCTGCCGACGCTGAACGCGATCGAGAACATCACGCTCCCGATGGACATAGCCGGCCGCAAGCCGGACGCCGCCTGGCTGCGCCAGGTCGTCGAGACCGTGGGGCTCGCCGAGCGCCTCAAGCACCGGCCCACGCAGCTCTCCGGCGGACAGCAGCAGCGGGTCGCCGTGGCGCGCGCCCTGGCCTCCCGGCCGTCGATCATCTTCGGTGACGAGCCGACCGGAAACCTCGACTCGCGCGCGGGCGCCGAGGTCCTCGGCTTCCTGCGCCGCTCCGTCGACGAGCTGGGCCAGACGATCGTGATGGTCACGCACGACCCGGTCGCCGCCTCCTACGCGGACCGCGTCCTCTACCTCGCGGACGGCCGCATCGTCGACGAGATGGCGCGCCCGACCGCCGAGGCCGTCCTCGACCGCATGAAGGACTTCGACGCCCGAGGTCGCACGTCATGAGTGCCAACACGGTCATGAAGACCTCCCTGCGCAACTTCTTCGCGCACAAGGGCCGGATGGCCCTCTCGGCGGTCGCCGTCCTGCTGTCGGTCGCCTTCGTCTGCGGCACCCTCGTGTTCACCGACACGATGGACAAGACCTTCGACAAGCTGTTCACCGCCACCGCGTCCGACGTCACCGTCAGTCCCAAGGATGCCGAGGTCGAGGGCAGCGCCACCGGCCGGCCCGAGGCGCTGCCGGCGGCCGCGCTCGCCACCGTCCGGAAGGCGGAGGGCGTCAAGTCCGCCGAGGGCGCGGTCAGTTCGATGAACGTGACCGTGGTGAACTCCGACAACAAGAACATGGGGTCAACCACCGGTGCCCCCACCATCGCGGGCAACTGGACGCACAACGACCTGCGTTCCATGGAGATCACCTCCGGACACGCGCCGCGCGGCCCCACCGAGGTGATGGTCGACGCCGACACGGCGAAGAAGCACCACCTCGCGATGGGCGACGAGCTGCGCACCATCACCGCCAGCGGTGACATCAAGGCGAAGATCGCCGGTATCGCCTCCTTCAAGGTGACCAACCCCGGCGCGGCCGTCGTCTACTTCGACACCGCGACCGCGCAGCGCGAACTCATCGGCAGGGCCGGGCAGTTCACCCAGATCAACGTCGCCGCCGCCGACGGCGTCAGCGACGCGCGGCTCAAGACGGACGTCGCCGCGGCCCTCGGCGCCGGCGGCACGTACAAGATCCAGACCCAGCAGCAGGCCGCGGACGCCAACGCCGCGGACGTCGGCTCCTTCATGGACGTCATCAAGTACGCCCTGCTCGGCTTCGCCGGCATCGCCTTCCTCGTCGGCATCTTCCTGATCATCAACACGTTCTCGATGCTGGTCGCCCAGCGCACCCGCGAGATCGGCCTGATGCGCGCCATCGGCTCCTCCCGCAAGCAGGTCAACCGGTCCGTGCTGGTCGAGGCGCTGCTGCTCGGCGTCGTCGGCTCGGTGCTCGGCGTCGGCGCGGGCATGGGCCTGGCCGTCGGCCTGATGAAGCTCATGTCCTCGATGGGCATGGACCTGTCCACCGACGACCTCACCGTGAAGTGGACGACCCCGGCGATCGGCCTGCTGCTCGGCATCGTCGTCACCGTCCTCGCCGCGTACCTGCCGGCCCGCCGCGCGGGCAAGGTCTCCCCGATGGCCGCGCTGCGCGACGCGGGCACCCCGGCCGACGTCAAGGCGGGCGTCGTACGCGGCGTCATCGGCGTCGTCCTCACGGGTGGCGGCGGATTCGCCCTCTACCTGGCCGCGCAGGCCGACAAGGCGAGCCAGGGCGCGCTGTGGCTCGGCGTCGGCATCGTCGCCTCGCTCATCGGCTTCGTCGTCGTGGGCCCGCTGCTCGCGGGCGTCGTGGTCCGCGTCATCAGCGCCGTGCTGCTGCGGATCTTCGGCCCCGTCGGCCGCATGGCCGAGCGCAACGCGCTGCGCAACCCGCGCCGCACCGGAGCGACCGGCGCGGCGCTGATGATCGGCCTCGCGCTCGTCGCCTGCCTCTCCGTCGTCGGCTCCTCGATGGTGGCCTCGGCGACCAGCGAGCTCGACAAGTCGGTCGGCGCCGACTACATCGTCGAGGGCCAGGGCGGCATCAAGCCGCAGGCTGCCCGGGACCTCAAGCACGTCGAGCGGGACGGCTTCGTCTCCCACGTCACGGAGGTCAAGTACGTCAAGGCCGACCTGACGGCACCGAACGGCGCGAAGAAGTCGGAGGAACTGGTCGCGGCCACCCCCACCTACGCCCAGGACCTGCGCCGCGAGACGACCTCCGGCGAGCTGTCGGCGGCGTACGGGAAGAACGCGATGTCGGTCGGCTCCGGCTTCGCCGAGAAGCACGGGGTGAAGGTCGGCGACACCATGACCGTCGCCTTCGACCACGGACGCACCGCCGAGCTGAGGATCGCGGCGATCACGTCGGACGACACCACGTTCGACAAGGGCGCCATGTACACGAACCTGACGACGGCGGCGCGCTATCTGCCGGCGGACCGGATGCCGCTGAACGGCATGATGTTCGCGAAGGCGGAGCCCGGCAAGGCCGACCAGGCGTACAAGGCGCTCAAGGCCTCGGTCGCCGCCGACCCGACGGTCCACGTCAAGGACCAGACCGACTACAAGCAGACACTGAAGGACCAGATAGGCCAGCTCCTCAACATGATCTACGGGCTGCTCGCGCTCGCGATCATCGTGGCGGTGCTCGGCGTCGTGAACACGCTGGCCCTCTCGGTGGTCGAGCGGACCCGCGAGATCGGCCTGATGCGCGCCATCGGCCTCTCCCGCCGCCAGCTGCGCCGCATGATCCGCCTGGAGTCCGTGGTCATCGCGGTCTTCGGCGCCCTCCTCGGCCTCGGCCTCGGAATGGGCTGGGGCGCGACGGCCCAGAAGCTCCTGGCCCTGGAGGGCCTCGGTGTCCTGGAGATCCCCTGGCCGACGATCACGGCGGTCTTCATCGCCTCGGCCTTCGTGGGCCTGTTCGCCGCCCTGATCCCGGCCTTCAGGGCGGGCCGCATGAACGTCCTGGGAGCGATCGCAACGGAATAGCCTCCGGCTCCCTGGCTGGACCCTCGGGACTCTGCCCCGGACCCCGCTGCTCAATCGCCGCAGGGGCTTGAGATGGTCGACCGCCTCAAGCCCCGCCGGCGCTTGAGGCGCGGGGTCCGGGGCAGAGCCCCGAGGCCGTAACGCCGGGTGACGCCAACAGATCAAACGGGTGAGCCCCCGGAGGAAGACGTACGCTGGGAACCCCCGGCCCGTACCACGTGTCGGGCCCTTCGCGTTGCCCACTCACCCGGGACGGATCTTCTCCATGAGCCTGCACGGACTGCTCGACGCCGTCGTCAAGGACGCGGCCCTCGTTGAAGCGGTGAAGGCCGCCGGGGACGGCAACCGGATGCACGTCGACCTGGTGGGCCCACCCGCGTCCCGCCCCTTCGCGATCGCCGCGCTCGCCCGCGAGGCGAAGCGGCCCGTCCTCGCGGTGACCGCCACGGGGCGGGAGGCCGAGGACCTGGCGGCGGCGCTGCGCTCACTGCTCCCCGCCGACGGCGTCGTCGAGTACCCGTCGTGGGAGACGCTCCCGCACGAGCGCCTCAGCCCGAGGTCGGACACGGTCGGCCGTCGCCTCGCCGTGCTGCGCCGTCTCGCGCACCCCAGCACCGACGACCCGGAGACCGGACCGGTCTCCGTCGTCGTGGCCCCCATCCGCTCCGTGCTGCAACCGCAGGTCAAGGGACTCGGCGACCTGGAGCCCGTGGCCCTGCGCACCGGGCAGAGCGCCGACCTGGAGGAGACCGTCCAGGCGCTGGCCGCGGCGGCGTACGCCCGGGTCGAACTCGTCGAGAAGCGCGGCGAGTTCGCCGTGCGCGGCGGCATCCTCGACGTGTTCCCGCCGACGGAGGAGCACCCGCTCCGCGTCGAGTTCTGGGGCGACGACATCGAGGAGATCCGCTATTTCAAGGTCGCCGACCAGCGCTCCCTGGAGATCGCCGAGCACGGCCTGTGGGCCCCGCCCTGCCGCGAGCTGCTGCTCACCGACGACGTCCGCGCCCGGGCGGCCGAGCTCGCCGAACAGCACCCCGAGCTGGGCGAACTGCTCGGGAAGATCGCCGAGGGGATCGCCGTCGAGGGCATGGAGTCCTTCGCCCCCGTCCTCGTCGACGACATGGAGCTGCTGCTCGACGTGCTGCCGGCCGGGTCGATGACCATGGTCTGCGACCCCGAGCGGGTGCGCACGCGCGCGGCCGACCTGGTGGCGACCTCGCAGGAGTTCCTCCAGGCGTCCTGGGCGGCCTCCGCCACCGGCGGCAAGGCTCCCATCGACGTGGGCGCCGCGTCGCTGTGGGCCATCGCGGACGTCCGGGACCGGGCGCGCGAGCTCGGGATGATGTGGTGGTCGGTGTCCCCGTTCGCGGCGGACGCGGAGGGCGACCTGGAGACGGACACCCTCCAGCTCGGCATGCACGCCCCGGAGACGTACCGCGGCGACACCGCCCGCGCGCTCGCCGACACCAAGGGCTGGCTCGCCGACGGCTGGCGCGCCGTCTACGTCACCGAGGGCCACGGCCCCGCGACCCGCACCGTCGAGGTGCTCGGCGGCGAGGGCATCGCGGCCCGCCTGGAGAAGGACCTCGGCGAACTCGCCCCGTCCGTCGTCCAGGTGTCCTGCGGAAGCCTTGAATTCGGCTTCGTGGACCAGGCGTTGAAGCTCGCCGTCCTCACCGAGACCGATCTCACCGGCCAGCGGGCCGCCGGCAAGGACGGCGCCCGGATGCCCGCGCGGCGCCGCAAGACCATCGACCCGCTCACCCTCGAATCCGGCGACTACATCGTGCACGAGCAGCACGGCGTCGGCCGCTACATCGAGATGGTGCAGCGCACGGTGCAGGGCGCGACCCGCGAGTACCTCGTCGTCGAGTACGCGCCCGCCAAGCGCGGCCAGCCCGGCGACCGCCTCTACATTCCGACGGACCAGCTGGAGCAGATCACCAAGTACGTCGGCGGCGAGGCCCCGACGATGCACCGGCTCGGCGGCGCCGACTGGACCAAGACGAAGGCGAAGGCCAAGAAGGCCGTCAAGGAGATCGCGGCCGACCTGATCAGGCTGTACTCCGCGCGCATGGCGGCGCCGGGACACGCCTTCGGCTCGGACACCCCCTGGCAGCGGGAGCTGGAGGACGCGTTCCCGTACGTGGAGACGCCCGATCAGCTGACCACGATCGCCGAGGTCAAGGAGGACATGGAGAAGACGGTCCCGATGGACCGCCTGATCTGCGGCGACGTCGGCTACGGCAAGACGGAGATCGCGGTCCGCGCCGCCTTCAAGGCGGTCCAGGACGGCAAGCAGGTCGCCGTCCTCGTACCGACGACGCTCCTCGTCCAGCAGCACTTCGGCACGTTCACGGAGCGGTACGGCCAGTTCCCGGTCAGCGTCAAGGCGCTCAGCCGCTTCCAGACGGAGACCGAGTCCAAGGCCACCCTCGAAGGCCTCAAGGACGGCGCGGTCGACATCGTCATCGGCACGCACCGCCTGTTCTCCTCCGAGACCAAGTTCAAGGACCTGGGTCTGGTCATCGTCGACGAGGAGCAGCGCTTCGGCGTCGAGCACAAGGAGCAGCTGAAGAAGCTCCGCGCCAACGTCGACGTGCTCACGATGTCCGCGACCCCCATCCCCCGTACGCTCGAAATGGCGGTCACCGGCATCCGCGAGATGTCGACGATCACCACGCCGCCCGAGGAGCGCCACCCGGTGCTCACCTTCGTCGGGCCGTACGAGGAGAAGCAGATCGGCGCCGCGATCCGCCGCGAACTGCTGCGCGAGGGCCAGGTCTTCTACATCCACAACCGTGTCGAGTCGATCGACAAGGCGGCGGCCCGGCTCCGGGCGATCGTGCCGGAGGCGCGGATCGCGACGGCGCACGGCCAGATGTCCGAACAGGCCCTGGAACAGGTCGTCGTGGACTTCTGGGAGAAGAAGTTCGACGTCCTCGTCTCCACGACCATCGTGGAATCCGGCATCGACATCTCCAACGCCAACACCCTCATCGTCGAGCGCGGCGACAACTTCGGCCTCTCCCAGCTCCACCAGCTGCGCGGCCGCGTCGGCCGAGGCCGCGAGCGCGGGTACGCCTACTTCCTGTACCCGCCGGAGAAGCCGCTGACCGAGACCGCCCACGAGCGCCTCGCCACCATCGCCCAGCACACGGAGATGGGCGCGGGCATGTACGTCGCGATGAAGGACCTGGAGATCCGCGGCGCGGGCAACCTCCTCGGCGGCGAACAGTCGGGCCACATCGCGGGCGTCGGCTTCGACCTGTACGTACGCATGGTGGGCGAGGCCGTCGCGGACTACCGCGCCTCGCTCGAAGGCGGCGTGGAGGAGGAGCCGCCGCTGGAGGTCAAGATCGAGCTCCCGGTCGACGCGCACGTCCCGCACGACTACGCGCCCGGCGAGCGGCTGCGCCTCCAGGCCTACCGCGCCATCGCCTCCGCGAACACGGAGGAGGACGTCAAGCACGTCCGCGAGGAACTCGTCGACCGTTACGGCAAGTTGCCCGAGCCGGTGGAGAATCTGCTGCTCGTGGCGGGCCTGCGGATGCTGGCGCGGGCCTGCGAGGTCGGCGAGATCGTCCTCCAGGGCAACAACATCCGCTTCGCGTCGGTGGAGCTGCGGGAGTCCCAGGAGCTGCGCCTCAAGCGCCTCTACCCCGGCACGGTCATCAAGTCGGCCACCGGTCAGCTCCTCGTGCCGCGCCCGAAGCCGAAGAAGATGGGCGGCAAGCCGGTCGTCGGCCGGGAACTGCTGGCGTGGGTCGGGGAGTTCCTGACCTCGATCCTGGGGGCGTAGGCCTCCGGGGCCTCCGGCCGATCGACAGGTGGGGGCGGGCGTCGACCCGCCCCCACCTGTTTCACCTGGCACCAAATAACCGAACTGGCTCCCCGTCCGGCGTCTCGTGGATTACTGTGCGCGACGACCGCAGTTCTTCACGTTTTCTCCACACGGGGTACACATGCTCAACAGATCCGGCCAGTCGTCGATACGCAGACGCTCCGCGGGCTTCGCCGCCGCCTGGACGCTCGCCCTCACCCTGGCCGTCGGCGCCTGCGGGGCCGGTTCCGGTACGGACGACGCCGCCGACGCGCGGCCCTCGAAGTCCGCGTCCGTCTCCGCGACGCCGACGCCCAGCCCCACCCCGTCCACGCAGTCGCCGACGCCGACCCCGACGCCGAGCCCGACCCGTACGACGCACTCGCCGACGCCCAAGGCCCCCAGGGCGACGCCCGCGCCGACCCGGACGAGGACGCAGGCCCCCGCCCCGAAGCCGGCCCGGACCCAGGCCCCGGCGCCCGTGCGGACGACCGCCGCCCCGAAGCCGGCCGCCCCCACCTGCGAGATCGTCTCGAACGCGGGCAACTGCTACAGCGCGGGCCAGTTCTGCAGCAACGCCGACGTCGGCCGCACCACGCACTCCGCCAACGGCCGCATCGTGAAGTGCACCTTCAGCTCCGGCCGCAACCGCTGGGTCTACGCCTGACCCGGCAGGCGGGAAAACCGGCTGCGGTGCCGCGGCGTTCCCCGCACCATGTGCGCATGAACCCCGACCCCGGCACGGATCTGACGATCACCACCCTCGCCGAGCGTCCCGAACTCGCCCTCCCCATGTGGACGATGCCGGACACCTGGCCCGCGTTCATCGGGCACGACCCGTGCGCCGAGACCTTCCTGCGGCGCATCTGGCGGGAACTGCCCGAGTACGCGTTCGTGGCGACGGATCCCGAAGGGGCCGTGGTCGCCAAGGCGTACAGCGTGCCGTTCGCGCTGGGCGCCGAGGAGCGCGGTGCGCTGCCGGACGGCGGCTGGGACCAGGTGTTGCGGTGGGCGTTCGCCGACCTCGACGCCGGGGCGCCGCCGGACACTGTGAGCGCCATCGAGATCGCCGTCACGCCGGGGCTCCAGGGGCGTGGCCTGTCCGGCCGGATGCTGGCCGCGATGCGGGAGAACGCGCGCACCCGCGGCTTCACCGAGGTCGTCGCGCCGGTGCGGCCGAGCGCCAAGCATCTTGAACCCCAGACGCCCATCGGCGCGTACGCGTTCCGGGTGCGGGAGCCGGACGGCCTGCCGCACGACCCGTGGCTGCGGGTGCACGTACGGGCGGGCGGCGTCATCGAGAAGGTCGCGCCCGCCTCGATGGTCGTGGCGGGGTCGCTGGAGGACTGGCGGAGCTGGACCGGTCTGCCCTTCGACAAGGAGGGACCGGTCGAGGTCCCCGCCGCGCTGGTGCCGGTGCGCTGCGAGCCCGAGCACGGCTATGCCGTGTATGTCGAGCCGAACGTGTGGGTGCGGCACACCGTGTGAACCCCTGTGCCCCCTGTGAACCCCTGTGAACCGCTGCACCCCCTGCGAACACGCGGACGCGGCACGCGCGTTGAGCGCGTGCCGCGTCCACTCCCCCCATTTTCCGAAGCCGGTTACAGCTTCAGGTCCCATTGCGAGCCGTCGTAGTCGAAGCTCGGCGTGACCTCGACGGTCAGGTTCTTCGCGTCCGCCGGGGCGTCGAAGCCGTAGACGACCGTGGCCTTCTTGCCGGGGAGGATCGTGCCGCTGAAACCGTCACCGACGTTCTCGTCGAAGATCTGCTCCGACTTCACGCCGTCCTTGCCGCCGTCCTTGTCCTTCGCGTCGCCGGACGACGTCGTGTCCTTGGCCTTCGTGTCGGACATCGATTTGTTGATCTCGTCGACGGCGTCGTCCACCGCCTTGAACGTCGTGTACGCCCCGAAGACCGCGAGGCCCATGGCCGCGAGGCCGAGGATCGTGCCGGCCAGGGCGATGCCCTTGTTCGTGGCCTCGCCGACGCCCTGAGCGACGTACGGGCCGACGTGGTGCTCGCCCACCCGCCGTTCAACGAGCGCGGCTGGGGCCACGACGAGCTGGCCTACGACCCGCGCTGGGAGTACGGCCTCCCCGCCCGCACCGAGTCCGAACTGGCGTGGGTGCAGCACGCGTTGGCGCGCCTGACGGACGGCGGCAGCGCCGTGCTCCTGATGCCGCCCACCGTCGCCTCCCGCCGCTCGGGCCGCCGGATCCGCGCCGACCTGCTGCGCCGCGGCGCCCTGCGCGCCGTGATCGCCCTGCCCGCGGGCGCCGTCCCGCCCAACAACATCCCGCTGCACCTGTGGGTGCTGCGCCGCCCCGGCACGGGTGCGCCCGCGGCGCCCGAGCTACTGCTCGTCGACACGGCCTCGCTCGCCGAGTCCGGCGACGTACGGGAGCAGCAGGTGTGGGACGAGGTGCGCAGCGCGGTGCTCGATGCCTGGCGCGCCTTCGACCGGGACGGCTCCCTGGAGGAACAGCCTGGCCTCGCCCGCTCCGTGCCCGTCATCGACCTGCTCGACGACGAGGTCGACCTCGCGCCCGCCCGCCGCCTGCCCCCGCCGGCCACGGGCGGCGGCGCCGCGCAACTGACCGCCGTACGCGACGAGCTCGCCGACACGCTGCGCCTGACCACGAAACTCGCCCCCCGGGCCGTACCGGACACCACGACCCCGGCCCGCTGGCCACTGACCACGGTCGGTGAACTCGCGCGCGCGGGCGCCCTGTCGCTGCGCATCGCGGCGCCCGGCGGCGGTCCCGGTGGGCACGCGCGCGTACCCGTGCTCACCGACCACGACGTGCTGACGAGCACCGCGCCCTCCGGTGGCGCCCATGCCGCGGAGGACGACCCGGTGATCCTCGAAGTCGGGGACGTCGTCGTGCCGGTGGTCGGCGGAGCCGCCGCCGTCCGCGTCGTCGACGAGGCGGACGCGGGCGCCGCGCTGGGCAGGGGCCTGGCCCTGCTGCGCCCCGAACCGGCCGCCCTCGACCCGTGGTTCCTCGCCGGCTTCCTGCGTTCCACCGCCAACAACCGGCAGGCCTCCAGCTACGCCTCCACCGCCACCCGCCTCGACGTCCGCCGCCTCCAGCTCCCGCGCCTCCCCTTGTCCGAACAGGCGGGCTATGGAGAACGCTTCAAATCCCTCGCGACGTTCGAGAACACCCTCCGCCAGGCGGCCCGCCTCGGCGAACAACTCGTCCAGGGCCTCCACGACGGCCTGACGGCGGGCACGCTGCCTCCGGACGAATAAGCGGTCCGGCATTCGGCCCCGGCGCCGGTAGATCAAGCCCCTCCGGCGATTGAGGAGCGGGGTCCGGGGCAGAGCCCCGCGACCTGGGACCGGACCAGCACCACCGCCGGAGGCAACCGTTCCGCCTACCCCGATGTGAGCGGAGCGACATCCGTTCCGTACAACCCCGGGCCCGTTGTCCGAGTCCGCCTATACGCTCGAAGGAACCGGCATCACCTTGCCGAGCGTGTTCCCACCCGGACAAGTGACCAGGAGCTGCCATGTACGGGCCCGGCGCGGGGCCGCCCCGACGCGAGAGCGACGGCGCGGCCATCACCCTGAGGGTGCTGTTCCCTGCGCTGTCCGTACTCACGTGCGGCCTGCTCTCCTGCGCCCCCCTGTTCCGCATCGCGGCCCTGCGGCGCAGGCCCCTCGACTGGACCCTGGCGGTCGCCTCGCTGCCCGTCAGCATCACGCTGTTCGGCATCATCGGCTCGCTGCCGGAGGAGGACACGCGCACGGACGTCGCCCTCGCCCTGCTGCTGCTCCTCGCGCTCGGCAGCGCGGTGTACTTCCTGGTCTACGACATACGCAGGCTGTCGCCCGCGCCCCCGCCGGGCCCCTACGCGCCGACGGCACCGTCCGGCCCCTCCGCCTACGGACACCCGCAGCCGCGCCAACCCTGGCCCGCGACGCCCCCGCAGACGCACACGATGCCCACGCAGCACCCCATGAACACGGCCGCACCCGCTCCCGCGCCCACCCCGCCGCCCGCGCCCCCGCAGAACCAGGCCCCGCCGCCGCACCGCATCGACCAGGTCCGCGCCGAACTGGACGAGCTGAGCGACTACCTGCGCAAGCGGGACGGCGGCCGGTGACCGGGCACTCCGCGTCCCCGGCGGACGGCGCCCGCGTCGTCGCCGGACGCTACGAACTCTCCACGCTCATCGGCCAGGGCGGCATGGGCCAGGTCTGGACGGCGTACGACCAGCGCCTCGACCGCCGCGTCGCCGTGAAGCTCGTGCGCCCCGACCGCGTCGCCGGCGCCGAGGCCGACGAACTGCGCCGCCGCTTCCTGCGCGAATGCCGGGTCACGGCACAGGTCGACCACCCCGGCCTCGTCACCGTGCACGACGCGGGCGCCGAGGGCGACGAGCTCTACCTCGTCATGCAGTACATCGACGGGGCCGACCTCGCCGACCACCTCGCCGAGCACAGCCCCTTCCCCTGGCAGTGGGCCGTCGCGGTCGCGGCGCAACTGTGCGCCGTGCTCTCCGCCGTGCACGCCGTGCCGATCGTGCACCGCGACCTCAAGCCGCGGAACGTGATGGTCAAGCAGGACGGCACGCTCACCGTCCTCGACCTCGGCGTCGCCTCCGTCCTCGACACCGACACCACCCGCCTCACTCACACCGGATCGCCCATCGGCACCCCCGCCTACATGGCGCCCGAACAGGCGATGGGCGGCGCCGTCGGCCCGCACACCGACCTGTACGCGCTCGGCGTGCTGCTGCACGAACTCCTCAGCGGTGACGTCCCGTTCGCCGGCACCACCGCCCTCGGCATCCTCCACCGCCACCTCTACGAGGCCCCGGTCCCGGTCCGCCAGCTGCGCCCCGAAGTACCGCAGGCCCTCGAACACCTCGTCCTGCGGCTGCTCGCCAAGGACCCGCAGGACCGCCCGGCCTCCGCCCAGCAGACGTACGAGGAACTGCTCCCGCTGCTCCCCGCGCGCGGCATCCCCACGGGTCGACCGCTCGACCCGACCCGCCCCTTTCTGCGCCCGCACGCCCCCTGGCCCGACCGCGCCGTCACCCCCGCGCCGCAGCCCGCGGGCACCGACCTCCAGGGCGACCGCCCCGACGTCGCCCGCGCCGTCGACGAAGTGAAGGTGCTGCTCGGCGAGGGCCGCATCACCCAGGCCGTCGACATCCTCGGCGCGATCCTCCCCGCCGCGGCCGCCCAGCACGGCGAGCACTCGCCCGTCGTCCGCACCCTGCGCAAGCAGTACGCGGCCACCCTCATGGACGACGGCCAGTACCGGCGCGCACTGCCCGAACTGCGCCGACTCGCCGACGAACGCGCGGCCGAGGCCGGCCA
Source organism: Streptomyces sp. NPDC051684 (assembly GCF_044453445.1). Taxonomy (NCBI): domain Bacteria; kingdom Bacillati; phylum Actinomycetota; class Actinomycetes; order Kitasatosporales; family Streptomycetaceae; genus Streptomyces; species Streptomyces sp. NPDC051684. The sequence goes on along the minus strand of NZ_JBITCS010000032.1, from coordinate 77,331 downwards.
CGCCGATCCGCAGTCCCTCCAGTTCCGCTACGAGTCCGCCCAGTGCCTCGAAGCCCTCGGCGAACCCGCCGCGGCGCTCGCCGAATACCGCTCCCTCCTCCCGTACTACGAGAACCAGTACGCGACCACGGACCTCAGGCTCGCCCTCGAAGTACGCCGTCGCATCGGCCAGTTGCTGCTCTCCGTCGGCGACCGGGGCGCCGCCCACGAGACACTGACCCGGCTGCTGCACGACGCCGAACGGCTGCACGGACCCGGCCACCCGTTCCCCGCCGAGGTACGCCGCACCCTCCAATGGCTGGGCCAGGTACGCGGCTGACCCGCAGCACCCCCGAACCCCTCCAGTACCTCAACTCGCGGCGAATCGTTGTCGAATAGGTGGCCTAGCAAGCGGCCACTGCCTAACATCGATCAACGCCGGACTTTGTGCACCGACGCACAAACTCTTCGCAGGGAGGCCCACCTTGCACCGCCGCAACAGCCGCCGCACCGCGCTCGTCCTGTCCGCCGCCGCCATCGCCGCCGTCCCCGCCCTGACCGCCTGCGGCAACGAAGCGCACCCCGGTGCCGCGGCCGTCGTCGGCGGCCAGCGGATCACCGTCTCGCAACTGGAGAGCCGGGTGAACGAGGTGCGCGACGCGCAGCAGACCGCCACCAAAGACGCGGCCCGGTACGAACAGGCCATCGCCAAGACCGGTGGCCTCACCCGCAACACACTGCACACGATGGTCCTCGACCGGGTCCTGCACCGCGCCGCCACCGACGCGGACATCTCCGTCACCCGCAAGGAGATGCAGAGCATGCGGTCCGGCCTGGAACAACAGGCGGGCGGAGCCAAGGAGTTGGAGGTCGCCTGGCTGCAGCAGTACAACATCCCGCCCAAGCGCCTCACCGAGAGCCTGCGCACCGAGATCGAGGCGCAGAAGCTGTCGACCGCGCTCGGTGCCGACATGCAGACCCCCCAGGGGAAGGCCGTCTTCTGGAAGGCGCTCTCCAGCGCCTCCAAGGAACTGAACGTCGACCTCAACCCCCGCTACGGAACGTGGGACGTCACCAAGAACAGCCGCGTCGACGCGAAGACCCCGTGGCTGCGCCAGATCACCAAGGAAGCCCCGGCCCAGCAGCAGACCACGTAGACCCGGGGGAGGCGGGGTTGTCAGTGGCCTGCGTTACGTTCGAGGGGTGAACGAACCCGAGGCGCACGACCACCGCACCCCCGCCGAAGACGCCGCCGGCCGCGTCGTCCTGCTCACCACCAGCCACCGGGTCGCCCCCGGCCTCCTGTCCTGGCAGGCGTGGCAGACCCTGCGCGCGGCCGACGAGGTGCTGTGCGCCGACGCCGCGCACCCCCAGCTGCCGTACGTGAAGGACGCGGGCGTCCAGGTCACGATCGCCTCGCCCACCGCCCGCGAGCTCGTCGACCGCTGCGCCGACGGCGGGCGCACCCTCGTCTTCCTCGCCACCGCCGAGGGCGACCGGCAGCTCACCGACGGCCTGGCGCGCCTCGCCGGCTCGGGCCGCGAACAGATGCCGAACCTGGAACTGCTCCCCGGCTCCTACGACCTGCCCGGCGCCCGCCTCCTCGACCTCGTCCAGGTCATGGACCGCATCCGCCGCGAATGCCCCTGGTCGAAGCAGCGCACCCACGAGGACCTCGCCAAGTACGCCATCGAGGAGGCGTACGAACTGGTCGAGGCCATCGAGACCGACGACCGCGACGAACTGCGCGAGGAGCTCGGCGACGTACTCCTCCAGGTCGTCTTCCACGCACGGATCGCCGAGGAGGCCTCCGGCGAGGACGAGCCGTTCTCCATCGACGACGTGGCGGGCGGCATCGTCGACAAGCTCATCCACCGCCACCCGCACGTCTTCGGCGACGAGAGCGCGACCACCCCGGAGGAGGTCCGGGAGATCTGGCTCCGCAAGAAGGGCGAGTCCAAGCGCCGCGACTCCGTCACCGACGGCGTCCCCGTCGGCCAGCCCGGTCTCGCCCTCGCCGCCAAGCTCGGCTCGCGCGTACGCACGGCGGGCCTGGACGTCCCGGTCCCCACCGGCGAGGGCATCGGCTACGAACTCCTCGCCCTCGCCCTGCGCGCCGAGGCCGAGGGCACCGACCCGGAGGCGGCACTCAGAGCCGCCGCCCGCGCCTACCGGGACGCGGTACGAACCACCGAAGGGCTCACCGCCCCATAGGGCCGGTTACGGTCAGGTGGTGACCGAGAGCCCCACCCCCTCCAGCGCCCCCGAACTCTTCAGCTGGGAGTTCGCCAGCAACCCCTACCCCTCCTACGCCTGGCTGCGCGAGCACGCCCCCGTGCACCGCACCACGCTGCCGAGCGGCGTCGAGGCCTGGCTGGTCACCCGGTACGCGGACGCCCGCCAGGCGCTCGCCGACCAACGGCTCAGCAAGAACGCGGACCACCACGACGAGCCGGGCCACGCCAAGGGCAGGACCGGCATCCCCGGCGAACGCCAGGCCGAGCTGACGACCCACCTCCTCAACATCGACCCGCCGGACCACACCCGCCTGCGCCGCCTCGTCTCGAAGGCCTTCACCCCCCGCCGCGTCGCCGAATTCGCGCCACGCGTCCAGCAGTTGACGGACGACCTCATCGACGCCTTCGAGGCGAAGGGCGAGGCCGACCTCATCCACGACTTCGCCTTCCCGCTCCCCATCTACGCCATCTGCGACCTCCTCGGCGTCCCCCGCGAGGACCAGGACGACTTCCGCGAGTGGGCGGGCATGATGATCCGCCACGGCGGGGGACCGCGCGGCGGGGTGGGACGCGCGGTGAAGCGGATCCGCGCCTATCTGGTGGACCTCATCCACCGCAAGCGCGGCGACCTCACCGACGACCTGATCTCCGACCTGATCCGCGCCTCCGACCACGGCGAACACCTCACGGAGAACGAGGTGGCGGCGATGTGCTTCGTGCTGCTCTTCGCCGGGTTCGAGACCACGGTCAACCTCATCGGCAACGGCACGTACGCCCTGCTCACCCACCCCGAACAGCGCGAGCGCCTGCAGAAGTCGATCGCGGTGGGGGAGCGGGACCTGCTGGAGACCGGGATCGAGGAACTGCTGCGCTTCGACGGGCCGGTGGAGATGGCCACCTGGCGGTTCGCCAGGGAGCCGCTGACCATCGGCGGCCAGGAGATCGGCGTCGGCGACCCGGTTCTCGTCGTGCTCGCCGCCGCCGACCGAGACCCGGCGCGCTTCACCGAGCCCGACACCCTCGACCTCTCCCGCCGCGACAACCAGCACCTCGGCTACGGACACGGCATCCACTACTGCCTCGGCGCCCCGCTCGCGCGCCTGGAGGGGCAGGCCGCTCTCGGCACGCTCCTGACGCGCCTCCCGGACCTGCGACTTGCGGTGGAACCGACCGATTTGCGGTGGCGTGGCGGGCTCATTATGCGTGGACTGCGCACGCTGCCGGTGGAGTTCACCCCGCGTCAGAACCCGGCCGGAACTGACGGGGCGTCAACAATGTGACTTTCACGTGATCTACGCTGCATCGACTTGTGACAGGCGTTCGAGTGCCGCTACGTTCACGGATCATCGCGACACATGCACAACCCGCACCACTTGCACCACCCGTCGCGCGTAGCAGCATCAGTCTCGCGAAAGGCAAACGCATGCTCTCCGGGAACGGTCGTCACCGTCGCCCCCGTCAGGCCCCTGCTCTCGTCGTCGCCGCCGGAGTCACCGGCAGCGCCATCGCGATCCCGCTGTTCGCCGCGAGCGGCGCGAGTGCCGCGACCACGCAGGCGTGGGACAAGCTCGCCGAGTGCGAGAGCGGTGGGCAGTGGAGCCTGGACGCCGGTAACGGCTACTACGGCGGCCTCCAGTTCACGCAGGAGAGATGGGAGGAGTACGGGGGGCTCGACTACGCCCCGCGTGCCGACCAGGCCAGCCGCTCGCAGCAGATAGCCGTCGCCGAGAAGGTTCTCGGCGACAAGGGGCCGAGCGCCTGGCCGATGTGCTCGCTCACCTCGGACCTCACCAAGGACGACGGCTCGGCGGACGTCGACCCGGGCGTGTCCGCGTCACCGTCGGCGCAGCCTTCCGAGTCGTCCGACTCCGGTGACGACGACAAGTCGTCGGGCGAGGGCGCAGATGGCGGCGCCGACAAGGCGGGCTCCGCGGACGCCACGGATCCGGCCGACTCCACCGAGTCCAGCGATTCCGCCGAATCCGCCGAATCCGCCGATTCGGGAGACAAGGGTCACGACGAGTCCGCGGGCTCCGACTCCTCGGACCGCCCGACGGCGGACGAGACGAGCGATACCTCCGGTAACAAGGGGGCGGAGTCGTCGAGCCCGTCAAGTGACAAGTCCCACGCGCCTTCTGACGGCACCCCCGCCGGGACGGCCTCCCCGTCCGCCCGGCCCTCCGGCGACACGTCCGGCCGCCACCGCGGCGACCGCGCCGACGACGACGGTTCCGACTCCCGTAAGGGGGCGGGGCGGCACGCCTCACGCGACGACAAGCGCGCCGGCGACACGTACGAGGTGCACGCCGGCGACAACCTCTGGGACATCGCGAAGACCCAGGACGTGCACGGCGGATGGGACGCGCTCTATGAGCGGAACAAGGAGACGGTCGGTACCGACCCAGACCTCATCCTTCCTGGTCAGAGCCTGGATCTTGGGGACGGATCGGACAAAAGGTAGCGGGGGTTCGGGGCGGTTGAAGGGGCTTTGTCCGATGTCGATCGAGTGAGACATGGGTCTCAAAGCCCCTGATCGACTTTGAAATCGGACGGATCGACCGCTTACGTTCGTGACCGCTCGCTTCAGCGGGCCCCGATGGACGTCACGCCGAATCCTGCCAACGTCCGTACGGGAACAGTCGACGCGTAAGCGCCGTAGGCAGGAGCGGGGGACCCAGGTAAGCCGCCCTTCCGGGAGACCGGACGGGCTTGGGGTTAAGCAGCGCACAAGGATGCGTCTGCCGGACACTCACTGGTCCGAACCCGACAGCTCACCTCGCAGGCGTCGGTGAGGAGACATCTCCATGCTGTTTTCCGGCAAGAACAAGCACCGCCGCCCGTCCAAGGCCGTCCGCGTCGCCACGCTCGGCGGTGTCGCCGCTGCCGCCGTCGCCGTGCCGCTGATGGGTGCCACCTCGGCCTCCGCCGCCACCACGTCCGAGTGGGACCAGGTCGCGCAGTGCGAGTCCGGCGGCAACTGGTCCACCAACACCGGCAACGGTTTCTACGGCGGTCTGCAGTTCTCGTCCTCCACCTGGTCCGCCTACGGCGGCGACCAGTACGCCTCCACCGCCGACCAGGCGTCCAAGGCGCAGCAGATAGCCGTCGGCGAGAAGGTTCTCGCCTCCCAGGGCAGCGGTGCCTGGCCGAACTGCGGCTCGGGCCTGTCCTCCACCCCGAACGAGGGTGGCGGTGACGACTCGTCGCAGCAGCAGGCTCCGAAGCAGGAGACCCAGCAGCGTGCCGACCGCTCCGAGCAGCGTCAGCAGCCGCAGCAGCAGGAGGCCCCCAAGCAGGAGGCCCCGAAGCAGGAGGCCCCGAAGCAGGACACCGTCACCACCCCGACCGGTAACAAGGTCGAGAAGGGCGACGGCGAGTACAAGGTCAAGTCCGGCGACACCCTCAGCAAGATCGCCGAGGCGCACGGCACGACCTGGCAGCAGGTGTTCGAGAAGAACAAGGACATCGTCAAGGACGCCAACCTGATCTACCCGGGTCAGCAGCTGCACCTCAGCTAAGACGTCCGGCCCCGCGCAGGGGCCCGGTCCGCCCAGGACCCCCAGGCACGGACTCGGCATCGGCGGACGCCGAGTCCCGCCGCCCTCCCCGTCCCCACGGGCCGCTCACTTCGGCGACCCCCGCCCCGGCACAGCCGGGGCGGGGGTCGCTGTTTTTGTTCCGTTAAGGAACATTTCGCTAACGGCGTTGTCCACGAGGCGGGCGTTCGGATGGCCGATGCCCGGGAGCCGGTTAGGCTCAGGGGGGCGGGATCCGTTGTCCGACGGCCGCCCGCCAAGCTTCGTCACATCCCAGAAGGAGATGCTCGTGCCGTCCATCGACGTCGTCGTAGCCCGGGAAATCCTGGACTCCCGAGGCAACCCCACGGTCGAGGTCGAGGTCGGCCTCGACGACGGGAGCACCGGCCGTGCTGCCGTCCCGTCCGGCGCCTCCACCGGTGCCTTCGAGGCCATCGAACTCCGCGACGGTGACCCGAACCGTTACCAGGGCAAGGGCGTCGAGAAGGCCGTCCTCGCCGTCATCGAGCAGATCGGCCCGGAGCTCGTCGGCTACGACGCCACCGAGCAGCGCCTGATCGACCAGGCGATGTTCGACCTGGACGCGACCGACAACAAGGGCTCGCTCGGCGCCAACGCCATCCTCGGTGTCTCGCTCGCCGTCGCGCACGCCGCTTCCGAGGCGTCCGACCTGCCGCTCTTCCGCTACCTGGGCGGCCCGAACGCGCACCTTCTCCCGGTGCCGATGATGAACATCCTGAACGGCGGGTCCCACGCGGACTCCAACGTCGACATCCAGGAGTTCATGATCGCCCCGATCGGCGCGGAGTCCTTCTCCGAGGCCCTGCGCTGGGGCGCCGAGGTCTACCACACGCTGAAGAAGGTCCTGAAGAGCAAGGGCCTGGCCACCGGCCTGGGCGACGAGGGCGGCTTCGCCCCGAACCTGGGCTCGAACCGTGAGGCCCTGGACCTGATCCTCGAGGCCATCAAGGAAGCCGGCTACGTTCCCGGCCAGCAGATCGCCCTCGCCCTCGACGTCGCCGCCTCCGAGTTCTACAAGGACGGCAAGTACCAGTTCGAGGGCAAGGAGCGCTCCGCCGCCGAGATGACGGAGTACTACGAGGAGCTCGTCTCCGCGTACCCGCTCGTCTCCATCGAGGACCCGCTGTACGAGGACGACTGGGCCGGCTGGAACGTCATCACCGAGAAGCTGGGCGACAAGGTCCAGCTCGTCGGCGACGACCTCTTCGTCACCAACCCGGAGCGCCTGGCCCGCGGCATCGAGGAGAACTCGGCGAACGCCCTGCTCGTGAAGGTGAACCAGATCGGTTCGCTGACCGAGACCCTGGACGCCGTCGAGCTGGCCCAGCGCAACGGCTTCAAGTGCATGATGTCCCACCGCTCCGGCGAGACCGAGGACGTCACCATCGCCGACCTGGCCGTCGCCACGAACTGCGGCCAGATCAAGACCGGCGCCCCGGCCCGCTCCGAGCGCGTCGCCAAGTACAACCAGCTGCTGCGCATCGAGGAGATCCTGGACGACGCGGCGGTCTACGCCGGTCGCTCGGCCTTCCCGCGCTTCAAGGGCTGACCACCCCTGACGCTGTAGATACGTACGTCCCCGCACTCGGTCCCGTACCGTGTGCGGGGACGTACGCACGTGAGCGGGGAGGCGGGAGCAGAGGCGATGCCCGGAAAGGTACGGGACAGGGACTCCAGAGATCGCTTCTCGACGGCCACCCGCCTGCGTGTGCTGGGCGAGCAGACCGCCGAGCGCGTCTACCGCTCGCAGAACAAGCGGCAGGCCCGCCGCTCCCGGCTCACCGGCCGCGCGGCCCTGCTGGCCCTCGTCCTGTGCACCCTCGTGGTCGCGCTCGCGTACCCGATAAGGCAGTACGTCTCGCAGCGCGGCGAGATCGAGGACCTGCGGCGCCAGCAGCAGGAGGCCAAGGAGCGGGTCGACAGGCTGCGCGACCAGAAGGCCCGCTGGCAGGACGACGCGTTCGCCGAGCAGCGGATCCGGGAGCGCCTGCACATGGTGATGCCGGGCGAGACCGGTTACGTGGTGCCGAGCGAGCGCACCGCCGCCGAGCGCGCCGAGCAGGGCGCGGAGGACCGCCCCTGGTACTCCAACGTCTGGGACGGCGTCGACAAGGCCGACCAGGCGGACAATTGACAAAGACTGAAGGAAACACCCGAGCGATGGAAACTCCCCCGCCGCAGACCGAGCCCACCACGCCCACGGACGCCGACATCCAGGCGTTCAAGGAGCAGCTGGGGCGCCCGCCGCGCGGCCTGCGCGCCATCGCGCACCGCTGCCCCTGCGGCAACCCGGACGTGGTCGAGACGGCCCCGCGTCTGGAGGACGGCACCCCGTTCCCGACGACGTACTACCTCACGTGTCCGCGTGCGGCGTCGGCGATCGGCACGCTCGAGGCCAACGGCGTGATGAAGGAGATGACGGAGCGGCTCCAGACCGACCCGGAGCTGGCCCGGCAGTACCGTGCGGCCCACGAGGACTACATCGCCCGCCGCGACGCCATCGAGGTCCTGGAGGGCTTCCCGAGCGCCGGTGGGATGCCCGACCGGGTGAAGTGCCTGCACGTCCTGGTCGGCCACTCGCTGGCCGCGGGTCCCGGCGTGAACCCGTTGGGCGACGAGGCGATCGCGATGCTCCCGGAGTGGTGGAAAAAGGGCCCTTGCGTCGCCCCCACCGACTGAATTCCCTTTCCCTCACCCCACCCCACCCCGCCCCTTCCCGAAAGTCCTGCCGGACGGGCCTCCTCAATCGCCGGCGGGGCTTGAAAATCGAGCCCCGCCGGCGATTGAGGCGCGGGGGTCTGGGGGCAGAGCCCCCAGCGGCTCCCGTAACCATCACGACGACTTCAGGAGCTCACCCGCATGACCAGGGTCGCCGCCATCGACTGCGGCACCAACAGCATCCGCCTCCTCGTCGCAGACGCGAACCCGGAAACCGGTGAACTCGTCGACCTGGACCGTCGGATGACGATCGTCCGGCTCGGCCAGGGCGTCGACAAGACGGGCCGGCTCGCCCCGGAGGCGCTGGAGCGGACCTTCGCGGCCTGCCGCGAGTACGCCGAGGTCATCAAGGAGCACGGCGCCGAGAAGCTCCGCTTCGTGGCGACCTCCGCGTCCCGCGACGCCGAGAACCGCGCGGACTTCGTGAGCGGCGTCCTCGACATCCTGGGCGTCGAGCCCGAAGTCATCACCGGTGACCAGGAGGCGACGTTCTCCTTCACGGGTGCGACGAAGGAACTCACGGGCCGGGCCGACCTGGACAAGCCCTACCTGGTCGTCGACATCGGCGGCGGCTCCACCGAGTTCGTCGTCGGCGACGACTCCGTGCGCGCCGCGCGCTCCGTGGACATCGGCTGCGTACGGATGACGGAGCGCCACCTCGTCGCCGCGGACGGCACGGTCACCGATCCGCCCACCGCCGCGCAGATCGAGGCGATCCGGCAGGACATCGGCGCGGCCCTCGACCTGGTCAATCAGACGGTGCCGCTGACCGAGGCCCGCACGCTGGTGGGCCTCGCGGGTTCGGTCACGACGGTGGCCGCGCTGGCGCTCGGCCTGAGCGCGTACGACTCGGCGGCGATCCACCACTCCCGGATCTCGTACGACAAGGTCGCCGAGCTGACGGACTGGCTGCTTGAGACCACGCACGACCAGCGCGCGCTGAAGCCGGTCATCCACCCGGGCCGGGTCGACGTCATCGCCTCGGGCGTGCTCGTGCTGCGCCTCATCATGGAGCGGATCGGGGCGCGCGAGGTGGTCGTGAGCGAGCACGACATCCTCGACGGGATCGCCTGGTCCATCGCCTGAAACAGGACCGGAGAACAGGCCCGAAAATCGGCCCGGAAACAGGCCCGGAAGTGTCTCTCCTGAGCGCCCCGCACAGCGTCTGAGCACCCTGCGGGGCGCTTCCGGCACCCCGCCACGACATGCTGTCGGGAAAGTTCGTGAACTTCTTCACAAGGAAATCGGCCCACTTGGTGGCTGTTACGCGCTCTCGGGCCCGTTCGGGGGCTCGCGGGGGCGCTCCCGCGGGTCGCGCGTGGGGTTTCCGCAGTGTTGCGAGCCGGTTGCGGACGGAAGTGGTCCAGTACGGCCACATGCGCACTATGGCTGCTCAAGAGGGGTGAGCAACGTCCGGGGCGGTGCGGTGGTTCCCCCGGAGCGTCATGACATGGGTCACGTGGGCGGCGCAGTGTAGCAGAGCCCCCCTACAAGCTTGTGAAGGGGCGCACGAGCGACCCCCGCCAGTCGGGTGGATACTCGATGGCATGAGCACCACGGAGCGTCCCAGGATCCTCATTGTCGGGGGTGGGTACGTAGGCCTGTACGCGGCGCGACGCATCCTGAAGAAGATGCGTTACGCGGAAGCGACCGTCACGGTCGTCGACCCGCGCTCGTACATGACGTACCAGCCCTTCCTCCCCGAGACCGCCGCCGGCAGCATCTCGCCGCGCAACGTCGTCGTCCCCATGCGACGCGCTGTGCCGGGCGCCGAGATTCTCACCGGCCGCGTCACCTCCATCGACCAGGACCGCAAGGTCGCCTCCGTCGCGCCGATCGTCGGCGAGGCGTACGAGGTTCCCTTCGACTACCTGGTGATCGCGCTCGGCGCGGTCTCCCGCACCTTCCCGACGCCGGGCCTCGCCGAGGCCGGTATCGGTATGAAGGGTGTCGAGGAGGCCGTCGGCCTGCGCAACCACGTCCTCGAGCAGCTCGACAAGGCCGAGTCGACCACGGACGAGGAGATCCGCCGCAAGGCGCTCACCTTCGTCTTCGTCGGCGGTGGCTTCGCGGGCGCCGAGACCATCGGTGAGGTCGAGGACCTGGCGCGCGACGCGGCCAAGTTCTACAAGAACGTGAAGCGCGAGGACATGCGCTTCGTGCTCGTCGACGCCGCCGACAAGGTGCTGCCCGAGGTCGGCCCGGAGCTCGGCGTGTACGGCCGCAAGCACCTGGAGTCCCGCGGGATCGAGGTCTACCTCTCCACCACGATGCCCTCCTGCGTCGACGGCCACGTCGTCCTCAGCAACGGCCTCGAGGTCGACTCCAACACCATCGTGTGGACCGCGGGCGTCAAGCCGAACCCGGCGCTCTCCCGCTTCGGTCTGCCGCTCGGCCCGCGTGGCCACGTGGACACCCAGGCCACCCTCCAGGTCGCCGGCAGCGACTACATCTGGGCCGCGGGCGACAACGCCCAGGTTCCGGACCTCGTCGGTCGTGCCAACGGCAACCCGAACGCCTGGTGCCCGCCGAACGCCCAGCACGCCATGCGCCAGGCCAAGGTCCTCGGCGACAACGTGGTCTCGGGCATGCGGGGCTTCCCGCAGGGCGAGTACAAGCACGCCAACAAGGGTGCGGTGGCCGGTCTCGGCCTCCACAAGGGCGTCGCGATGATCGTCATGGGCAAGATGAAGATCAAGCTCAAGGGTCGTCTCGCCTGGTACATGCACCGTGGCTACCACGGGCTCGCCATGCCGACGTACAACCGCAAGATCCGTGTGATCGCCGAGTGGACGATCAACATGTTCCAGAAGCGCGACATCACCGCGCTCGGCGCCCTGGAGACTCCGCGCGAGGAGTTCTACGAGGCCGCCAAGCCGGCTCCGAAGCCCGCGGCCGAGGCGCCGAAGGCGGACGAGAAGAAGGAAGAGAAGGTCGAGGAGAAGGCCAAGGCCTCCTGACCTGTAGTTGGCTCAGCCCGAAGGGGTCGCTCGCCATCCGTGGTGCGGGCGGCCCCTTCGGCGTTCCCGCACCGATATACATGGTGGCTACAGGTATTTTGCCGTTCCGTGACTCGGTAACGGGACTGCGCAGGCGCCCTGTCGGTGTTTACGTGGTGTTGAACCGTTCCGGGATTTCCGAGAATCGTCTCGTCACGGAGGTGTCCGCCATGCAGAACGCCGCACAGCGGCTGAAGAATCTCGCCGAGCAGTTGTTCGGCGTCGAACTCCCGGTGCGCCTGCGCGCCTGGGACGGCTCGGAGGCGGGCCCTCCGGACGCCCCCGTGCTGATCGTCCGGAACCGTCGCGCGCTGCGCCGACTGCTCTGGAAGCCGGGAGAGTTGGGCCTCGCCAGGGCCTGGGTGGCCGGTGACCTGGATGTGGAGGGCGACCTGTACGCGGCCCTCGACCGGATGGCCGGCCTCATATGGGAGCGGGACCCCGACGCGGACGACGAGGGGCCCAAGGGGGTCGCGCAGGCCCTCAGGGACCCCCAGGTGCGCTCCGCGGCCAAGGAGCTGGTGAAGCTCGCCGGCACCCCGCTGCCGCCCGCCCCGCCGCCCGAGGAGATGCGCAGGGGTGGCCGTCTCCACCTGCACACCAAGGGCAGCGACAAGCAGGCCATCAGCCACCACTACGACGTGGGCAACGACTTCTACGAGCTGGTCCTCGGCCCGTCGATGGTCTACTCGTGCGCCTACTGGGAGTCGCCCGGGGCCGGTCTCGAATCGGCGCAGCGCGACAAGCTGGAGCTGATCTCCCGCAAGCTGGACCTGAAGCCCGGCATGCGGCTGCTCGACGTGGGCTGCGGCTGGGGCTCGATGGCGATCCACGCCGCGCGCGAGCACGGTGTGAGCGTCGTCGGAGTCACGCTCTCCCAGGAGCAGGCCGCGTATGCCAGGAAGCGGGTCGCCGACGAGGGGCTGACCGACCGCGTCGAGATCCGCGTCCAGGACTACCGCGACGTGCGCGACGGCCCGTACGACGCGATCTCGTCCATCGGCATGGCCGAACACGTGGGCGCCGAGCGGTACCTGGAGTACGCGTCCGATGTGTACGCCCTGCTCAAGCCCGGCGGCCGACTGCTCAACCACCAGATCGCGCGGCGGCCGCAGCGCGACGAGTCGGCGTACGAGGTGGACGAGTTCATCGACGCGTACGTCTTCCCGGACGGCGAGCTCGCGCCGGTCGGCTCCACCGCGGGGCTGCTTGAGCGGGCCGGTTTCGAGGTGCGGGACGTCGAGGCGATCCGCGAGCACTACGCGCTCACGCTGCGCCAGTGGGTCAGGAACCTGGAGGCCCGCTGGCCGGAGGCGCTGAAGATGGTCAGCCCCGGCCGGGCGCGGGTCTGGCGGCTCTACATGGCCGCGTCCGCGCTCAGCTTCGAACGCAACCGCATCGGGGTCAACCAGATCCTCGCGGTGCGGACGCCGGAGAGCGGGGCGTCGCGGATGCCGCTGCGGGCCCGTACGTGGGGCACCGCGAGCTGACCCGTCCGGTACACGCGTCGGGGCGCATCCGCAGTCGCGGATGCGCCCCGATCACGTAACCCCCGTACGGCTACTCGGACTTGATCGCCGCGAGCATGTTCAGGCGGGCCGCGCGGCGGGCCGGCCACAGGGCCGCCAGGATGCCGACGACCGCGGCGAGCGCGAGGAAGATCCCCATCCGGCCCCAGGGCAGGATCAGCTCGTACGTCGACATGGAGTTGCCGATGAGCTGACCGGCCGCCCAGCCGAAGAACACGCCGAGACCGATGCCGAGCACGCCGCCGAACAGCGAGATCACCAGGGACTCCAGGCGGACCATCCGCTTGATGCCCTTGCGGTCGATGCCGATCGCGCGGAGCATCCCGATCTCCTGCTGGCGCTCGAAGACCGACATCGCCAGGGTGTTGATGACGCCGAGCACGGCGACGATCACCGCCATGGCGAGCAGGCCGTAGAGCATGTTCAGCATCAGCGTGAAGACCTGGGCGACCTGGTTGGTGATGTCCTGCTTGTCCTGGACCTGGATCGCCGGGTTCTCGCCGAGCGCCTTCGTGAGCTTGTCCTTGGTGGCGTCGGACGGTCCCGCGGACGTCTTCAGCATCACCTGCATGTCACCGGAGCCGGCGCTGAGGTGCGGGGCGAGGGTCGGGCTGTCGATCATGATGCCGCGCATCATCTCGTTGGCCTCGTAGACGCCCGCGACGGTCAGCTTCTGCCGCTTGCCGTCCTCGTAGTGCGTGGTGAAGGTCGAGCCCGTGGTCCAGTCGTGGTCCTTCGCGGTCTTGTCGTCGACGACGACCTTGTCGCCGCCGACTGTGAACTTCCCGCTGTCCAGCGGGAGTTCGGCGAGCTGCGTGATGGTCTTGCCGTTGACGCCGGTCAGGTACTCGGTGCCGTGGTCGATGCGCGCCGGCGAGTTGGTCAGGCCGCTGACGGCCGTGACGCCGGGCGTCTTGTCGAGGGTCTTCTCGACGTCGGGGGAGAGCTGGTTCCCGTTCGCCATGGCGACGACGTAGTCCGCCTTGATCGAGTCGGCCGCCATCTTGTTGATCGCCGACTGCACGCTGCCCGCGATCACCGTGAGGCCGGTGATCAGGGTCAGGCCGATCATCAGCGCCGACGCGGTGGCGGCGGTGCGGCGCGGGTTGCGCACCGAGTTGAGGCGGGCCAGCTTGCCGGAGATGCCGAAGACGCGCAGGACCGGGGCCGCGAGCGCGATCAGCGGGCGGGAGAGCAGCGGCGTCAGGATGAAGACGCCGATGACCAGGAGTGCCGCGCCGAGGCCCATCGGGGCCTGACCGCTGTCGCCGCTGAGGGTGGTCGCGTAGAGCACGGCGGCCACACCGGCGGCGGAGACCAGGGCGCCGAGCGTGTTGCGCAGCACCAGGGACTTGGCGGTGGGCGCGGCGTGCACCGCGTTCATCGCGGCGACCGGCGGGATCCGCGCGGCGCGGCGGCCCGGCAGCCAGGCGGCCAGCATCGTGATCAGGATGCCGACGACCAGCGCGGCGACGACGGTGCCGGGGGAGACGACGAGCGGCCCGTCCGGCATGATCGCGCCGGTGGTGCCCATCAGCGCCCGCATGCCCGCGCCGATGCCGATGCCGACGGCGAGACCTGCCACGGCGGCGACCGTGCCGACGACGAAGGCCTCCAGGAGCACGGAGCGGGTGACCTGGCGCCGGGAGGCGCCGACGGCCCGCATCAGCGCGAGTTCCTTGGTGCGTTGGGCGACCAGCATCGTGAAGGTGTTGGCGATGATGAAGATGCCGACGAAAAGCGCGATGCCCGCGAAGACCAGCAGCATCGTCTTCATGGAGCTCATCGACGACGAGATCTGCTCGGCCTGGTCGTCGGCGAGCTGCTGCGCGGTGGTGGTCTCGGTCTGGCCGGACGGCAGCGCCTTGTCGAGCGCGGACTTCAGCTGGTCCTGGCTCGTCCCGGCGGCGGCCGTCACATCGATCTCGTCGTACGCGCCCGGCTTGTGGAAGAGCTGCTGCGCGGTCGGGGTGTCGAAGAGGGCGAGCGAGCCGCCCGCCGAGACGTTCCCGTCGTCGGTGGTGAAGATGCCGGTGAGGGTCGGGGTGAGGACGGGTCCGTCGACGGACATCCGCACCTGGTCGCCGACCTTGTAGCCGGCCCGCTCGGCGGTCTTCGCGTCGAGGACGACCTGGTCGGCGCCGTGCGGGGCGGTGCCCTTCTTCAGCGGGTACCGGGAGTCGGGCCGGTCGGCGGAGCCCGAGTAGTTGCCGCCCTTGGTGGAGAAGCCGTTGCCGACGAGCTTGCCGTCCTGGTCGGCGACGGCGGCGTACCCGCTGACGACGCCGTACGCGGAGCCGGCGCCCCGGGTGTCGCGGGCCGCCTTGATCGTGGCGTCGGTGAGCTTGGCCTCCTTGCCGACGGTGTTGCCCTTGTCGGCGGAGCGCTCGGCGGTGACGGCGACGTCGACGTGGCTGAAGCCCTTGGCGGAGGACTTCTCCATGGCGCCGGAGATGGTGTTGGTGAAGACGAGGGTGCCGCTGACGAAGGCGACGCCGAGCATGACGGCGAGCACGGTCATCAGCAGCCGGGCCTTGTGCGCGAGGACGTTGCGCAGGGCGGTACGGAACATGGGTCTACTCAGTCCTGGGTGGGTGGGGCCGATACGTGGACGGGGACGCTCAGCTCGTCCGCCCCTTGGCGTCGAACCGCTTCATCCGGTCCAGGACCGAGTCGGCCGAGGGGTCGCGCATGTCGTCCACGATCCGCCCGTCCGCCAGGAACACCACCCGGTCCGCGTACGCCGCGGCGACGGGGTCGTGGGTGACCATGACCACGGTCTGGCCGAGCTCGCGCACGGAGTTGCGCAGGAAGCCGAGGACCTCGGCGCCGGACCGGGAGTCCAGGTTTCCCGTGGGCTCGTCACCGAAGATGATCTCGGGCTTGGAGGCGAGCGCGCGGGCCACCGCGACGCGCTGCTGCTGCCCGCCGGAGAGCTGGGAGGGCCGGTGCCCGAGGCGGCCGGACAGGCCCACCATCTGGATCACGTTCTCCATCCACTGCTTGTCGCCCTTGCGGCCCGCGATGTCCATGGGGAGCGTGATGTTCTCCAGGGCCGTCAGCGTCGGCAGCAGGTTGAACGCCTGGAAGATGAAGCCGATCTTGTCCCGGCGGAGCTTGGTGAGCTGCTTGTCCTTCAGGGAGCCCAGTTCGGTCTCGCCGATCCGGACGGAACCGGAGGAGAAGGTGTCGAGGCCCGCGACGCAGTGCATCAGCGTCGACTTGCCGGACCCGGACGGGCCCATGATCGCGGTGAACTCGGCCTGCCGGAACTCGACGGAGACCTGGTCGAGCGCGACCACCTTGGTCTCGCCCTGTCCGTAGATCTTGGACAGATCCGTGGCGCGGGCGGCGGCCGTCGTGGTGGCGCGGCCCGCGAGCGGGGTGGTGGTCACGGGAGGGTGCTCCTGTCGGTCAGGGTGCTGCTTTCGGGGACGCTTCCATCCTCGCGGCGGATCGGGCGCCGAAGGTCAGCCGCAGCTCTCGTTCCGGAGGGCGACTTCGGAGGGACCGGGAGAGCCGGAGTCATACCTGGGGATGACCCCGGCCCCTGAGGGACGTCGGAGCCGGGGTGCGTGAACCGAGGCGGTGAAATTCCGTCAATCCGAGGGAACCCGTCCCTGGCGGCGGCAGGGCCCCCGGCAGGTGCTGATGGGCCCCCGCGTGTGCTGATGCACCCTCAGACGTCAATAAAATAAGACAACGTGGGGACGTACTTCCGCTGATCGGGGGACGCCGCCGGATAGGCTCGGAACGTCGACGCGGAGCCCCACAGCCTGCCCGGATGGTGGAATGCAGACACGGCGAGCTTAAACCTCGCTGCCCTTAGCGGGCGTACCGGTTCAAGTCCGGTTCCGGGCACCTCCGAACCTTCCCCTCCGCTTCGCGTCGCGGACCCCAACCTCCCCCGTTCCAGGGAGCGTTGGCGCGCCTTCTTCACCTCCCGTGCGGCCCCGCCGGTCCGGGCATCCTCGAAACCATTGACACCCGCCCCGCGCGGGGCGAGGATCCGTCCCGGAACTTGATGAACGAAAGTTCACCAGGCGAACAAGACGCCGCAGGTGATCACAGCACCACAGGCGAACGAACGCAATGACGCGAGAGGGATCCCGTATGCGCACCACCGTCGGCATCATCGGAGCGGGCCCGGCCGGGCTGCTCCTGGCCAGGCTCCTGCACAACGCCGGCATCGGATCGGTCGTCCTGGAGAGCCGCGACCGCGCCTACGTGGAGCAGCGCCAGCGCGCCGGGATCCTGGAGCAGGGCACCGTGGACGTGCTGCGCGAGGCCGGTGTCGGCGCCCGCATGGACCGCGAGGGCCTGCCGCACGACGGCATCGAGCTGCGTTTCGACCGGCGCCGCCACCGCGTCGACTTCCCCGCCCTGACCGGCGGCAAGCAGGTCATGGTGTACGCGCAGACCGAGGTCTGCAAGGACCTCATCGCCGCCCAACTTGCCGATGGCGGGCCCCTGTTGTTCGAGGCGGAGGCGCTGGCGGTCGAGGACGCCGACACCGCTGGACCGCGCGTCCGCTTCCGGCACGAGGGTCGCGAGCAGACCCTGGAGTGCGACTACGTGGTCGGCTGCGACGGCTTCTGGGGCGTGGCCCGCAAGGCCGTCCCCGAGGAGCTCGTGCGGACGTACGAGCGCACCTACCCCTACGCCTGGCTCGGCATCCTCGCCGACGTGGCGCCCTCGCACGACGAGCTGATCTACAACCGCTCCGACCGCGGCTTCGCCCTCATGTCGATGCGCTCGCCGCACGTCACGCGCGCGTACCTCCAGGTTCCGGCCGGCACCGACGCCGAGTCCTGGTCCGACGACGAGATCTGGGCCGAGCTCGACCGCCGCCTGGAGGTCGACGACCCGGCCTGGCGCCTGGAACGCGGCCCCATCACGTCGAAGTCCGTCACCCCCATGCGGTCCTACGTCCACGAGCCGATGCGGCACGGCCGCCTCTTCCTCGCCGGGGACGCGGCGCACATCGTCCCGCCGACCGGCGCCAAGGGACTGAACCTCGCCGTCGGCGACGTCGTGACCTTCGCCCGCGCCCTCGTCACGTACAAGGAGAAGGGTGACGCAGGAGCGCTCGACACGTACTCGCAGGACTGCCTGCGCCGCGTCTGGCAGGCCGAGCGCTTCTCGTACGCGATGACGACGATGCTGCACCGCGCCCTCGACGCCACGGCCTTCGACGACAAGATCCAGCTGGCCCAGCTGGACCGGGTGACCACGTCGAGGGCGGCCGAGACGGATCTTGCCGAGGCGTACACGGGCTTCCCCGTTTGAGGGCCGGAAGGCGGAACACAGAGAGTGCACGGGACGTTCCTCGTAACAGGATGGGAAAGATCCTCCCTGAGCACTAGGGTCGGATCTTTGCCAGACCATTACTCTTGATGGCAAGGCCATACACGGTGGCCATGGAGGAGTGAAATGAGGAGCAGCAACCCGGTCTTCTCGCGACGGGGGTTCAGCCGCGACAACGGCTACGCGCAGTTCAACGCAGCGCAGCAGCCGCAGGCCGGGGGCCCCGCGGTCGGGACGCAGGCCAATCCGTACGGCCAGGCACCCGCCGGCAACCCGTACGCGCAGAACCCCTACGCGCAGCAGGACGTCCAGTACGGGGCTCCGCAGGCGCCCGCCACCACCGGCCGCATGACGATGGACGACGTCATCATGCGGACCGCCACGACGCTCGGTCTCCTGATCGTCACCGCGGCGCTCTCCTGGGTGCTGCTGCCGGTCGACGAGGCCAACCTCGGCAAGTCCTACGGCATCGCCATCGGCGCCGGTCTCGTCGCGATGATCCTGGGCTTCGTCCAGGCATTCAAGCGCAAGGCGTCGCCGCCGATCATCCTGGCGTACGCGGCCCTCGAAGGTGTCTTCCTCGGCGTGCTCTCCAACGTCGTCGACACCCACATCGCGAGCGGTGCGGCCATGCAGGCCGTGCTCGGCACGATGGCCGTCTTCACGGGTGTCCTCGTCGCCTACAAGGCGGGCTGGATCCGCGTCAACCGTCGCTTCTACGGCTTCGTGATGGCCGCGGCGATGGGCTTCGTGCTGCTGATGGGCATCAACCTGCTGTTCGCCGTCTTCGGCGGCGGTGACGGCCTCGGCTTCCGCAGCGGTGGCCTCGGCATCCTGTTCGGCATCATCGGCATCCTGCTCGGCGCGTGCTTCCTGGCCCTGGACTTCAAGCAGGTCGAGGACGGCGTCGCGTACGGCGCCCCGAAGGACGAGGCGTGGCTCGCCGCCTTCGGTCTGACCATGACGCTGGTCTGGATCTACATGGAGTTCCTGCGGCTCATCGCGATCCTGCAGGGCAACGACTAGGCGTAGCCGTCGTCCGACGGTAGGGGCCCGCGCACCGGACGGTGCGCGGGCCCTTTTCCGTGAGGTGAGGATTGTGCGGGGGAGCGGCGCGCTAACGGAATCGCCGTGCGGCGCGCCTCAGGTCGTACTCGTGGATGATCGCTTTCGCGTGGCCGTACGCGAGATCGTGCTCGCCACGCAGCCAACTGACCTTCTCTTCGAAGCGAAGGAAGCAGGGGCCTTCTTCGACGGTTCGCATCCAGTCGGCGAGTTCACGACCGGTGCAGTGGGGGATACGAGCCAGCAGATTGCGGTGGGTCTCCTCGGAGAAGACTTGGGACATCGGCGCCTCCGGAACGCTTCGATGTGGCCGGTCCTTCACGCCACCGTGCCTGAGCGGTGGGGCCTTGTAAACAGCTACAGTCGGCGCGTGCTTGATACGACGCCGTTGACCGCCGCAGTGGATCAGTTCGCCGATCGGCTCCGGGCCGCGCCGCAGAGCAGATTGCAGCGGAACGCTGCCGCGGAGGCGCTGGGGCTGGCCAGGGAGCTTTCGGCGAGGGCTCAGAAGTTGGACGCGCCCGACGTGCCCGTGCGGGAGATGCCAGACGCGGGGATGTTCGCTGCGGCCGACCAAGTGACCGTTGCCGGTCGCGACTTGGCGGTTTCCCTCCGGGAAGCGGAGGAGCTGGCGGAGGCCGTGGACCTGGTCGAGCAATCGATGAAGCGAGCCGGAATCTAAGCCCCGCCTTGTGGACGAGAGCCAGCGGGGTCCGGGGCGGAGCCCGTGCGGTTCAGGCTGAAGCTATGACCCGGTCGGCCAGTATGTAGACGTTGTCCTTGGCGCACTCGAAGGTCAGGGCGTACGCGCCGGAGACGCCCGAGCCGCCGAGCAGTATCGGGGTCTCGCCGTCGCGCAGCGCGGCCGCCAGCTGCTCCGCCGTCTCCCGGTGGCCCGGGGTCATGCAGAGCGTCGTGCCGTCGGCGAACACGTACACGTCGAGCGTGCCGAGCGGGCCGGGGCGGACGTCCGCGAGGGCGGTGCGGGTCTGCGCCAGCTCCTCGAGACACTGCACCGTGCGCTCGTGGTCGCCCACGACCGGCGACTGCACCGGGACGAAGTCGGGGTGCGAGGGGTGCCTGCGGCGGGCGGCGGCCAGCTCGGGCGACTCCTCGACGATCTCGTCGAGGGCGGCCGTGCCGGCGAACTCGTCCTCCGGCTCCAGTGACGGCTCCCCGAAGGGCTCCAGGCCCGCGAGGTCCGCCTGACGCGGCAGGAACATGTCGTCGCCCAACGCTCCGCCGGCCAGGAACGGCGGCAGCTCCGAGCTGTCCCGCGCCTCCTGGGCGGCCCAGAACGCCCGGGCCTCCGCCAGCTCGCGCTCCCGCTCCTCGGCGAGGGCGTCGGCGACGGCGTTGCGTATCGCCTCGGCGTCCGGCGTGGCACGCGCGGCGGGAACGGCGGGGAGCGCCTGATCGGCGCGGTCCCTGCTCAGCTCGTCGCGCAGCTCCGACACCTGTCGGCGCAGTCCCCTGACGTGCTGCAGGGTGACGGCTCCGACGGCCGTGGCAGCGGCCGTGGCGAGCACAAGGACACTGATGGCTGCGGGCATGGCGCTCACTGACGTACTCCCGGTTTCAAGTCGACCCCCGACTTCCTACATCAGCTTGAAGCCTGGACGAGCCAGCTGTCAGTGCATTACGTCACGAAACGGACAGGTCTTTTGGCGGGGGTTTAGGCCCGATATGGGGTGGGAACGGGGTTGACCTGCGAAAATGAATCTCCCCCGAGATGCACGTCACATCCTGGGGGAGATTGGATCACGAACGGATAGACCGCCGGGGCCCGGAGGGGGTCAGCTCAGGCGCTCGATGACCATCGCCATGCCCTGTCCACCACCCACACACATCGTCTCCAGACCGAACTGCTTGTCGTGGAACTGGAGCGAGTTGATCAGCGTGCCGGTGATCCGGGCGCCGGTCATGCCGAAGGGGTGGCCGACGGCGATGGCGCCACCGTTCACGTTCAGCTTGTCCTCGTCGATGCCCAGGTCGCGGGCGGACGGGATGACCTGCGCGGCGAACGCCTCGTTGATCTCGAACAGGTCGATGTCGTCGACGCCGAGACCGGCGCGCTTGAGGGCCTGCTTGCTGGCCTCGACCGGGCCGAGGCCCATGATCTCGGGGGACAGGCCCGAGACGCCGGTGGAGACGACGCGGGCGAGCGGGGTCAGGCCCAGCTCGCGCGCCTTCGTGTCCGACATGACGACGAGGGCGGCGGCGCCGTCGTTCAGCGGGCAGCAGTTGGCGGCCGTGACGAGGCCGTCGGGGCGGAAGACGGGCTTGAGGCCGGAGACGCCTTCCAGCGTGACGCCGGCGCGCGGGCCGTCGTCCTTGCTCACGACGGTCCCGTCGGGGGTCGTGACGGGGGTGATCTCGCGCTCCCAGAAGCCGTTCTTGATGGCTTCCTCGGCGCGGTTCTGCGAGCGCACGCCGAAGGCGTCCATGTCCTCGCGAGTGATGCCCTTCACGCGGGCCAGGTTTTCAGCGGTCTGGCCCATCGCGATGTACGCGTCCGGGACCAGGCCGTCCTCGCGCGGGTCGTGCCACGTGGTGTTCTCCTGCGTGGCGACCTCGGCGGTGCGGGCCTCGGCCTCGGCGAAGAACGGGTTGTGGGTGTCCGGGAGGGAGTCCGAGTTCCCCTTCGCGAAGCGGGACACCATCTCGACGCCGGCCGAGAGGAAGACGTCGCCCTCGCCGGCCTTGATGGCGTGCAGCGCCATGCGGGTCGTCTGGAGCGAGCTGGAGCAGTACCGGGTGACGGTGCAGCCCGGGAGGTGGTCCATGCCCATCTGCACGGAGACGATGCGGCCGAGGTTGTTGCCCTGCTCGCCGCCGGGGAGGCCGCAGCCGAGCATCAGGTCGTCGATCTCGCGGGGGTCCAGCTCCGGGACCTTGGCGAGGGCGGCCTGAATGATCGTGGCGGTCAGGTCGTCGGGGCGGAGGTCCTTGAGCGACCCCTTGAAGGCGCGGCCGATGGGGGAACGGGCGGCTGAGACGATCACTGCTTCGGGCATCACGCGGCTCCAGAGTTCGATACGGCTGACCGTGAGGGAAGTTACCCGCACGTACCGGCCGGGTCACCGGTCCAGGGGTGTGACCCCTGCCGCACTTTACTAAGCGCTTGCTCAGCCCATCAAGCCCCGCGGGCGATCGCCGGACGGGGCGAAAGGCTGGGGCTCTGCCCCATACCCCGCTGCTCAATCGCCGCAGGGGCTTGATGGATCAAGGCCCACTGGCGGGTGGGCATATCAAACCCCGCCGGCGATTGAGGCGCGGGGTCCGGGGCGGAGCCCCGAGACCGGAGGGACGGTCAAGCGCTGGATTGCGGGACCGGCTCCTCCGTCGTGACCCGCCGGCGCCGGCGCCGCTTGAGGAGCGCCCACGGCCCCCGGGGACCGGTCGGCATCGCGGCAGCGACCTCCGTTCCGCCCTCCTGCGCCGCCCTCGCCGCCGCGCGCGCGACCGGGAGGAAGCCCTCGGAGCGGGAGACGTCCGGGCGCTCCTCCTCGGGCCACAGGCCGAGCGAGGCGCAGAGGGTCGGGAGGACGGCCATGGCCGCGGTCGCGTAACCCTCCACGGAGGGGTGGTAGTTGTCGGGGCCGAAGAGTTCGCGGGGGTTCGCCGCGAACTCGGGGCCCAGCAGGTCGCCCAGCGACACCGTGCGGCCGCCCTGCTCCACCGTCCCGATGGTCTGCGCCGCCGCGAGCTGCCGCGAGGCACGCCGGGCCAGCCAGCGCAGCGGCTGCTGCACCGGCTCCACCGAGCCGAGGTCGGGGCACGTGCCGACCACCACCTCGGCGCCGGCCGTGCGCAGCCGGCGGACAGCCGCGGACAGGTGGCGTACGGACTTCGTCGCCGGGATGCGGTGCGTGACGTCGTTGGCGCCGATCATGATCACGCAGACGTCGGGCTGCCAGCCGGGGTCGGCGAGGCCGAGCGGCACCTGGCGGTCCAGGTCGTCGGAGCGCGCGCCCGGCAGCGCCACGTTGCGCAGCTCCACGGTCCGCTCCGCCACCGCCGCGAGCCCGGACGCGAGGAGCGCGCCCGGGGTCTGCCCGGCCCGGTGCACGCCCTGCCCCGCGGCGGTCGAGTCGCCGAGCATCAGGAAGCGCAACGGTTCGCCGTCCCGGGGGCCGTACATCCGCCGGCCGTACACCCCGTCCGCGGCCGGCACATGCACCGGCTCCGGGCCGTGATTGCCGACCTGGCGCCTGGCGATCTGCACCTCGGCGAGCACGACACCGACCGTGGCCGCGCCCAGCAGCCCGATCCCGCCGCCGCCGTACGCCGCACCCGCTGCGATCCGCCGTGCCACCCTCGCCCTGCTCGACATGTTCCGCGGCCACCTGCCTCTGCGACTCTTCTTCGGCTACAAGGACTCCTTGCCCCGTTATCCCTGTCGGCCAATCGCAACGCCGGATGAAGCGACATGGTCCATGGTGTGCGCCTTACCCTGGCGGCACCATTACGGAGGAGAACCCGGAGACCACGGTGCGCATCCACGAATCGATGATCGACCTCGTCGGCAACACCCCGCTGGTGAGGCTCAACAAGGTGACCGAAGGGCTGCGGGCGACCGTCCTGGCCAAGGTCGAGTACTTCAATCCCGGCGGCAGCGTGAAGGACCGCATCGCGCTGCGCATGATCGAGGCGGCGGAGAAGAGCGGTGAGCTGCTGCCCGGCGGCACCATCGTCGAGCCGACCAGCGGAAACACCGGCGTCGGACTTGCCATGGTGGCCCAGCAGAAGGGCTACAAGTGCATCTTCGTCTGCCCGGACAAGGTCTCCACGGACAAGATCAATGTGCTGCGGGCGTACGGCGCCGAGGTGGTGGTCTGCCCGACGGCGGTGGATCCCGAGCACCCGGACTCGTACTACAACGTCTCGGACCGCCTCGTCCGTGAGACGCTCGGGGCCTGGAAGCCGGACCAGTACAGCAACCCGCACAATCCCGAGTCGCACTACCACTCCACCGGCCCCGAGCTGTGGGAACAGACGGACGGGCGGATCACCCACTTCGTCGCGGGCGTCGGCACCGGCGGCACCATCTCCGGGACCGGGCGTTACCTGAAGGACGTGAGCGAGGGGCGGGTGAAGGTCGTCGGAGCGGACCCCGAGGGGTCGGTGTACTCCGGTGGGTCCGGGCGGCCGTACCTCGTCGAGGGCGTCGGCGAGGACTTCTGGCCGACCGCGTACGACCGGGAGGTCGCCGACGAGATCGTCGCGGTGTCCGACAAGGACTCGTTCCAGATGACGCGGCGCCTCGCCAAGGAGGAGGGGCTGCTCGTGGGCGGCTCCTGCGGGATGGCCGTCGTCGCGGCGCTGCGGGTCGCGGAGGGGCTCGGCCCCGAGGACATCGTGGTCGTGCTGCTGCCCGACAGCGGCCGCGGCTATCTCAGCAAGATCTTCAACGACGACTGGATGGCCGACTACGGCTTCCTGGAGGACTCCGGGCCCAGCGCGCGCGTCGGCGACGTGCTGAAGGACAAGGAGGGCGCCGCGCTGCCCTCGCTCGTCCACATGCACCCGGAGGAGACGGTCGGCGAGGCCATCGACGTGCTGCGCGAGTACGGGGTCTCGCAGATGCCGATCGTGAAGCCGGGCGCCGGGCACCCGGACGTGATGGCCGCCGAGGTCATCGGGTCCGTGGTGGAGCGGGAGCTGCTCGACGCGCTGTTCACCCAACGCGCCTCCTTGCAGGACCCGTTGGAGAAGCACATGTCGGCGCCGCTGCCGCAGGTCGGTTCCGGGGAGCCGGTGGCGGACCTGATGAACGTGCTCGGTGCGGCCGACGCGGCGATCGTGCTGGTCGAGGGCCGGCCGACGGGTGTGGTGAGCCGTCAGGACCTGCTGTCGTTCCTGGCCAGGGGCGGCGCCAAGTAGGCAGGCCGGCGGGCAGGTCGGGGAGCCGCTCTCCCGGGTTCGCGAAAACGGTACGAGCGCGACACGTGCGCGCAGCACCGGCTTAACACGGGCCCGGCACATTGGTCAGTGGCGCCAGGAACTCCGGAGCGGCTCCCGGACCTCCACGGACGCCCTGGGTGTGCACACGGCCTGACCCGGTGCAACACCCTTCGCGGGGACCGCCGTCGTCCCGCCCCCCGGTCACGGGGGTGCGGCGGTCCCCGCGCAACTCACTTCCTCCCGAACGTCTCCCGTACGGGTGTCACTCCATGAACAGGCCGCGCTCGGCGGCCCGGACGTCGAACTCCTCCAGGCGCGCCTGTGCCTGCGGCAGTTCGTCGCACATCGCCTCCAGGAGCACCCGCCCCAGCAGCATCGGCGAGCACGCCGTGTCGAAGGCGAGGCCCGTGCCGACCGCGGCGGGCAGCAGCAGGTCGGAGTGGCGGGCGACGGGCGCGAACGCGGAGTCGGCGACCGTGACGACGGTCAGGCCCGCCTCCTTCGCGTACGCGAGGGTGTCGACGACCTCGCGCGGGTGGCGGGGGAGCGCGAAGCAGAGCAGGGTCGTGGCGCCCGCGCGGACGGCCGCGTCGATGCGGTCGGCGAGCATGGTGCCGCCCTCGTCGAGGAGGCGTACGTCGGGGTGCACCTTCGCGGCGAAGTACGCGAAGCCGAACGCCTGGGACGCGGCGGCGCGCAGCCCGAGGACGAGCAGCGTCGGCGAGGCGGCGAGGAGCCGGCCCGCCCGCTCGACCGGCTCCGGGTCGGCGAGCAGCTCGGCGAGGTGCCGGAGGTTGGCGATCTCGGCTTCCACGGCCTGCTGGTACTCGTTGGCCTTGGTGGCGGCGGCCGGTTCAGGAGCCGTCTCGCGCAGGTGCTTGCGCAGCGCCGGGTAGCCGTCGAAGCCGAGCGCCACCGCGAACCGGGTGACGGAGGGCTGGCTGACGCCCGCGAGTTCGGCCAGCTCCACGGACGACAGGAACGGCACCTCGGCCGCGCGCCGCACCATGCAGTGCGCGATGCGCCGCTGGGTGGGGGTGAGGCGGTGCCCCTCGAAAAGGTTCTGGAGCCGGGCGGAGGGACTGTGCGTCCCCGCGTCGCTCCCGGTCCCGCTCCGCGTGCCGTCCGTGCGCTCGCTCATGTCTCCCGCCGGTCCATTCAACGGTGTCAATTCGTGCATGATTCTATTCAGCACGCGGGCGGGGGCGCCAGGCCTTCGGGCCGGAAAGGCCCCCGCGTCACTGCTCGACGAACCGCTCCAGCAGGGCCGCCGCCCGCTCCACGTCCTGGGTCAGGGGCCGGTCCGCCACGTCGTCGGGAAGCTCCTGAGCCGCCAGCTCGAAGGCCCGCCCCACCGGGAGCTCCGCGTCCGGGTGCAGGTCGCGCAGCCGCAACGCCCTTACCGCCGCGACCAGTTCGCACCCGACGACCTGGCGGAACGCCGCGCAGGCGCGCAGGGTCTGGCGGGCCGCGAGGGAGGCGAAGCTGGCCTGCTCCTCGACGCCGCGCGAGAGGACCGCGTGGCCGAGGGACGCGGGGGCGGAGAAGGCGCGCAGGTCGGCGAGGGCGCCACCGGCGGCGTACTCCAGGATCATCACGCCGGACGAGGCCGCTTCGCCGTCCGCGAGGAATGGGCGCAGGCGGGTGAAGTTCGGCTCGTTGAGGGTGGACAGGCGGGACGTGGAGAGGCGGGCCACCTGGCTGATCGCGAGCCGGAAATGGTCCAGCGCGAGGGCGAGTTGGGCCATGTAGAAGCCGCCGTGGTGGTACGCCGCCATCTCCGTGTACGAGATCAGGGGGTTCTCCGCCGCGGCGTTGATCTCCACCGTGAGGACGTCCTCCAGGGCGTCCGCCGCGTCCTGCGCCGGGCCGTGGATCTGCGGCACGCAGCGGAAGCCGTACGGGTCCTGGATCCGGCCCAGCGGGGGCGTGGGGTGGTCGTCGGCGCCGAGAATCTCGCGCATCCGGGCCGCCACGTCGAAGGAGCCCCTGTGGCGGCGCGACTCGTGCACGGGCAGGGCGTACGCCTCGTAGGAGCCGTCGACCGCGAGCAGGCTGAGGGCCGCCACCAGGTTCGTCGCCGCCAGCAGGTCGCGCAGCTCGTGCAGGGCGAGGGCCGCCTGGCCGAGGGTGAGCGCGTTGGAGGAGATCAGGGCCAGGGCGTCGTTGTTGTCCAGGGGCTGCGGCTTGGGCGGGGTGCCCTTGCCGCGCCAGGGGTGCTCACCGGCCAGGGCCAGGCCCATCTGGGACAGCGGTGCGATGTCGCCGGTGCCGACCGAGCCGTGCTCGTTGACCGACGGGTATGCGCCCGCCTCCAGGGCCTCGCACAGGGCCGTGACGACCGTGGGGCGCAGGCCCGCGCCGCCGGCGAGCAGCTGGTTCGCGCGGACCGCGAGCATCGCCCGCACCTCGCGCTCGGGCAGCTCGTCGCCGATCGCGCCCGCGTGGCTGCGCAGTAGGCGCAGTCCGTGGTCGGCGGCGGCGTCGGTGGGCACGTCCTCGCTGCGGTTGGCGCCGACGCCGGTGGAGCGGCCGTAGACCCTGCCCCACGAGGCGATCTCCCGCGCCGCGTCCCAGGACTGCTCCACGCGCTTCATGGCGTCCGTGCCGGGGACCGGGCGGGCGCTCGCGTGGGCGAGGCGGACGACGTCGGCGACCGGGAGGCCGTGGCCGTCGAGCACGACGACCGGGTGGGCCGGGTCGACCGGGTGGGTCGAGTGGGACATCACGGGCATTTCCTCCTCAAAGGGTGATCAACGGTCGCCAGTGCCCCAAAAGGGCGTCCGCGTCTCACAGTTCGGGCCCGGTGGGGGGATTTACCGATGATTTACACGGAGGCATTGACAAGTTATTCACGCACCGAGAACTCTGCATGACGATATGCAGGACAGGCAAGAGGACTCCAGAGGCGCTCCATGATCCAGTTCGAAGCGGTCCACAAGCGATTCCCCAACGGCACGACAGCGGTGCATGAGCTCTCGCTCGACATGCCGGAAGGGGGCGTGACCGTCTTCGTCGGGTCGTCGGGCTGCGGCAAGACGACCAGCCTCCGGATGATCAACCGGATGGTCGAGCCCTCGTCGGGCACCATCCGGGTCGGCGGCCGCGATGTGCTGGAGCAGGACGCCGCCGAGCTGCGCCGCTCCATCGGGTACGTGATCCAGCAGGCGGGGCTCTTCCCGCATCGCACCGTGCTCGACAACGTCGCCACCGTGCCGCTGCTGCTCGGCTGGGGGCGCAGGAAGGCGCGGGCCGCGGCCGGCGAGCTGCTCGAGCGGGTCGGCCTCTCCGCCGAGATGGGCAAGCGGTATCCGCACCAGCTCTCCGGCGGGCAGCAGCAGCGGGTGGGGGTGGCGAGGGCGCTCGCGGCCGATCCGCCGGTGCTGCTGATGGACGAGCCGTTCGGGGCTGTGGACCCGGTTGTTCGTACTCAGCTTCAGGATGAACTGCTGCGGTTGCAGACCGAGTTGAGCAAGACCATTGTTTTTGTCACGCACGACATCGATGAGGCCGTGCGGCTCGGGGACCGGATCGCGGTGTTCCGGGAGGGCGGGCACCTGGTGCAGTGTGCTCCGCCGGAGGAGCTGTTGGCGCGGCCCGCCGACGAGTTCGTGGCGGACTTCCTGGGGGCCGAGCGGGGGCTCAAGTTGTTGTCGCTCAGCACGTTGGAGGGGGTCGCGCAGGGGGCTCCGCCGGAGGGGCTGGCGTGGGAGCTGGTGCTGGATGGTGCGCGGCGGCCGGTCGTCTGGCGTGAGCGGGAGGGTGGGGCGGAGGCTCCCGTGCGGGCGCTCCGCGATGGGGACTCGTTGTTGTCGGCGTTGAACGAGTCGGTGGCGTCGCCCGTGGGGTTGGTTGTTCGGGTGGACGGCGAGGGTGTGTTCACGGGGGTGTCGTCGCGGGACGACGTGCATGAGCGGTCCGGGCGGGCGCATCTTGATGCCCGGACGGGGCTGACGTCTCGGGGCTCTGCCCCGGACCCCGCGCCTCAATCGCCGGCGGGGCTTGGAAATGCCGAGCCGGCCGGAGGCGCCGCGTGAGCATCGACTGGTCCTGGATCGGGGAACACCAAGCCGATCTCGCCACCCTTGCCCTCTCGCACCTTCAAGCCGCCCTCAGCGCCGTGCTGTTCGGGCTGGTGATATCGCTGCCGTTGGCCGTCGTCGCGCATCGGGTGCGGGCCCTGCGCGGGTTTCTGCTCGGGATGTCGAACGTCCTGTTCACCATCCCGTCCATCGCGGTCTTCGTGCTGCTGCTGCCCGTCTCCGGGCTCACCCGCACCACCACCGTCATCGGGCTGACCATCTACACGCTCGTCGTCCTCCTGCGGAACACCGTCGAAGGCCTCGACTCCGTGCCCGCGAAGACGAAGGAGGCCGCGAAGGCCATGGGGACGCGGCCGATGCGGACCCTGCTCACCGTGGAGCTGCCGCTCGCGCTGCCCGTGATCATGGCGGGCGTACGGATCGCCACCGTGATGGCCATCTCGCTCGTGTCCGTGGCCACGTACATCGGCGACGGCGGGCTCGGTCAGCTGTTCACCGACGGGTTCCAGAGGAACTTCCCGACCCCCGTGATCGTCGGCGTCGTCCTGACCCTGCTGCTCGCGCTCGTCGCGGACGCGCTGCTCGTCGGCGTGCAGCGGCTGCTCACGCCGTGGGCCCGTACCCGTCCCCGTACTCGGACCCGGAAGGCCTGACCGCGCCATGTTCGAACTGTTCAAGAATCTCGGGGCCTGGCTGGTCAGCGGCGAGCAGTGGGGCGGCAGCGACGGCATCGCCACGCGTATCGCCGAGCACCTCCAGTACTCGCTGCTCGCCACGCTCGTCGCCGCCGCCATCGCCCTGCCGGTCGGGCTGCTCATCGGGCACACCGGGCGCGGCGCCTTCGTCGCCATCAACCTGTCGTCCTTCGGGCGGGCGCTGCCGACCGTGGGCCTGGTCGTGCTCGTGTTCCTGGCGAGCGGGCTCTCCATGTGGCCCGTCTACATCGCCCTCGTCGCGCTCGCGGTGCCGTCCATCGTGACGAATACGTACGCGGGCATGACCGCCGTCGACCCCGAGGTGCGGGACGCCGCGCGCGGGCAGGGCATGAAGGCCCACCAGGTGCTGTTCCAGGTCGAGTTGCCGCTCGCGCTGCCGCTGATCATGACCGGGCTCAGGCTCGCGCTCATCCAGGTCGTCGCCACCGCGACCATCGCCGCGTACGTGTCCTTCGGCGGGCTCGGCCGCTACGTCTTCGACGGACTCGCCCAGCGGGACCTGGTGCAGGTGCTCGGCGGGGCCGTGCTCGTCGCGGTCGTCGCCATCGTGCTCGACCTGGCGCTGTCCGGGTTGCAGCGGCTCCTCTTCCGTCACCGTCCCACCACTCTCAAGTCCGCCTAGGAGCGCGCCAGATGAGCACCATGAACCGACGTACTCTCCTCGGCGGACTGGCCGCCGCGGCCTCCGTACCCGCGCTCGCCGCCTGCTCCAGCGGCATCACCTCGCTCGACCAGCAGGGCGGCTCGGTCTCGGGCGGCGGGTCGAGCAAGAAGGGTGTCACCATCGGCACCGCCAACTTCACCGAGAACCAGGTGCTCGGGTACCTGTACGCGGCCGCGCTCGAAGCGGCCGGGGTGAAGACGAGCGTGCGGCCCAACCTCGGCACCCGCGAGATCCTCATCCCCGCACTCAAGGGCGGCGACATCGACCTGCTGCCCGAGTACCAGGGCGCGCTCCTGCACTACCTCGACGCCAAGTCGAAGGCCACCGAGGAGGGCGAGATGCAGAACGCCCTCGCC
Organism: Streptomyces sp. NPDC051684; assembly: GCF_044453445.1. Classification (NCBI taxonomy): domain Bacteria; kingdom Bacillati; phylum Actinomycetota; class Actinomycetes; order Kitasatosporales; family Streptomycetaceae; genus Streptomyces; species Streptomyces sp. NPDC051684. The sequence continues at coordinate 46,254 of NZ_JBITCS010000032.1, read as the reverse complement.
ATGGTGCTCCCGGCGGGCCTGCAGATCCTCCCGTACGGGATGGCCGAGGACTCCGACGCGTTCGCGGTGACCCGCGAGACCGCGGACAAGTACGGGCTCAAGACGCTCGCCGACCTCGCGAAGCACAACGGGAAGCTCGTCATCGGCGCCGCCCCGGAGGTCAAGAAGCGGCAGGTCGGGGCCGTCGGCCTCAAGGACGTGTACGGCGTCGAGTTCAAGGAGTTCAAGTCCCTCGACTCCTCGGGGCCGTTGGTGAAGGGCGCCCTGAAGAAGGGCGATGTGGATGTGGCGAATCTGTTCACCACCGACACCGACATCGCCGCCAACCACTGGGTCGTCCTCGGCGACCCCAAGAACCTGGTCCCCGGTCAGCACGTCGTCCCGCTGATCGCCGACCGCAAGGCCGACTCGACCGTCCGCAAGGCACTGGCCCGCCTGGGCAACGTGCTGACGACCGAGGACCTCACCGAGCTCAACCGGCTCGTGGACAAGGACAAGAAGGACCCCGAGGACGTCGCGAACGACTACGCGCGCCGCCACGGGATCAGCAAGAAGTAAGGAGGCCATCGCATGGCCGCAGCGGTAGTGGAGAAGCACTCCATCGACGTGGTGCCGGACAGTGAGCGGCACGGCGGCGCGTTCAACCAGTTCACGCTCTGGCTCGGAGCGAACCTCCACATCACGGCCGTCGTCACCGGCGCCCTCGCCGTCGTCTTCGGCGGCGACGTGGTCTGGTCGCTGATCGGGCTCGTGCTCGGCAATCTGCTCGGCGGCGCCGTCATGGCACTGCACTCGGCGCAGGGGCCGAAGCTCGGGCTGCCCCAGATGATCCAGTCCAGGGCCCAGTTCGGCGTGAAGGGCGCCGTCGTCCCGCTGCTCCTCGTGATCCTGATGTACGTCGGGTTCTTCGCGAGCGGCACCGTGCTCGCCGGGCAGGCCACGGCGCAGCTGACGCACACGAACGACACCACCGGCATCATCGTCTTCGCACTCGTCACGGGCATCGTGGCGACGGTCGGCTACCGGGTCATCCACGTCCTCGGCCGGGTGGCGAGCATCGTGTGCGCGCTCGCCTTCGTCTACCTGGCCGTGCGGCTCTTCGACCGGGTCGACGTCGGCTCGCTGCTGTCCGACGCGCACTTCTCGCTGCCGATGTTCCTGCTCGCCGTCTCCCTGTCGGCCTCGTGGCAGCTCGCCTTCGGCCCGTACGTCGCCGACTACTCGCGCTATCTGCCGCGTACGACCAGCGGCAAGGCCACGTTCTGGTGGACGCTCGCGGGCTCCGCGCTCGGCTCGCAGTGGTCGATGGCGTTCGGTGTGCTCGTCGCGGCGAGTGCGGGCGAGAAGTTCATCGACAACCAGGTCGGGTACGTCGTCTCGCTCGGCGGGGCGGGGCTCGCCGCCTCGTTCTTCTACTTCGTGATCGCGCTCGGCAAGCTCACCGTCAACGTGCTCAACACGTACGGCGGCTTCATGTCGATGGTCACCGGCATCAGCGGGTTCCGCGGGCAGCGGGTCCTCTCGCAGCGCGGCCGGGCCCTATACATCGGCATCATCATGGTCGCGGGCACGGTGGTCGCGCTGGCCGGCAAGGACAGCTTCCTGACCTCGTTCAAGGACTTCCTGCTGTTCCTGCTGACGTTCTTCACGCCGTGGTCCGCGATCAACCTGGTCGACTACTACCTGATCTCGCGCGAGCGCTACGACATCCCGGCCCTCTTCGACGTGCACGGCCGCTACGGCGCCTGGCGCTGGGACGCGCTCGTGGTCTACGGGGTCGGGGTGCTCGCCCAGCTGCCGTTCCTGGCCACCGCCTTCTACACGGGCCCGTTCGTCGAGCCGCTCGGTGGCGCGGACGTGTCGTGGATCGTGGGCCTCGTCGTCCCCGCCGCCCTGTACTGGCTGCTCGCCCGGCGCCGTGCGGGGGAGTGGCCCAGTGCGAATACGGGGGACAGCCCTACTGCGGTGAAGGCCACCGCTCCGTAACGTCGAGCGGTATGGAAGCCCGCGAACGGCCACGCGACGCCGAACTCAAGAAGGAACTCGACGCCACCCTGCACGCGCGCAGGGAACTCGGCGACGAGTACGAGCCGGCGCTCGTCGATTCCTTCCTCGAAAAGGTCGAGCAGCGGCTCGACTCCGTCGTCGACCGCAGGGTGCGACGACAGCTGGCCGAGCACCGGATCACCGTGGCCCGCGGGGCCCGCGACTCCGGCGCCGAGAACTGGGGCGAGCGCTTCGGCTTCGCCGTGGTCTCGCTCGTCCTCGCCATCCCGCTGTCCGCGATCGCGGTCGTCAACGCCGGCCTGCCGGGACTCTTCGTGGCCTGGGCGGGGATCGTCGGCGTGAACGGGCTGCACGCGGTGCGGTGGGGGCCCGTCCGGCGACGTGAGCGCCGGGACCGCGAGGAGTCCGACTGGGAGGGGTAGCCGTGCGGGGCGCCGCGCCGCGCCGAGCCCGGTGCGGCGCCCCTGCGGCGTTCTCAGACGTCCAGCTCGGCCTCGATCTTCTTCAGCTGGTGGCGGGCCATCGCCAGATTGGCGCGGGACTTGTCCAGCACCAGGTACAGGAACAGACCGTTGCCACCGCGCCCCTTGAGCAGGCGGATCAGGTGGTACTGGCCGCCGAGCGTGATCAGGATGTCCTCGATCTCGTCCTGGATGCCCAGGTGCTCCATGGTGCGCAGCTTCGCGCGGACGACGTCGGTGTTGCCGGCCGCGGCGACCTCCAGGTCGAAGTTCTTGGAGCCGCCGATGGTGCCGAGGGCCATGCCGCTGGTGTAGTCGACAAGGGCCGCGGCGGAGGCGCCCTCGATGGACGCGAGGGCGTCCTTGAGGGCGGTGTCGGTGTTGGCCATGGTGATGGTTCCCTTCTTCGTACGTGGGTTGCGGGGCTTCGCGCGGCCGCTCAAGGCGTCGGCTGCGGCGGACTGGTGGGCCGGACCGGGAGGCCGGTCTCGGTGGTGGCCGTGGCGGCCGGTTTGCGGGCGCGGGCCCGGCCGCGGGACCGGGGCGCCGACTCCGCGGCGACGCCGACGAGTTCGCCGATCCGGGCCCCCGTGCGACGGCCTTCGAGGTGCAGCCGCCCGACGTTGGCCCGGTCCTCGGCGAGCACGGTGAGGACGGCCGCGTCCCCGGCCGCGTACGTCGCGATGTAGCCCTCGACGCCGCGCACCAGGAGTTCGCGGAAGGCGCCCTGCCCGGTGGCGTCGGCGAGGCGCTGCGCGACGCCCAGCGCGGACGCGGTCAGCGCGGCGACGCTCTCCGGTTCGACGCCCGGTGTGTCACCGGCGAGCACCAGGCCGTCGACGCTGGCGACGATCGCGCCCGTGAGCTGGGGGACGCGGACTCTCAACCGCTGTAGTTCGGCGAGGAGTTCGACCTCGTCGGCCATCGGAGGTCTCCTTTCGGTGCGCGGATCGGGGGAGCGCGAGGAGCGCAGCAGTCGTCTCACAGGGCCTCCAGGCCGGCCCGCAGCCGGTGCAGCAGGGCCACGTCGGGGCTGTCCACGGCGAGCTCCGGCGGCGGTACGGCGCGCGCGGGCGGCTCGGGGACCGCGGCCACGAGGCCGCCCGCGGCGAGCCGCCGCAGGTCGACGAGGGTGTGGAAGGCGGGCCTGCCCAGGGCGAGGGCGATCTGCGAGGCGGTGCGCGCCCCGTCGACGAGGTCGAGGACGCGGCGTCTGCGGGGCGGCACGGTGGGGCCGGGGCCCGCGATGCGGCTCAGCGGCGCCGTGTCGGTGTCCGGCTCGGGCCAGATCCGGCGCAGCAGCTCGCGGCGGCGCAGCGTCTCCCGCTCGACGGCCGCCACCGGCACCGGCCGCACCGTCCCGAACCAGTGCGAGGCGCCGTACCGGAACCGGCTCGGCCCGCTGCTCGGGGCGAGCGTGAAGTATGCGGCGTCGAACAGGGCGCCCAGATGGCACAGTTCGAGCGCCCCGTCGGTGAGCCGGCCCTGCTCGACGAGGTAGCGGCCCACCCGCTGCCGGGCCCCCGCCCGGTCCACGGCCTCCGACCACCGCTCGGCCTGCACGGCGCCGCCCGCGGTGAGCAGCACGTCCATGCCGGGCGTCGCGGGCGACTCGGCGTGCACGACCCGGCCGCCTTCGAGGTAGAGGGTGCCGTACTCGCGGATCAGGGCGCCGGTGGCCTGCTCGTCGGCGAGGCGGGTCAGCATCGGCGAGACCCCGGCGGATGCGGCGGTGCTCATCCCAGGACCAGCCGGTCGGCCATGTCCGCGAGCCGGATCCGGGCGAGCGCGAGGTTGCCCTCGGCGCGGTCCAGCCACAGGTGCACGAAGACGCTGCTGTCGAAGGTGGTCCGCACGAAGCGCAGCAGGTGGTAGCCGTCGCGGTTGGTGACGATGACGTCCTCTACGGGCGGCGCCTTGTCGGCCGCCGAACCGGGGGCCCAGTCGCTGCCGCCGGCCGGGGCGAAGGCCAGGTGTTCGGCGGCGAGCCGGGCCAGTTCGGCGGTCTCGGCGGCGCCCTCCTCGTGGTCCCCGTTGCGCGATTCGCCGACCGCGCCCAGGGCGAGCCCGCTGGTCCAGTCGACGACGGAGGCGCCGCGCGCGCCCGGCAGCCGCATGGCCTCCAGGAGGCACTCGTCGATTCCGGGCACCCCTGAACCTCCCCACCCGATCGCCACTTTGTGTGCCACTGGTGCACATGTGACGGTGACGCTACGCAACGTACGACGGCCAGGTGAGGCTTCTGGCATTTTCCGGTGGAACATTCGGCGGGGGCCTACAATTCGCCAACTGACCTCGAAGAAAGGCGCATTCAGGCCATCGCGGTGATCAATTGGTCATGTGAAGGCGGAGCGCCCGGAGTTGTGAAGATCGGTCAGTCGGCGGCGGCCTCCCCGCGCGTCCTCATCACCACCTTGTTCACGGCCCACAGTGCGATCCCGATGGCGACGAGCACGCCCGCCCGGATGTAGACCTCGGCGGGCCGGTCGGCGAGCGGGCTCGCGAGGATCAGCGCGGTGATCGCGCCGAGCACCGGAAGGGCCGTCGGCGCTCGGAAGTGCCGGTGGTCGACCCGGTCCTTGCGCAGCACGAGCACGGCGACGTTGACCACGGCGAACACGCACAGCAGCAGGAACGAGGTGGTGTCGCCGAGCCCCTCGATCTCCCCGGTCGACACGAGGCCGACGGCGAGCAGCGACACGAACACGATGCCGACGACGGGTGTGCGCCGCCCCGGCAGCACGCGGCCCATGGCGCGCGGCAGGATCCGCTCGTTGGCCATCCCGTAGCAGAGCCGCGAGGCCATCATGATGTTGATCAACGCCGAGTTGGTGACGGCGAACAGCGCGATCAGCGCGAAGAGCTTGTGCGGAAAGTCGACCCCACCGGCCTTCACCACTTCGAGCAGCGGCCCGCTCGACGACTCCAGGGCCTTGTGGTCGACGAGCAGCGAGGACACCAGCGCCACGAGCACGTAGATGGTGCCGGTGATGGCGACGCCCAGGAAGATCGCGCGGGGGAAGGTGCGGGTCGGGTCCTTGGTCTCCTCGGCCATGTTCACCGAGTCCTCGAACCCGACGAAGGCGAAGAAGCCCAGCGCCGTCGCCCCCAGCACCCCGGTCATCAGGGCGAACCCGGTGCCACCCGTGTCGATGTCGGTCAGCCGCGACGGCTCCCCACCGCCGGTCAGCACGGCGTACGCGCCGATGGCGAGGATCACGACCAGGCCGGTCAGCTCGACCAGGGTCAGCACCACGTTCGCCTTCACCGATTCGCTGACGCCCCGCAGGTTCAGGGCGGCGAGCGCGAGCACGAAGAGGATGGCGACCAGAGTGGGCGGCAGCGCGCCGCTCGTCAGCTCGCCGAGGTAGTCCCCGCTGAAGGCGCGGGCGGCGGCGCTCGCGGACGAGAGCCCCGAGCACATCACCATGAAGGCGACGATGAAGGTCAGGAACGGGACCTTGAACGCCTTCTGCGTGTAGAGCGCGGCGCCCGCCGCCTTCGGGTACTTGCCGACGAGCTCGACGTAGGAGGCCGCGGTGAGCAGCGCCACGACGAATCCGATCGCGAACGGCAGCCACAGTGCGCCGCCGACCTTGCCCGCGACCTTGCCGGTGGTCGCGTAGATCCCGGTGCCGAGGATGTCCCCGACCACGAAGAGGATCAGGAGTTTCGGGCCGATGGCCCGGTGCAGTGGGGTGTCGGCCGGCGCAGTCGTCACTGGATCTCCCGGGAGATGCGTAGGTGGTTGGCCGTGCGTAAGAGGTATGGATTCCCCCGATGCCCTCTTGACTAGACCTATTCACATCGCCAACATGTGAATAGAAGACTGAACAGCTGATGGATACGCACCCCAGGAGGCCGCAGATGTCAGGACCCCGCCCCGTACGAGCCCCGCGCGGCACCGAGCTGAACACCCTCGGGTGGCAGCAGGAGGGCGCCCTGCGGATGCTCATGAACAACCTCGACGGGGAGGTCGCCGAGCACCCCGACAAGCTCGTCGTGTACGGCGGCACGGGCAAGGCGGCCCGGTCCTGGGAGGCGTACGACGCGATCGTGCGCACGCTGAAGACGCTGAAGGCGGACGAGACCCTCCTCGTCCAGTCCGGCAAGCCGGTCGGCGTGCTGCGCACCAGCGAGTGGGCGCCGCGCGTGCTGCTGGCGAACTCCAACCTGGTCGGCGACTGGGCCAATTGGGAGGAGTTCCGCAAGCTGGAGGCCGAGGGCCTCATGATGTACGGCCAGATGACGGCCGGCTCCTGGATCTACATCGGCTCGCAGGGCATCGTCCAGGGCACCTACGAGACCTTCGGCGCGGTCGCCCGCAAGAAGTTCGACGGCACCCTCGCCGGGACCATCACCCTCACCGCCGGTGTCGGCGGCATGGGCGGCGCCCAGCCCCTCGCCATCACGATGAACGAGGGCGTCGCGATCTGCGTCGACGTCGACGAGACCCGCATCGACCGCCGCATCGGCACCCGCTACCTCGACGTGAAGGCCGACAACCTCGACCACGCCCTTGAGCTGGCGGTCCAGGCCCGCGACGAGCGTCGAGGCGTGTCCATCGGCGTCGTCGGCAACGCCGCGGAGGTCTTCCCGGAGCTGCTGCGCCGCGGCGCCCCCATCGACATCGTCACGGACCAGACCTCGGCCCACGACCCGCTGGCGTACCTGCCAGTCGGCATCTCCGTCGAGGACTGGGACAAGGAGCGCGAGGCGGACCCGGCCGGCTTCACCGAGAAGGCCCGCCAGTCGATGCGCCTGCACGTCGAGGCCATGGTCGGCTTCCTGGACGCGGGCGCCGAGGTCTTCGACTACGGCAACTCCATCCGCGACGAGGCCCGCAAGGCCGGCTACGACCGCGCCTTCGACTTCCCCGGCTTCGTGCCCGCGCACATCCGCCCCCTCTTCGAGGAGGGCCTCGGCCCGTTCCGCTGGGCCGCGCTGTCCGGCGACCCGGAGGACATCGCCAAGACGGACAAGGCGATCAAGGAACTCTTCCCGGAGAACAAGCACCTGCACCGCTGGCTCGACATGGCCGCGGACCGCATCGCCTTCGAGGGCCTCCCCGCGCGCATCTGCTGGCTCGGCTACGGCGAGCGCCACCTGGCGGGCCTCAAGTTCAACGAGATGGTGGCCAGCGGCGAGCTGTCCGCCCCGGTCGCCATCGGCCGCGACCACCTCGACTCCGGCTCGGTCGCATCCCCGTACCGCGAGACGGAGGCCATGAAGGACGGCTCCGACGCGATCGCCGACTGGCCGCTCCTGAACGCCCTGGTCAACACCGCCTCCGGCGCGTCCTGGGTCTCCCTCCACCACGGCGGCGGCGTCGGTATGGGCCGCTCCATCCACGCGGGCCAGGTCTGCGTCGCGGACGGCACGGAGCTCGCTGCCGCGAAGATCGAGCGGGTGCTGACGAACGACCCGGCGATGGGCGTCATCCGCCACGTGGACGCGGGCTACGAGCACGCGGCCAATGTCGCGGCCGAGCGCGGCGTGCGGGTTCCGATGACGGAGGGCGAGTGACGGCCTCGGGGCTCCGCCCCGGACCCCGCTCCTCAAACGCCGGAGGGGCTGGATATTCGGTGCAGCCCAGCTTCACGGAGATGTGGCGCGACCTGCTCCCCATCGGCCGGAACCGGGAGAGCGGCGGATACCGCCGCCACGCCTGGACCGGCGCCGACGCCGACTGCCGCACCTGGTTCAAGGCGCAGGCCGAATCCCGCGGACTGACCTACGAACTGGACCGCAACGGCAACCAGTGGGCCTGGCTCGGCGACCCGGAAGCCGGCGACGCCGTCGTCACCGGCTCCCACCTGGACTCCGTCCCCGACGGCGGCGCCTTCGACGGCCCCCTCGGCGTCGTCTCCTCCTTCGCGGCGCTCGACGAACTCCGCCGGAGGGGAGCGGAGTTCACCAAGCCGCTCGCGATCACCAACTTCGGCGACGAGGAAGGCGCCCGCTTCGGCCTCGCCTGCGTCGGCTCCCGCCTCACCGCGGGCGTCCTCACCCCCGAGGCGGCCCACAAGCTCACGGACGCCGACGGCATCACCCTCCCCAGGGCGATGGAGCGTGCGGGCTACGACCCGGACGCGATCGGCGCCGACCGCGAACGCCTCGACCGCATCGGCGCGTTCATCGAGCTGCACGTGGAACAGGGCAGGGCCCTGGACCTGTCCGGCGACGCCATCGGCATCGCGAGCTCCATCTGGCCGCACGGCCGCTGGCGCTTCGACTTCCGGGGCGAGGCCAACCACGCGGGCACGACCCGCCTGGTCGACCGCCGCGACCCGATGCTGTCCTACGCGGAGACGGTCCTCGCGGCCCGCCGCGAGTCCCAACTCGCGGGCGCGGTCGCCACGTTCGGCAAGATCTCCGTCGAGCCGAACGGCGTCAATGCGATCCCCTCCCTCGTACGGGGCTGGCTCGACTCCCGCGCCGCCGACCAGGAGTCCCTGGACGCGACGGTCAACGGCGTCGAGAAGGCGGCCCGCGAGTACGCGGAGGCGCACGGCATCGATGTGTCGCTGACCCGTGAGTCGTTCACGCCGATCGTCGAGTTCGACGACGCGCTGCGCGACGAGCTCGGCCGCATCCTCGGCAGGGACACCGACCTGAAGGTCCCCGTGCTCGGAACGGGAGCGGGACACGACGCGGGAATCCTCGCCCAGTCGATCCCCACCGCCATGCTGTTCGTACGCAACCCGACGGGCGTCTCGCACTCCCCGGCCGAGTCCGCGGCCGAGGACGACTGCCTGGAAGGGGTGCGCGCACTGGCCGACGTACTGGAAGGGCTGGCCTGCAAGTGACGACGACGTACTGGTTGGAACACGCCTGGCTCGGCACGCATGTCGAGCCAGGCGTGGCCGTGGACGTGTCGGACGAGGGCCGCTTCACGGCGGTCCGCACGGGCGTCGCGACGCCCCCGCCCGGCGCGACCGCGCTGCGCGGACTGACCGTCCCCGGCCTCGCCAACGCCCACAGCCACGCCTTCCACCGGGCGCTCCGCTCGACCGTGCAGGTCGGTTCGGGGACGTTCTGGACGTGGCGCGAGGTCATGTACTCGGTGGCCGACCGCCTCACCCCGGACTCGTACCACGCGCTGGCGCGGGCGGTGTACGCCGAGATGGCGCTCGCGGGCATCACGGCGGTGGGCGAGTTCCACTACCTCCACCACGCCCCCGGCGGCACCCCGTACGCCGACCCGAACGCGATGGGCGAGGCGCTGATCGCGGCGGCGGACGAGGCCGGCATCCGGATCACGCTGCTCGACACGGCGTACCTGTCCTCCGGCTTCGGCAAGGCGCCGGACCACCACCAGCAGCGGTTCAGTGACGGCACCGCCGAGGCGTGGGCCGAGCGGGCGTCGCTGCTCAAGGAGCGGCCCGGCGTACGGATCGGCGCGGCGGTGCACTCCGTGCGCGCGGTCCCGGCGGCGCAGCTGTCGACGGTCGCCGAGTGGGCGTCGGCCCGCAGCGCGCCCCTCCACGTGCACCTCTCCGAGCAGACGGCGGAGAACGACGCGTGCCAGGCGGCGCACGGCTGCACGCCGACCCAACTCCTCTCGGACAACGGTGTGTTGAGCGCCCGCACGACGGGTGTGCACAACACGCACCTCACGGACGCCGACATCGCGCTCCTCGGCGGCTCGGGCACGGGAACGTGCATGTGCCCGACCACCGAGCGCGACCTGGCCGACGGCATCGGCCCGGCGCCGCGCCTCCAGGCGGCGGGCTCCCCGCTCTCCCTGGGCTCCGACAGCCACGCGGTGATCGACCTCTTCGAGGAGGCGCGCGCGATGGAGCTGAACGAACGCCTGCGGTCCCGCACCCGCGGCCACTGGACGGCGGCGGCCCTGCTCCGCGCGGCCTCCGCCGACGGCCACGCCTCCCTCGGCTGGGACGACGCGGGCGTCATCGAGCCGGGCGCGGTCGCGGACCTGGTCACGATCCGCCTCGACTCCGTCCGCACGGCGGGCCCCGAACCCCGCTTCGGCGCGGAGACGGCCGTCTTCGCGGCGACCGCGGCGGACGTCTCCGACGTGGTGACGGGCGGCCGGGTGACGGTCCGCGACGGCGAACACGTCCGGGTGGGCGACGTGGCGGGCGCCCTGACGGAAGCGATCAGCGCACTGCACCAATAACAAGCCCCGCCGGCGATTGAGGCGCGGGGCCCGGGGCAGAGCCCCGCGACCTCAACCACGGGCGCGAAGCGCCAACTTTCGGGAAGGGGCGGGTTGGGGAGAAGAGTTCCCACCCGCCCACGGAGAGGACCCATGACGAACCGCACGACGGCCATCACCAACATCGGCACCCTGGTCACGAACGACCCGACCATCGGCGAGGGCCCCCTCGGCCAGATCCACAACGCCGCCCTGGTCATCGAGAACGACAAGATCGCCTGGGCGGGCCCGACGGCCAAGGCCCCCGCGGCCGACACCACCCACGACGCGGCGGGCCGCGCCGTCATCCCCGGCTTCGTCGACTCCCACTCCCACCTCGTCTTCGCGGGCGACCGCACCGCCGAGTTCAACGCTCGCATGTCGGGCCAGAGCTACTCCGCGGGCGGCATCCGCACCACGGTCGCGGCGACCCGTGCGGCCACGGACGACGCCCTGGAAGCGAACCTCAAGCAGCACCTCGCCGAGGCCCTCCGCCAGGGCACGACCACGTTCGAGACGAAGTCCGGCTACGGCCTCACCGTCCAGGACGAGGAACGCGCCCTGCGCATCGCGGCGGCCCACACCGACGAGGTCACGTACCTCGGCGCCCACATCGTGTCCCCGGACTACGCGGAGGACCCGGCGGCGTACGTGGACCTGGTCACCGGCGAGATGCTGGACGCCTGCGCCCCGCACGCCCGCTGGGTCGACGTCTTCTGCGAGAAGGGCGCCTTCGACGGCGACCAGGCCCGCGCGATCCTCACGGCGGGCAAGGCCAAGGGCCTGCTGCCCCGCATCCACGCGAACCAGCTGTCGTACGGCCCCGGTGTCCAGCTCGCGGTCGAGGTGGACGCGGCCTCGGCCGACCACTGCACGCACCTCACGGACGCGGACGTGGACGCGCTGGCGCAGGGCAACACAGTGGCCACCCTCCTCCCCGGCGCCGAGTTCTCCACCCGCGCCGAGTGGCCGAACGCCCGCCGCCTGATCGACGCGGGCGCGACGGTGGCCCTGTCGACGGACTGCAACCCGGGCTCGTCCTACACGTCCTCGGTGCCCTTCTGCATCGCCCTGGCCGTACGGGACATGGGCATGACCCCCGACGAGGCCCTCTGGTCGGCGACGGCGGGCGGCGCCAAGGCCCTGCGCCGCACGGACGTCGGCCACCTCTCGCCGGGCGCCCGCGCCGACCTGACCTTCCTGGACGCCCCGAGCCACGTCCACTTCGCGTACCGCCCGGGCGTCCCGCTGGTCTCGGAGGTGTGGCGCCGCGGCGAGCGAGCCGCCTGAGCCGGCGCGGCGGTTACAGGCTCCGGCCCGCCCGCCACCGCTGTGTGTCGTCCCCACCGTGGAACTTGCGCTGCCCGAGGCGGAAGGACCCGTCATCGAGCGGAGTGACGGCGGCCTTCCAGTCCGTGCCGGGGCGGATCGAGCCGTCGCCGTGCACGGAGAAGGCCAGGTTCGCCCCGTGGGTGTCGTCGTCGACGGCCGCGCAGTGCCACAGGCCGATCGTGCGGTCGGTGTCGCCGCGGTTGTCCAGGCAGAAGTCGGGGTTGGCCGCGGACTGCACGACGCCGCGGGACGCGTCCACGCGCCACTGCTGGCTGCCCGTGCGGTCGCACTGCACGGCCACGACGTCGTCGCCGTCCGCCAAGGGCGTGCGGGAGACGTCCAGGCACCGGCCGGAGGCGACGTCGACCACCTCCGCGTAGTCCTCGCCGGGCGCGCGGAAGCGCGGCGGCTTCGGCTCGTGGGCGGACGCGGACGGCTTCGCGCTCGGCGTGGCCCGTGAGGGCGGCGGCACCGTGACCGTCTCCGTGCTGCGCGCGGTCGTCGTCGCGGTGGCGGTCGACGTGGTCGTCGTGGTGGCCGTCGTCGTCGCCGTGACCGTCACCCGGACCGGCGGCGGCGTCGACGGCGTGGCACCCATCCCCTGACCCACCGCCGACAGATCGGGGCGGCCCTCCGTCAGCGTCAGGATCAGCAGCGGTACGAGCGCCACCCCGACCGCCGCCGAGGCGAGCGCGAAGCCCGTCGGAGTCGCGCGCACGGGCGTGCGGCGCCGGGGCGCCTTCCGGCGGTCGGCCCTCGTCGGCGGCTTCGCGCGGTGACGGCGCGGGGCGGCGGCCCGCGCCGCAGGAGCCGGGACCGTCGGCGCCGTGGCGGGCGCGTCGGTCAGCAGGTAGTCCGTGCCGCCCCACGGCAGCAGCCCCTCCGCGAGCGCGCGCCGCGGGTCGTCCCGCAGGGCCGTCAGCTCCAGGTACGCGGCGGTGCAGCTCGGGCAGCGGGCGAGGTGCGCGTCCAGGTCGGCGGTGCCGCGCGGGCGGCCGGGTCTCGTGGCTCCCTCGATGAGACGCCCGTAGGCCCGGCAGTGCGTGCCCTGCCGCGCGGCGAGGCAGGCGCCGCGTAGGGCATCGAGCGCCGCGCCCCGCGCCTGCGCCACCTCCCGTGCGGGCGCGCCGGTGACGATGCCGGTGGCGGCGTCCGAGTCCCCGTCCACCACGGAGTGCCACAGCAGGGTCTGGGTGCGCGGCGGCAGCGTATGGAAGGCGGCGAGCAGCGCCGGCGGGCGGTGGGCGTCAGGAGCGCCGAGGGCGCCCAGGAGGCCGGGAGCGAGGCGCGCGCGGCGCTCGTCGGCCGCCCACTCGACCGCGGTGCGGTGGACCAGCAGCAGCGCGTGGTGGCGCCAGGAGCCGCGCGGTTCGGCGCCGCGCGCGACCTCGCGTGCGGCGCGGGCGAAGGCCTGCGCGCCCAACTGCCGCGCGGTGTCCGGGTCGCCGGCGCACACCCGTGCGTAGGCGAGGAGCGCGTGCCGGTGCCTGCCGCGCAGCTCGCCGAGCGCCGGGTACGCGGTCGCGGTGTCGGCCCGCAGCAGGGCGACGAGCCGGTGGTCGGGCGCCGTGGCATGGGCGCCGCCGTTCGCAGACACCGTGTCCTCCTGTCACCGGGGCCCAGATGGGTGCTCATAGTGGTGCAGGGGAGGGGGTACGGAAAGGTGTTTCTCTCGGTAACGGGGTGCCTGGAGGCGGGAGTTGGCGCGAAAACACCGAGGGGGCCGACCGTGCTTACGGTCGGCCCCCTCGACGTGACAGGGCGTTACAGGTGTTGCGGGTGATGCGGGTGTTGCGGGTGTTGCGGGTCCGAGCGATTACTCCTCGAGCGTCAGACCCTTGCGCAGGCGCACCAGCGTGCGCGAAAGCAGCCGCGACACGTGCATCTGCGAGATGCCCAGTTCCTCACCGATCTCGGACTGCGTCATGTTGGCGACGAAGCGCAACGAGAGGATCTTGCGGTCGCGCGGGGGGAGATCGGCGATCAGCGGCTTCAGGGACTCGACGTACTCGATGCCCTCGAGTCCGTGGTCCTCGTAGCCGATGCGGTCCGCGAGCGCACCCTCGGAGTCGTCCTCCTCGGGCTGTGCGTCGAGCGAGCTGGCGGTGTAGGCGTTGGACGCCGCCATGCCCTCGACGACCTCGTCCTTCGACAGGCCCAGGCGTTCGGCGAGCTCGCCCACCGTGGGGGCGCGATCGAGCTGCTGGGCGAGTTCGTCGCCCGCCTTGGCAAGGTCGAGACGGAGTTCCTGGAGACGGCGCGGTACGCGCACCGACCAGGAGGTGTCGCGGAAGAAGCGCTTGATCTCGCCGACGATGGTCGGCATCGCGAAGGTCGGGAACTCGACACCGCGGCTCAGCTCGAACCGGTCGATCGCCTTGATCAGGCCGATGGTGCCGACCTGGATGATGTCCTCCATCGGTTCGCTGCGCGAGCGGAACCGGGAGGCCGCGAACTTGACCAGAGCCAGGTTCAGTTCGACCAGCGTGTTGCGGACATACGAGTATTCGTGCGTGCCCTCTTCGAGGGACTCGAGCCGCTCGAACAGGGTCTTGGAGAGGGCTCGGGCGTCGAGCGGTCCCACCTCGTCGTACGGGGGGATCTCCGGGAGGCCTTCAAGGCCCTCAAGGCCCTCGGTCTCGACGTCGACATGAGTTTCCGGGGGGAGTGTCGACGTCGCCTGGTCAGTATGCGATTCGTCGAGCCGGGCTGACATGATGTCCTCCATGCGTTCTCGGCATATGGCTGCCGATGCCAATGCGTGCACTGCTTCTTAGTGCGGCGCCTCCAAAGCCGGCCGTGGTCGAATGTTGTCCTTACTAGGCCTACCCGTTTTCCACACCGGGCCGCAAGTGCGTATTGCGGCGAAATGTCCGAATTCTAGAGGTTGTTCGGGTGTCGATGCACAGCCAGAGGGCGTAGTGTTCGAGGGCGTCAATCGGCACGTCGAAGGCAGCGAGAGAGAGACGTCATGGACCGCGGGACAGTCGGCAGTGCGCATCGGGGCCGGCTTCTGGTCGAGGTGCGACAAGAGGGCTCAAGCGCCGTCGTGACCCCGGCCGGTGAGCTGGATCACCATACGGCCGATCTGCTGCGCGACCCCCTGGATGAATGCCTCAGCAACGGACATTCCCGGCTGGTGATCGACTGTTCCCGCCTCGAATTCTGCGATTCGACCGGGTTGAACGTGCTGCTCGGGGCCCGTCTCAAGGCCGAGGCGGCCGGTGGTGGAGTGCACCTCGCGGGCATGCTTCCGGTGGTTGCCAGGGTGTTCGAGATCACCGGTGCGGAGGCCGTCTTCACGGTGCACGCGTCGCTCGACGAGGCCCTCGCGCCCGACCCCTCCGGCGACTGACCGGCACCGGGCGGCTGCGTGCTGTGGCCGACAGCAGAAGTTACGCTCCAGTTGTCTCTGTGTGATCGAGGCGTTACCAGCGTCACAGGAGCCGTTCTGAACAAGTGGGTGTTTCCGTCGTTCCCTCGGGCAGGAGACCCCCCGAACACGACCCCGACCCTGCGACTTCGACGACCCTCCGACTCCGATCCGCGACCCGGACTTCTTGGCCGGGCAGTGGGCACTCGGACCCTGAACCCTGAATCCTGAAGCTGAATTGGTGAATCGGTGAGGTGAAGTGCTGATGAGCACCACCCGGCCTTACTCGCCGGGCGACCACGGCCCCGAGTCCGGTGAAGTGCCGGTCGTCGCGGGGGCGCGGGTCCGCAGGCTGAGCCTCAGCGGCGCGAGCGGAATCGTGCCGCTCGCCCGTGACTTCACCCGCGAAGCGCTGCACGCCTGGGGCTGGCTGCCGGCGGCGACCGCGGACCGCCGTGCCGCGGCGGAGGACGTGCTGCTCGTCGTCTCGGAACTCGTCACGAACGCGTGCCTGCACGCCGAGGGGCCCGACGAGATCATCCTGTACTTCGGCGACTCCCCGGCCAACAAGGCGCTGCGCATCGAGGTGACGGACCGCGGGGCGGGCCAACCCGCTCCCCGTAACCCGCACCGGGTCGGCCGTCCCGGAGGGCACGGCATGTTCATCGTCCAACGCCTCTGCCTCGACTGGGGAGTCGTCCGTACCCCGGGCGTCACGGGCAAGGTCGTGTGGGCGGAGGTCGGCGCCCCCGCGTAGCCGCCTTTCGTGCCTTCCTGAGAGCACGCCGGATCGACTTCGATCCGGCGTGCTCTTTGTCTTCCCTCGGCAAGGCCCCGGGCGTACCTTGAGCCACCCAGATCTGATGAACCGTCAGTAACCTTCGGTTTGAAGGGACTTCGAGGTGACGTACCGGACGTACCAGAAGCGAACCGCCGCGTTCGCGCTCAGCGCGGCCCTGGCGGGCTCGGCGGTGCTGATGGCCGCCCCCACTGCCTCGGCCACCGTGCAGAACGTCAACTACCAGTGCAAGACGCCGATCGGGAACAAGGGAGCCGTCTCCCCGATCGACATGAAGAGCGCCAAGAGCGGCAGTGGCTACAAGATCACGATGTCCTTCCAGAAGGGCGTCTCCTCCAGCCCCGTCGAGCTCGGCAAGGGCGCCATGCACCCGAGTGCGGTGATCAAGGTGGGCGGCGCGGACAGTGGCCAGTTCACGGCCACCGGGCCGCCGAACGACAAGGCGATCCCCGCCAACACCCCGATCAAGATCAGTGACTTGACGGGCACGTACACGCCCAAGAAGAGCGGCAAGGTGAACTTCACCGCCGGCGTCCTCACCATCAAGGCGCTCGGCACGAACACCACCTGTACGCCGTCCAACAGCCCCAAGCCCTCCCTCGAGATGGACGTGAAGGGCGCGGCGGGCGGCGGCGGGTCCTCGGACTCCGGATCGGGGTCGTCGGCGTCGGCGCCCTCCGGCGGGGAGCTGCCGCAGACCGGTCCCGAGGATTCGGCGATCGCGCTCGGCACGCTGGGCGGGACGGTGCTTCTTGCCGGGGCGGCGGGTGTGCTGTGGCTGACCCGGCGGCATCAGGCGGCGTCCCGTTAAGGGGGCGTGAGTCGCCGCGATGACGTTGCGCTCGTCTTTGGTCGGTGGGGTCCCGCGGGGTAGCGGTCGCGGGGCCCTGCCCCGGGCCCCGCTGCTCAATCTCCCCCAGCTACCGCTGGGAGGTGCCCCCTGCAGGGGCTTGATCATGTGCTTGCTCGCCGCTGTTGTGGCGCTCATGGCAGGTGGTCCAGCAGCCGCCGCTCCCACCTGGTCCATCAGTCCCTCCGCCGGTGGCGGTACCCGGCCCGCTGATGGTGACGGGCGGCCGTACATCTACGCGGAGGGGACTCCCGGCTCCGTGCTGGAGGACAAGGTGGCGGTGAGCAACCCGAGTGGCAAGCCGCTGAAGGTCTCGCTGCGTGGGGCCGACGCCGACAACAAGGGCGACGGTTCGCTCGATGTTCGTAAGAAGGCGACCGACACCGGGGCCTGGATCCGGTTCGCCGAGGAGTCGGTGAAGATCCCCGCGCGCACCCGCGCCGAGGTCCCCTTCACGGTGTCCGTGCCCGCGGGCGCGACGCCCGGGGACCATCCCGGCGCGGTCGTGGCGCGGGCCGGCGGCCGCGACTCCGGGGTCAGCGTCCATCTGCGGGTCAGCGGCCCCACGCTGTCCGCCCTCACGGTCGAGAACGTCCGCGTGCGCGAGGGCTCCATCGCGTACGACGTGGTGAACCGCGGCAACACGACGCTGTCGCCGCGCCTCGCGGTGCACGCGGACGGGGTGCTCGGGGCCGCCCTCGACAGGAGCCGGGCCCTGCCGGTGCAGCTGCTGCCGGGGCGCAGGGTGAGTCTCACCGAACCGTGGAAGGACGCCCCGGCGCTGGACGCCGTCGACGTGAAGGTGACGGTCACGGCGGGCGGCGGCGCGGCGGACTCGGCCGCGGCGAGCGCCAGATTCGTGCCGTGGCCGGCAGTCGGCGGGGTCCTCGCCGTGCTCGCGGGGGCGGGGTGCGCCGCCTACTGGTACCTGCGCCGCCGGCGGCCCTCCTGGCCCGTGCCGCCGCACCTGCTTCGACTGCTCCGCCGACAAGGGAACGTAAGGAGTGCGCCATGAACCGCCGCCGCAGCAGCGCCCGTGCCTCGCGGCTGCTGACCGTCCTCGCCCTGGTGGGCGGCCTGCTCGCGGGCACCGCGCCCTGGGCGGCCACCGCCTCCGCCGCCGACAAGCCGTCCGTGAGCCTCTCCAAGTCCCAGGCGGGGACCGGGGGTTCGATCACCGTGAAGGGTGCGGGCTGGCGGCCCGACACGCTGCTGATGATGCTGATCTGCGGGCAGTCGAGCCCGTCGCGCGGCGTCATCGGCGGCACCAACTCCTGCGCCAACTCCGAGGGGCGCGCGGTCACCACCGACGCCAAGGGGGCGTTCAGCAAGTCGCTCCCGGTCGCCGAGCCGCCGAAGCCGTGCCCGTGCGTCGTCCATGTCGCCACGGTGACCGGGCAGAAGGCGCAGGGGGACGCCGTGTTCCAGGTGGCGGGACACCCGGTGAAGGCGCTGCCGAAGACGTCCGGCAGCGGGCAGCTGTCCATGGTGGCCGACACCCGGCTCGAAGGGTCGAGCGGCCTGCTGACCTGGTTCGGCGCACCGCCGTCCCGGTCCTTCACGTTCACCGTGGGCAACGTCGGCTCGACGCCGGTCAAGAACCCGGTCTTCCAAGTCGGCACCTCCCACGGCGTGTTCGCGCCGCAATGGGAGGACCAGCAGTGGCGCGGCACGATCAAGCCCGGACAGAAGGCGCAGATCAAGCTGCCCGTCGAGCTCGGGGCGGGCGCGCACGGCGACTACCTCGTCTCGCTCAAGTACGGCGGGAAGGTGCTGGCCGAACAGCCCTGGGGGGTGGGTCGCCCCTGGGGTGTCACCCTCTTCTGGATCCTGCTCTGCGTCGTGGTCCCGGCCGCCGTCTTCCGGATCGGCATGGCGGTCGTGGACCGCGTACGGCCGCGCGACCGGTGGTCGAGGCCGAGCGGGTCCGGCAGGTCCAGGGGGGCCGGGGCGACGGGCGGGCGCACCGTACGGCTGCCGAAGGTGCGGCTGCCGCAGCAGAAGCCCAAGCAGCCGTCGCCCGCTGACGCGTCCACCGCGCCGACGAGCACCACACAGACCACGACCCTGCCCTGGTTCACCCCGGACACCGGTCCCACCGGTCCGGAGCGGCCCGCGGCCGGTCAACTCTCCGCACCGCCCGAGAACCATCCGACGACGAAAGGAAACACGTGAACACCCAACGGAGAGTGAGCGCGGCCGGTGTCGCCCTGATGCTCGGTGGGGCAGGCCTGCTGTTCGTGGGGGCGGCCCCCGCGCAGGCCGCCGACATCTCGTACAAGACGGAGTGCATACCGCCCTCGATCTCCGGGCTCGACCCGGTGCAGGGCACCACGATCACGCAGATCACGGCGCCCGCCACGGCGAAGGTCGGCGACACGGTGAACGTGACCTGGAAGTTCATCCAGGGCGCGTCGAAGAACCCGGACGTCCTCGACCTCAGCGAGAACACGGTCCAGCCCACCGGCACGCTCAAGGCGGCCGGGGCGCAGACCGGTGACATCACCATGCAGGGGCCGCGGGAGAACCCGGCGATCCCCAAGAACAGCCCGATGAAGCTGTCCACGATGACGGGCAAGCTGAAGCTGGAGAAGCCGGGGGAGGTGAAGCTGACCCCGGACAAGTACAACATCAACGTCAGCAAGCCGGTGTCGACGGACACCAAGTGCTCTCCGAAGCAGACCGTGGATCCTGGCGCGGTCATCAAGGTCCTTGAGGGGGCCGGGGGTTCGTCGGGCGGCGGCTCCTCGTCCGGCGGCGGGGCGATCGGCGGCCTGCCGGGTACGTCGAGTGGTGGCTCCGCCGGTGGCTCCTCCAGCTCGGGCGGCTCGTCGTCCGGCTCCGGCGGCTCGTCGTCCAGCTCCGGTGGCTCCTCGTCCGGCGGCGACAGCGGCGGCCAGAGCGACTTCACGGGCAAGGAGGTCAGCGTCCCGTACGCCTGCAAGACGCCCATCGGCGACAAGAAGGCCACGTCGCCCGTGCAGATCAACGCCAAGAAGGACGGCGGGAACTTCGGCCTCACGGTGAAGTTCAAGAAGTCCGTGATGGACAGCCCCGCGGACATCCCGGCCGACTCGGTGAAGCCGTCGATGCAGGTGAAGCTGGGCGGCTCCGACAAGGGCACCGTCCCCGTCGAGGGGCCGACCAACAAGAAGGCCTTCAAGTCGGGCGACCCGATCGAGATCCCGGACCTCACGGGCACGTACAAGCCGGGCGCCGACGGCAAGTCGACGCTCTCGCCGGGCGTCCTCACGGTGAAGGCGCTGGGCACGACGACGACCTGCACGCCCAGCAAGGCTCCGGTCTCGCTGGAGCTCGACACGTCGAAGCAGGAGGGCGGCGCGGCGGGCGGCGGCTCAGCGGCCGGCGGCTCGGCGGCCGGTGGCGCGGCCGCGGCGGCGGGCGGCGGCGGCCTCGCTGAAACCGGCTCCTCCAACGACGGCGCCCTCCGCGCCCTCGGCCTGGCGGCCGGCACGGTGATCCTCCTGGGCGGCGCGGTGTTCACGTTCCTGCCGAAGGCACGGCGGGTGGTCCGTCGGTAGCCTTCCCAAGCCTCCTTTCCAAGCCCCTGCGGCGATTGAGCAGCGGGGTCCGGGGCAGAGCGCCGCGACCGCAACACCGGTACCGACGCACACGAAAGGGGTCCGGCCCGCACCGAACGGTGCGGGCCGGACCCCTGCGCGTAGCCGAGCGGAGCGCTAGTGCACGCCGCCCATCAGTGGCTTGACCTTCTTGCGGAGCATGAAGACCGCGACACCCGCGAGGACGGCGAGGGCGCCCTGTGCGGCGAACCACCACTCGCTGCCGGTCGGCGCGCCGACCAGCTGGAGCAGGGCGATGACCGAGTCGCCGGCGGTGACGGCCAGGAACCAGACACCCATCATCTGGGAGCCGTACTTCTCCGGCGCGAGCTTCGTCGTGAGGGACAGGCCGACCGGGGAGAGCGTGAGCTCACCGATGGTCTGGATCAGGTAGACGATGACCAGCCACATCGGGGTCACCTTCGCGTCGCCGGAGGCGGCGGTCTGGGCGAGCATCATGACGAAGAAGGACAGGCCGATCAGGAAGACGCCGTTGGCGAACTTCGAGAGGGAGCTGGGCTCCTTGCCGCGGCGGTTGAGCCACAGCCACAGCCAGGCGAAGACCGGCGCGAGCGCCATGACGAACAGCGAGTTCAGCGACTGGAACCAGCTGGACGGGAACTCGAAGCCGAACAGCGTGTTCGCGGTGTCCTTGTCGGCGAACAGGTTCAGCGTGGAGCCGGACTGGTCGAAGATGCCCCAGAACACGGCGGCCACGATGAAGAACCAGATGTACGCGGAGACCCGGGACTGCTCGGTGCCCGACAGCTCACGGTCGCGCTTCATCTTGACCAGGTACCAGACCGGCAGGACCAGACCGAGGATGGTCAGCGGCCACAGGATCCAGTTCACGGTCAGCGCACCGGCGGCACCGGCGACGGCGTAGAACAGGACGGCGATGACGGCCCAGATCGCGCTCTTCTTCCAGAGGTCGCGCTTCTCGTCGTCGCTCATCGGCGACGGGACGACGTTGGACTCGCCCGAGAGGTAGCGGTAACCGAACAGGAAGCAGACCAGGCCGAGCGCCATGCCGACACCGGCCATCGCGAAGCCGAGGTGCCAGTTGACCGTCTGGCCGACCGTGCCGATCGTCAGCGGCGCGAAGAAGGCGCCGACGTTGATCGCGATGTAGAAGATCGAGAATCCGCCGTCACGACGCGGGTCGTTCTTCTCCGGGTACAGGTGGCCGACCATCGTCGAGATGTTGGCCTTGAGCAGACCGGAACCGGCGGCGATCAGACCGAGGCCGAGGTAGAACGAACCGGCCCACGGCAGCGCCAGCGTGAAGTGGCCGGCCATGATGATCACGGCGCCCACCGCGGTCGTCTTGCGGGGACCCCATACGCGGTCACCGAGCCAGCCGCCGGGCAGGGCGAGCAGGTACACAAGGGCGTTGTAGACGGAGTAGATCGCGGTCGCCGTGGCGACGTCGAGGCCGAGACCGCCGTCGATCACACCGGCCGACAGGTACAGCACGAGAAGCGCGCGCATCCCGTAGAAGCTGTACCGCTCCCACATCTCCGTCAGAAACAGAAAGGCCAGGCCGCGAGGGTGGCCAAGGAAGGTCTTCTCACCGGCGCCGGGCGCGGTGGTGTCCTTCGTCAGGCTGGACGCCATGGGGGTTCCTTGCTCGCTCGGGACGCCGCACCTTCGTGGGGAGTCGGCGCCCGCGTGGGGGAGGCCGGCACCGGAGCCCGCCGTTTACGGCGGGCCCGAGATCCACACCCCGGCGCGCTTCCTTACACGCGGGGCCCGACCACAGGTCATTCCTGAAAAAGCCTGACGGACGTCAGCTCGCACAAGAAAGGGACCTTGGGTGCGCAGTGCGCTCCAAAGGTCCCCCAGTAGTGCATCAGGCGTTGAATCACCTTACGAACGACTCAGCTGCATATGGAAGGACTTGAGAGATGGATCACAGGCCTTCACGGAACCGCCCGCGCTGTTTCAAAGGTGTTCCCCACGATGACACCCGGACACTGCAAGGCGCGAAGCCGGAGGCAAAAATTCCGTTAAGCCGGAGGGTCCGCAGTGGCGGATCACCCCACGGGCGTCGTCCGCCGCGGACTACCATCGCCTCATGACCCGTGTACTGCTCGCCGAGGACGACGCGTCCATCTCGGAGCCGCTGGCCCGTGCCCTGCGCCGGGAGGGTTACGAGGTGGAAGTGCGCGAGGACGGCCCCACCGCCCTCGACGCCGGACTTCAGGGAAGCATCGACCTCGTCGTGCTCGACCTCGGACTGCCGGGAATGGACGGCCTCGAGGTGGCCCGCAGGATGCGCGCCGAGGGGCACACGGTGCCGGTGCTGATCCTCACCGCCCGCGCGGACGAGGTGGACACGGTCGTCGGCCTCGACGCGGGCGCCGACGACTACGTGACGAAGCCCTTCCGCCTCGCCGAACTCCTCGCCCGGGTCCGGGCCCTGCTCCGGCGCGGCGCCACCGAGCCCGTCCAGGCCCCGGCCACGCACGGCGTCCGTATCGACGTCGAGTCCCACCGCGCGTGGATGGGCGACGAGGAACTCCAGCTCACGGCCAAGGAGTTCGACCTCCTGCGGGTCCTCGTCCGGGACGCGGGCCGCGTGGTCACCCGTGACCAGCTGATGCGCGAGGTCTGGGACACGACGTGGTGGTCCTCGACGAAGACCCTCGACATGCACATCTCCTGGCTCCGCAAGAAACTCGGCGACGACGCGGCGAACCCGCGCTACATCGCCACGGTGCGGGGCGTGGGTTTCCGCTTCGAGAAGAGCTGAGTCGGGTGGGCTGATCAAGCCCCGCCGGCGATTGAGGCGTGGGGTCCGGGGCGGAGCCCCGTGGCCGTAACGCCGGTACGGCGCAACCATCCGGGACACTGAGACCTATGCGTCGCCGACTGATCAACTCCACCCTCGCCGTGGTCCTGGTAGTGATCGCCGTCTTCGGCGTCTCCCTGGTCATCGTGGAGACCCGAACGATCACCAACAGCGCCCAGGAACGCGTGGAGTCCGAGGCCGTCCGCCTCGCCTCCATCGTGGACAGCAGAATCCTCGGCGAGGAACAGATCACGGGCAGCATCCTCCAGGACCAGATCGCCGGGGACCGCTACGCCGAGATCGACATGCCCGGCCGCGCGCCGCTCACCATCGGCAAGGAACCCGTCGGCGACGTCATCTCCTACACGGCCAAGGGTGAGCAGGGCGAGAAGGTCACCGTCGAGGAGGCGAGGTCGGCCGTCACCACGGAGGTCGGCCGCACGCTCCTGATCATCGCGGGCGTGGCCCTGCTCGCGATCGTCGCGGCCGTGCTCCTCGCCGTACGCCAGGCGAACCGCCTCGCGTCGCCGCTCACGGACCTCGCCTCCACGGCGGAGCGCCTCGGCTCCGGCGACCCGCGCCCCCGGCACAAGCGCTACGGCGTCCCGGAGCTGGACCGCGTCGCGGACGTCCTCGACGGTTCGGCCGAGCGCATCGCCCGCATGCTGACGGCCGAGCGCCGCCTGGCCGCCGACGCCTCGCACCAGCTGCGCACGCCCCTCACGGCGCTCTCCATGCGCCTGGAGGAGATCACGATGACCGAGGACCTCGACGAGGTGAAGGAGGAGGCGACGATCGCGCTCGCGCAGGTCGAGCGGCTCACCGACGTCGTCGAGCGGCTGCTCACGAACTCCCGCGACCCGCGGACCGGCTCCGCCGTCCCCTTCGACCTGGACGAGGTGCTCAAGCAGCAGCTGGAGGAGTGGCGGCCCGCCTACCGCAGCGCCGGGCGCGCGATCGTCTCCTCCGGCAAGCGCCACCTCACGGCCGTCGGCACGCCCGGCGCGGTCGCCCAGGTCCTGGCGGCGCTGATCGAGAACTCGCTCATGCACGGTGGCGGCACGGTCGCCCTGCGCACCCGGGTCACCGGCAGCCAGGCCATCGTCGAGGTCACGGACGAGGGGCCGGGCGTCCCGGCGGAACTGGGCTCGCGGATCTTCGAGCGGACCATCAGCGGCCGCAATTCCACGGGCATCGGCCTCGCCGTCGCCCGCGACCTGGCGGAGGCCGACGGCGGCCGCCTCGAAATGCTCCAGAGCAGCCCGCCGGTCTTCGGCCTGTTCCTCTCCCGTACGCCGCTGAAGAAGACGCCGGACGGCGACGAGGAGCACATGGTCAGGTGACGCCCCCCCCGGGCGCCGGCCCCCGGCTCAGCGGCTGCGGACGGGCGGCGCCGACGGCGACTCGCCGAGGAACGATTCCGCGCTGGCCACGGCCTCCCGCGCGGGCAGCGTCTTGAACACCCACGTCCGGTACGACCAGAACCGGAACAGGGTCGCGAGCCCCATGCCGAGGAACTTGAAGATGTTGCTCTGCAGCGAGCTGTTCCAGCCGAACCCGTACGTCGCCGCGTACAGGACCCCGTTCTCGATGATCAGGCCCGCCGCGCTGAACAGCAGGAACAGCGTGAGTTCCTTGGTGCGGCCGCTCTTGTCGCGGTCGCGATACGTGAAGTAGCGGAACCCCACGTAGTTGAAGCCGATGGCGACGACCGTCGCGATCACGCTGGCCCGCACCACCTGGAGGTCGGTGCTGTGCCGCATGAGGTTGAAGACGGCGAAGTTCACGAAGACGCCCAGGGCGCCGACGACACCGAACTTCGCGACCTCACGGGCCATGCCCGCGAGCCGCTGTCGCAGTGCCCCGATGCGGCCGGTACGTCCGGTGATCCCCATGGTGGTCGCCTCAGCCCCCGTCGTTTCGTGATCCGGGCCGGTCGTCCGGTCATGACCGACCCAGCCATGCTAACCGGGGGCCCCGTCCGGCGTCGGGGGACGGCGTCGATGCGCCCTCCCTGCGGCCTTCCCACCCGCCCCTCGCCCTCCCCTTGTCCTTTCCTACAGGAAGAGGCGGGTGCGGGATCCGGTCAAATGGCCGATACCCTGGACCGGTGACGTTCCCCGTAGTCGGCATGGTCGGCGGTGGACAGCTCGCTCGTATGACACACGAGGCAGGCATCCCGCTCGGCATCAGGTTCAAGCTCCTCAGTGACACCCCGCAGGACTCCGCGGCCCAGGTCGTCGGCGATGTCGTGGTCGGCGACCATCGCGACCTGGACACGCTGCGTGAGTTCGCGCGCGGCTGCGACGTGATCACCTTCGATCACGAGCACGTACCGACAGAGCACCTCCGGGCCCTGGAGGCGGACGGTATCCCCGTCCGCCCCGGTCCCGACGCGCTGCTGTACGCCCAGGACAAGGGCGAGATGCGCGCGAAGCTCACGTCGCTCGACGTGCCGTGCCCGCGCCACCGCATCGTGACGGACCCGGCCGACGTGGTCGCGTTCGCCGAGGAGGGCGAGGGCTTCCCCGTCATCCTCAAGACGGTGCGCGGCGGCTACGACGGCAAGGGCGTCTGGTTCGTCCGCTCCGAGGCCGACGCCGCGGACCCGTTCAAGGCGGGCGTCCCGGTCCTCGCCGAGGAGAAGGTCGACTTCGTACGGGAGCTGGCGGCCAACGTCGTCCGCTCCCCGCACGGCCAGGCCGTCGCGTACCCCGTCGTCGAGTCCCAGCAGGTCGACGGCGTCTGCGACACGGTGATCGCGCCCGCGCCCGAGCTGGACGAGGCCCTGGCCGGCGAGGCGCAGGAGCTGGCGCTGCGCGTCGCGCAGGAGCTCGGCGTGGTCGGCCACCTCGCGGTCGAGCTCTTCGAGACCCGCGACGGCCGCATCCTGGTCAACGAGCTCGCGATGCGCCCGCACAACTCCGGCCACTGGACGCAGGACGGGGCGATCACGTCCCAGTTCGCGAACCACGTCCGCGCCGTCCTCGACCTGCCGCTCGGCGACCCGCGCCCGCGCGCGACGTGGACGGTCATGTGCAATGTCCTCGGCGGCGACTACCCGGACATGTACAGCGCGTATCTGCACTGCATGGCCCGCGACCCGCAGCTCAAGATCCACATGTACGGCAAGGACGTGAAGCCCGGCCGCAAGGTCGGTCACGTCAACACCTACGGCGACGACCTGGACGACGTGTTGGAGCGCGCCCGTCACGCAGCCGGCTACCTGCGAGGAACGATCACAGAATGACTTCCGCAACGAGCCCCGTGGTGGGCATCGTGATGGGCTCGGACTCCGACTGGCCGGTCATGGAGGCCGCGGCCAAGGCCCTCGACGAGTTCGAGATCCCCTACGAGGTCGACGTCGTCTCCGCGCACCGGATGCCGCACGAGATGATCTCCTACGGGGAGCAGGCCGCCGGGCGCGGCCTGAAGGCGATCATCGCGGGCGCGGGCGGCGCGGCCCACCTGCCCGGCATGCTGGCGTCGGTGACGCCGCTGCCGGTGATCGGTGTCCCGGTCCCGCTCAAGTACCTCGACGGCATGGACTCCTTGCTCTCCATCGTGCAGATGCCGGCGGGCGTCCCGGTCGCCACGGTGTCGGTCGGCGGCGCGCGCAACGCGGGCCTGCTCGCGGCGCGCATGCTGGCCGCGCACGACGAGGAACTCCTCGGCCGGATGAAGGACTTCCAGCAGGAGCTGAACGACCAGGCCACCGAGAAGGGCAAGCGGTTGCGGGCCAAGGTCGAGGGCTCGGGCACCGGCTTCGGCTTCGGGAAGTGAGCGGGCGCATGAGTTCGTCCGCAGGGCTCGCGGAAGCCCGTTCGCTGCTCGCCGAGTTCCCCGTCGTCGACGGACACAACGACCTGCCGTGGGCGCTGCGCGAGCAGGTCACGTACGACATCGACGCGCGCGACATCGCCACCGACCAGAGCGCCCATCTCCACACGGACCTGGCGCGGTTGAGGGCCGGCGGCGTCGGCGCACAGTTCTGGTCGGTCTACGTCCGCACGGACCTCACCGGCGACGCGGCGGTCTCCGCCACCCTCGAACAGATCGACTGCGTCGACCAGTTGATCGCCCGGTACGCGGGTGAGCTGCGGGAGGCGCGGACGGCGGCGGACATGGAGGCGGCGCGGGCGGAAGGCCGTATCGCCTCGCTGAAGGGCGCCGAGGGCGGCCACTCGATCAACAACTCCCTCGCCACGCTGCGCGCGCTGTACGCGCTGGGCGTGCGCTACATGACCCTGACCCACAACGACAACATCGCGTGGGCGGACTCGGCGACGGACGAGCCGGGCGTCGGTGGTCTCTCGGCCTTCGGCCGCGAGGTGGTCAGGGAGATGAACCGCGAAGGCATGCTCGTCGACCTGTCGCACGTCGCGGCGACGACGATGCGGGCGGCGCTGGACGTCTCGGAAGCGCCCGTGATCTTCTCCCACTCCTCCTCCCGCGCGGTGTGCGACCACCCGCGCAACATCCCGGACGACGTGCTGGAACGCCTGCCGGGGAACGGGGGAGTGGCGATGGCCACCTTCGTCCCCAAGTTCGTGTTGCAGGCGGCGGTCGACTGGACGTCGGCGGCGGACGAGAATTTGAGGGCCCACGGCTACCACCACCTGGACACGTCCCCGGAGGCGATGAAGCTGCACCGTGCCTTCGAGGAGGCGCGGCCGCGGCCGGTCGCCACGGTCTCGACGGTGGCGGACCACCTCGACCACATGCGCGAGGTCGCCGGCATCGACCACATCGGCATCGGCGGCGACTACGACGGCACGGCGTTCACACCGGACGGCCTGGACGACGTCTCGGGCTACCCGAACCTCATCGCCGAACTCCTCGACCGGGGCTGGTCCCGCGCGGACCTCGCCAAGCTGACGTGGCACAACGCGGTCCGGGTCCTCGACGCCGCGGAATCGGTGTCCACCGACCTCCGGGGTCGCCGGGGGCCGTCGAACGCGACGCTGTCCCGGCTGGACGGGTAGCTCCGCCGGACCGGGTGGGGTGGTTGCGGGGGCCGGTGGCACGGTACGGCTCCGCCGCGGGGCCTGCCGGTGGGTTCGGCCCACCGGAGGCTCCCGTCGGCCGACCGGGTGGCGCGGCCCCCCGCCCGGGTTTTGCCTCCCCGCGCGGAGCCCATCTCCCTCTCCCTCCGCCCCTCCGCTCATCTCCCACCCACCCGCCCCCTCCGGGGGCTTCGGCCTCCCGTGCCCCGGCACCACACCGGCGACGACCGGCGCGCCTCGCGCCAACCCGCCGCGAGGCGCGACCGACGGCCCAGCCGTGCGGGCTGAGCCCTGCCCTGCCCTGCCCTGCCCGGGGCATCCGCCACTGCCCACCCGCGCCGGCCGAGCCGCGCCCTGCTTGGGGCGACGCGCCGCCTGATTCGACTACCCACTGGCGCCGACTGAGCCCTGCCCCCGCCCTGGGGCAAGGTGCCGCCTTGGCACGCCGCCCACCGGTGTCGGCCGAGCCCGCCCCGCCTCGGACCACTGGCCGACTACGGCTTCCCGCCCGTGGCGGTGGGCCGCAACCGACTTGGGGGTGTCCGCCGATCACGCCTCCCCACCCGTGCGGTCGGCCGTCACCGCCTTGGGCAATCTGCCGCCTGCGGCGGCAGGGTGGGCAAGGCGGCCCCCGGTGCCGCGCACCCATGACCACGGGAGCCGACCCCGCTTCCGCCCCCCGGCCCGGCGCCGTGCAGCCGACACGGTTGGCGTCGATGTCGGTGCAGCCCCGGGGGCCGAAGCCCCCGGAGGGGGCGGGCGGGTGGGAGATGACCGGGGGATCGGTAGGGGTGGAGCGGGGGCCGGCGCCGCGTATCGAGGTGTGTGGGGCGTCGGCCCCGGCACGGCTCCGGACCCCGTCGCGGGGCAACGCGGGCGTGGGGCGGCAACCCCGGTAAGCCCCCCGCCGGTGCCGCGCAACGTGGAAGTGGGGCGGAACCCCGACACGGCCCCACCCCACCGGCCCCGCCCAACAGCACCCCCGCCCACCCGAACGGCACCGCTCGCCGAGACCCCGCCCCCACCCCGTGCAACGGTGGTCCGAACGACTGTCCCACCGACGTCCGGAGCCCTGCCATGGCAGACCTACAGGACGAGCTCAGCGCTCCCGCCGAGGCCGGTGACCTGGAATCCACCAGGCCCACCGCCGAGGAGGACGCCCCCTCCGACCACGCGAGACCCGCACCCACAGGCCCCGTCCCGGCCGACACGGTCAACGCACCCACCACACCCGCCCCCACCCCACCCCACGCCCTCCTCGCCCGCCACCCCGTCGCCGACGGATACTGCGGCCTCCCGCAGGTCCTGCGCACCCTCCCCTGGTACGACCTGGAACTGGGCGAGAGCGCCGTGGAGGCCGACCTGCCGAGGCTGCACGCGGGCGGCACCGGCGCGCAGCTCTGGGCCCCGCACGTGGCCCCCGACGCCCCGATCACCTCGACGCTGGAACAGATCGACCTGATCACCAACATCGTGTCCCGCCACCCGGAGGACCTCCGCCTCGCCCGCTCCGCCTCGGACACCGCCGACGCCCGCGCCCACGGCCGTATCGCCGTCCTCATCGGCCCCGCCCCGGCCTCGGCGGCCGCCGACTCGCTCGGCGCGCTGCGCTCCCTGCACGCCCTCGGCCTGCGCGCCCTCACGCTGAGCGGCACGTCCTGGGCGTCGGACGACGGCCTGACCCGGTTCGGCGAGGAGGTCGTACGGGAGATGAACCGGCTCGGCCTGCTCGTCGACCTCACCGGCGCCTCGGCCGCGACCGCCGCCCGCGTCCTCGCCGTCTCCAAGGCCCCGGTCACCCTGACCCGCTCCGGCGCCCACGCCCTGAACCACCACCCGGAGAACGCCCCGGACGAACTCCTCGGCGCCCTGGGCGAGCACGGCGGGCTGTGCCTGGTGCCGTGCTCGGCGGACCGCACCGGCCCGGCCCTGCGCGACGTGGCCGACCACATCGACCACGTGCGCCGCCTCGCGGGCCCCGAGTCGGTGGGCCTGTCCGGGACGTACGACACCGGGGACGCGCACCCGGAGGGCCTCGCCGACGTCGCCGGTTACCCGTCCCTGATCGTGGAACTCCAGACCCGCGGCTGGACCGACGCCGAACTCGCCCTGCTCACCTGGGGCAACGTCCAACGGGTGCTGCGCAGCACCGAGTTCACCGCCCGCGCCGCACGGCACCGCCGCGGCCCGTCGACGGCGACCCCCGAACCGTAAGGACGAGCCCTAGGGCTTGTCGTTTGGATCAGGCCGGATCAAGCAGAACGGATGCCCCGCCGGATCCGCGTACACCCGGAAGTCGCGGGCGCCGCCCTCGTCGTCCAGGTCGAGCGGCACCGCGCCGAGGGCGAGGATCTTCTCCTGCGCGGCCTCGATGTCCTCCACGTCGAGGTCGAGATGGAGCTGCTGCGAGTCGTGGTCGGCGGCGGGCCACTGCGGGGGCCGGTGGTCCGGGACCCGCTGGAAGGACAGCCGCTGCCCGCCCGGCGGATACAGGTTGTACCAGTACCCCTTGCCCTCGTAGTTCTCGATCTCGCCGCCGAGCACGGCCGCGTAGAACTCGGCGAGCGCGAGGGGGTCGGGACAGTCGTACGCGATGGTGCCGATTTTCGCGAAGGCCATGACGGCTCCCTCGGTCGGACGGACGGCAAGCGCAGCAGGATCGGCAAGCGCCGCAGGATCAGCAGGCACAGAGGCAGAACGGGTGCCCCGCCGGGTCCGCGTAAACGCGCCAGCTGCGCGAACGGTCCTCCGCGTCGAGCACCGTGGCCCCCAGCGCGAGCACCTCCTTCTCCGCCGCGTCCAGGTCCTCCGCGGTCAGGTCGAGGTGGAACTGCTGCGACGCGTCCGGCGCGGGCCACGAGGGCGCCACGTACCCCGGGGCCTGCTGGAACGCGAGGCGGTGGCCGCCCGGCGCCGTGACGTCGACCCAGTCCTCCTCGGCCCCCGTGATGCTGCCGCCGAGCAGAGCGGCGTAGAACTCCGCCAGCTCGCGCGGCCGCGGACAGTCCAGGACGACGACTCCGAGTTGTGCGATGGGCATGATGCCTCCTCGTGTTACCCCTATACGGGGTCAACCGGTAACTTCGGCGTGACTGCATACTCCCGCACTGGGGGTAACGTCGCAACCATGAATGCCCGCCAGACCGCACCCGGCGGCCTCGCCCTGATCGAGGCCCTGGTGAACACGCTGCTCGACATCACGACGGGCGAGGACGCGCTGGACCGGACCGAGGTGCGCGAGCGCTTCGGCATCGCGGCGGGCGGGGTCGACGAGGCACGCGCACTGCGCGAGTCGCTGCGCGCGGCGTGCCTGGCCCACGCGGGCCACCCGCCGCACCGCGCGGTGACCCCGCTGAGCGAGCTGCTCGCCCCGGTCCCGCTGCGGGTGGCGGTCGACGAGCGGGACGGCGCGGCGAGCCTGGTCCCGGTGGACGGCGGCGCCCTGGCCGGGCGCGTGGCGGCCGCCATCGCGGAGGCGCGCGGGGACGGCACCTGGGCGCGACTCAAGGCCTGCGAGGCGGCCGACTGCCACTGGGCGTATTACGACCGGAGCCCCGCGGGCCGCGGTCGCTGGTGCGACATGGCGGTCTGCGGGGCTCGGGCGAAGATGCGGCGCTACCGCGCCAAGTAGTACCTCCAGTACCTCGGAAAGGGTTACGCCGACGGGCGCCCCATCGCCCGGTACGTCCACCCGGCCGCCCGCCACAGCGCACTGTCCAGCGCGTTGCGGCCGTCCAGGAGCACCGGGTTCGCGGCGACCTTGGCCAGCTCCGCCGGGTCCAGCTCGCGGAACTCGCGCCACTCGGTGAGGTGCAGCACGATGTCCGCCCCGCGCACGGCTTCCAGCGCCGAGTCCGCGTAGCCGAGCGTCGGGAACACGCGCCGCGCGTTGTCCATGCCCTTCGGGTCGTAGACCGTGACCTGGCCGCCCTGGAGGTGGATCTGCCCGGCGACATTGAGGGCCGGGGAGTCGCGTACGTCGTCGGAGTCGGGCTTGAAGGTCGCACCCAGCACGGCGACCCGCTTGCCCAGGAACGCCCCGCCTCCCGCCCGTCGCCCGCCACCATCCCTGCCCGAGAGCGCTCCGCGCTCGCCCCCTGAATCCAAAGCCTCGCGGGCCATCTCGACCATCGCGCCGCGCCGCCGCATGTTGATCGAGTCGATCTCGCGGAGGAAGGTCAGGGCCTGGTCCGCGCCGAGTTCGCCGGCGCGCGCCATGAACGCGCGGATGTCCTTCGGCAGGCAGCCGCCGCCGAAGCCGATCCCGGCGCGCAGGAACTTGTGCCCGATCCGCTCGTCGTAGCCGATGGCCTCGGCGAGCTTCGCGACGTCGCCGCCGCCCGCCTCGCAGACCTCGGCCATGGCGTTGATGAAGGAGATCTTCGTGGCGAGGAAGGAGTTCGCCGAGGTCTTCACCAGCTCGGCGGTCGGGTAGTCCGTCACGATGAACGGCGTGCCCTCGGCGAGCGGCTTCGCGTACACCTCGCGCAGCAGCTGCTCGGCACGGTCGCTGTTCACGCCGACCACGATCCGGTCCGGGTGCAGGGTGTCGTTCACGGCGAAGCCCTCGCGCAGGAACTCCGGGTTCCACGCCAACTCCGCGTGCTGCGGCAGCAGTTCGGTGAGGCGGGCGGCCGAGCCCACCGGCACCGTCGACTTGCCGACGACGAGCGCGCCCTCCTTCAGGTGCGGCGCGAGCGAGGTGAAGGCGGAGTCGACGTACGACATGTCGCAGCCGTACTCGCCGTGCTTCTGCGGCGTGTTCACGCACACGAAGTGCACGTCGCCGAAGTCCCCGGCCTCCGCCCAGTCCATCGTGAAGCGCAGCCGGCCGCTCGACCCCTCGAACCCCGAGACGTGCTTGCGCAGCAGCTCCTCGAGGCCCGGCTCGTACATCGGGACCTCGCCCCGCGTGAGCATGTCGATCTTCTCGGGCACGACGTCCAGGCCGAGCACCTCGAAGCCGAGCTCGGCCATGGCTGCGGCGTGGGTCGCGCCGAGGTAGCCGGTGCCGATCACGGTGATCTTGAGGGCCATATCGCGGTGCTCCAGAGGTGTGGGTGCTTCAGGGCGCTGCCGAGCATAGCCGTGGCATGTGAAGGCGCCTCACCGGGCAACTTTCCCTTTGTCGCGTAGCTCACGTATCCGTGGTGTGGGCCGAGAACTAAAATTCTGGTTACTTAACGGTAGTTAGCACCAGTAAAAGCGTGGCTTGGAGCGTGAGAGACCTTGGCCGGATCGGCTGACTTCGACCTGTACCGCCCGTCCGAGGAGCACGACATGCTCCGCGAGACGATCCGCGCGCTGGCCGAGGCGAAGATCGCCCCGCACGCCGCCGCGGTGGACGAGGAGGCGCGCTTCCCGCGCGAGGCCCTCGACGCGCTCACGGCGTCCGACCTGCACGCCGTGCACGTCCCCGAGGAGTACGGCGGCGCGGGCGCCGACGCGCTCGCCACGGTCATCGTGATCGAGGAGGTGGCGCGCGTCTGCTGCTCGTCCTCCCTGATCCCGGCCGTGAACAAGCTGGGCTCGCTGCCCGTGATCCTCTCCGGCTCCGAGGAGCTGAAGAAGAAGTACCTGGGCCCGCTGGCCAAGGGCGACGGCATGTTCTCGTACTGCCTGAGCGAGCCGGACGCCGGTTCGGACGCCGCGGGCATGAAGACCCGCGCGGTGCGCGACGGCGACCACTGGATCCTCAACGGCGTGAAGCGCTGGATCACCAACGCCGGCGAGTCCGAGTTCTACACGGTCATGGCGGTCACCGACCCCGAGAAGCGCTCGAAGGGCATCTCCGCCTTCGTCGTCGAGAAGTCCGACGAGGGTGTCTCCTTCGGCGCCCCCGAGAAGAAGCTCGGCATCAAGGGCTCGCCGACCCGCGAGGTCTACCTCGACAACGTCCGCATCCCCGCCGACCGCATGATCGGCGACGAGGGCACCGGCTTCGCCACGGCGATGAAGACCCTCGACCACACCCGCATCACCATCGCCGCGCAGGCGCTCGGTGTCGCGCAGGGCGCCCTCGACTACGCCAAGGGCTACGTCCAGGAGCGCAAGCAGTTCGGCAAGCCGATCGGCGACTTCCAGGGCATCCAGTTCATGCTCGCGGACATGGCCATGAAGATCGAGGCCGCCCGCCAGCTGACCTACGCGGCCGCCGCCAAGTCGGAGCGCGGCGACAAGGACCTCACCTTCCAGGGCGCCGCCGCCAAGTGCTTCGCCTCGGACGTCGCGATGGAGGTCACCACGGACGCCGTCCAGCTCCTCGGCGGCTACGGGTACACCCGCGACTACCCGGTCGAGCGCATGATGCGCGACGCCAAGATCACCCAAATCTACGAGGGCACGAACCAGGTCCAGCGCATCGTCATGGCCCGCAACCTGCCGTAACCCCGCTCGCACCCAGGCCCCTGATGACCCCGCACGGATCAGGGGCCTTCGTGCGTCCTGCGCAGCACCAGACACGCGAAGCCGAAGGAGTCGCGGTAGCCGCGGAGCCATTCCGTGCGGCGGGTGGTGACCAGGGCGAGGAGGTCGGGGCTTGCGGGGTGGTCCGGGTGGTCGAGGGCGTGGTTCGCGACGGAGCCGAGCCAGGACCATTCGTACGCGTCCAGCTCGTGCCGGGTGCTGAGGTGCGCCGAGACCGGGGTCCAGCCCGCCGCGGAGACCTTGTCGAGGGTCGTCGGCAGGTCGGCGAAGTCGCCGAGCACCTCGACGGCCTCCGGGCCGGGCTCGGACTCCCAGTAGCCGTCGCCGATCAGGACCCGGCCGCCCGGCGCCAGGTGTGCGCGGGCCGCGTCGAGGGTGGGCAGCAGGCCGCCGAAGGCGTGCGCGGCGCCGACGCTGAGCACGGTGTCGAAGAGCTCCTCCGGCGTGAAGTCCTCCGCTGCCTTGTGGTGCAGCGTGAGCCGGTCGGCCACGCCCGCCGCCTCCGCCCGCTCGCGCGCCTGGGCCAGGGCGCCCGCGTCCAGGTCGATCCCCTCGGCCCGGGTGCCGGGCCGCTCGGTCAGCGCCCGCAGCAGCCATTCGGCGGGGCCGCAGCCAAGGTCGAGGACGCGCTCGTCGCCGCGCGGCAGGGCATGGCGCAGCAGCTCGCGCACGGAGTCGTCGCCGAGCGGCGCCTTGACGGGGTGGTCGGTGTGGGCGATGCGGGAGATCTCTTCGCGATCCATCGGTGCAGGGTGTCAGGACCGGGGGCCCGCCGCACCACCTTTTGTGACTTCCGGGAGCACCGCGAGATACCCGCCGTCCACGGGCAGGCAGACCCCATTGACGTACGAGGACGAGGGACCGGCCAGGAAGGCGACGACCTCGGCGATCTCCTCGGGCGAGCAGAGCCGGCCGAGCGGGTAGTCCGCCTCGACGCGGGCGCGCGCGGCGGGCTCGCGCCAGCGGTGGGCGTTGCGTTCGACCGGTACGAAGCCGGGCTCGACGACGTTGGTGCGCACGCCCCGCGGACCCCACTCCACGGCCGCCGCGCGCGCGAGCGCCCCGAGCCCCGCCTTGGCGACCGCGTACGGGGCGCAGTCGGGCGCCGCGCGGTGCGCGTGCACCGAGCCGACGAGGACCACGGACGCGGGCCCCTCGCCCTTGCGCCGCGCCAGCTCGGCGGCGGCCTGCCACGCGGAGACGAGCCCGACGTGGAACACCTTGTGCCACTGCGCCGAGTCCAACTCACCGAGCGGCACCCGCAGTTCGTGCAGCAGTGCGTGCACGAGCACGGCGGGCGGCTCGGGCGCGGCGTCGAAGGCCCGCCCGATGATGCCCGGTTCGGCGGCATCACCCACCAACGTGGCGTGCACGCCCGCCAGTTGGCGCACCGCTGGATCCAGGTCGACCGCGACCACATGCGTACCGCCGGCGGCGAGCCGGGCCACGACGGCCCGGCCCACTCCACCGGCGGCACCGAGTACGAGAGCGGACGTCATGACGACATCCTGGCCTCAGTCGCTGGAGACCGTGACCTTCTCGTCGTTGTTGAACTGGTCGACGAGCTGCTTGACCTTGGCCTTGTCCCACAGCAGATTGCCGCCGACCGAACCGCTCGTCGGCATGTTCATGGACTTGCCGTCACCGCCGTTGACCGACTTCATCGCCAGGAACATCTTGCCGAGCGAGAACAGGCTCATGTCCTTGTCGACGGTGAGCGAGTCGAGGCCCGCACCCATCGTCGGGTACAGCGTGAACGGGTTCAGGACGGTGCCGGGCGAGGACACCTTGTGCGCGAGCGCCCCGAGGAACTGCTGCTGGTTCTTGGTGCGTTGCAGGTCGGACTGGGCGAAGGCGTGCCGGGTGCGGACGAACGCGAGGGCCTGCTGGCCGTCGAGGGTCTGCTTGCCCTTCTGGAAGTCGGCCCCGGACCACTTGTCCTTGAAGCCCTCCTTCAGGTTCATCTCGACGCCGCCGACCGCGTCCACGATGCTCGCGAAGCCGCCGAAGCCGATCTCCGCGTAGTGGTCGATGTGCAGCCCTGTGTTGGCCTCGACGGTGCGCACGAGCAGCGTCGGGCCGTCCTCCGAGTACGCGGCGTTCAGCTTCGTCTGACGCCCGGTGGCCGGGTACGTCTTGCCGGACTCGGCGCCCTTGTACGCGGGGATCTCGACGTTCGAGTCACGCGGCAGCGAGACGAGGGTGTCCCCGTTCGAGCCGACGTGCAGGATCATCATCGTGTCCGTGCGCTTGCCCTCGGCGGAGCCGGTGTGCAGCTTCTTCTTGTCCTCGGCGGACATGCCCTCGCGGCTGTCGGTGCCGACGATCAGGTAGTTCGTGCCGTCGCCCGCCTCGGGCCGGTCGATGACCTTCGACAGGTCGACGTCGCGGTGCAGCTTGGAGTCGGCCCAGAAGTACGTGCCGACGCTCGCGACGACCACCACGACGACCACCGCGAGGACGGTCCGCTTGATGCGCTTGCCCCAGTTGGGCGGCCGCACCGGACTGCCGGTCGGCGGCCCGTAGTCGCCGCCGCCGTCGTCGAAGCCGCCACCCCGGCCCCGGCCGCTCGGCTGGCCGTAGACCTGGCCCGTGTTGTACCCGTCGTTGTACGACTGGTCGTACCCACCACCGTCGTACGGGGGCGGCGGCTGCTGCGGCACGGGGCGCTGTACGTGCGGCATGACACGAGCGCCTTCCGGGCGCGCGCTGCCGCTGCCACGGCCGTATCCGCCGCGGCCCGCGCCGCCCTGCCTGTCGCCTCGCCCGTCGGGCCAATCATTCATAGGGCTCAGTGTGCCGTGCGCGAATACGTGCCTTACAAGCCCTGAGGTGAAATCGCACCATGGCTGTTGCAGAGCTAACACAATCGTCGCGCGCATAAGGTTGGCGGCATGACAGACCAGGCCCACGGCGCGGAATCGGACATTCCGGGCAAGCCGACTTCCGCTTCCCGCACGACGTTGTCGCACATCATGACGCACAACGACACCAATCTCCTCGGCACCGTGCACGGTGGCGTGATCATGAAATTGGTGGACGACGCGGCGGGTGCGGTGGCCGGCCGGCACTCGGGCGGACCTGCGGTGACGGCCTCCATGGACGAGATGGCGTTCCTGGAGCCGGTGCGCGTGGGCGACCTGGTGCACGTGAAGGCGCAGGTGAACTGGACGGGGCGCACGTCGATGGAGGTGGGCGTGCGGGTCCTCGCCGAGCGCTGGAACGAGTCGACCCCCGCCCAGCAGGTCGGCTCGGCGTACCTGGTCTTCGCGGCGGTCGACGCGGACGGCAAGCCCCGCACGGTCCCCCCGGTGGAACCGGAGACCGACCGCGACCGCCGCCGCTACCAGGAGGCCCAGATCCGCCGCCAACACCGCTTGGCCCGTCGCCGCGCCATCAAGGAGCTACGGGCGCAATCAGGCGACGCGTGAGCCAATCAAGCTCGGCAAATCAAGCCCCTCCGGCGATTGAGGAGCAGGGGTCCGGGGGCAGCGCCCCCGCGACCGCAACCCCGGCCCAGCTCACCCGCACACGACCTGGTCCCCGGTAACCGCCCCGTACGACCCGGCGTCAGCGTCCTGCGCACGCACGGCCCGCACACCCTCATAGTCCGCCCCGGCGACAACCTTCAACGTCGGCCCGAGACCGTCCACCGCCTCCATCTCCGCCCCCGGCAACGCCGCCGCCAACGACTTGGCCGACCGGTCCCACCCCGGGTCGTACAGCACGGTCGTCCGCTTCGCGGTGCGGTCGTCCGCGTTGGCGGGCGCCCCCGTCGTACGGAACCCCGTCCTCTTCAGCGCGGAGTCGACCTTCTTGCCGAGCCCCGCCGACGCCGTCCCGTTCTCCACCTGGACCTGGATCTCGCTCGGCGCGACGTCGACCACGGCCGCCTTCTTCGCCTTCGGCCGGTGCGGGGAGAGCGGCTTGTCCTCGCGCAGCGCCTTGAACAGGGCCGCGGACTTCTTGTCGTCCCACTTCACGGTGGAGCCGATGTTCGGCACGGGGTAGCTCA
This sequence comes from Streptomyces sp. NPDC051684, assembly GCF_044453445.1. NCBI lineage: Bacteria > Bacillati > Actinomycetota > Actinomycetes > Kitasatosporales > Streptomycetaceae > Streptomyces > Streptomyces sp. NPDC051684. The sequence goes on along the minus strand of NZ_JBITCS010000032.1, from coordinate 7,449 downwards.
TGTTCCCGATCGGCACGGTTGTGAACTCGGAGGACGACGGGGAGAAGTTCCGCATCGCCCGCGCCAGGTCCACCATCTCGTCCGAGCCGAAGCCCTTGTCGGCGCGGACCGAGCTGAGCATCGTAGAGGCGACACCGCGGAACCGGACCGGATTGAGCAGCACGCCCGACGACGTCGCCTTCGAGATCAGCGCGGCCATGAACCGCTGCTGGCGCTGCATCCGGCCGAGGTCGCCCGCGCTGTCCATGTGCCTGGCCCGCACGTACTGCAGGGCCTCCCCGCCGTTCAACTGGTGGGTGCCGGCGTCCATGTCGAGCCCGGAGTAGGAGTCCTTGAGCGGGGTGTCCGTGCAGATGTCGACGCCGCCGAGCTCGTCGACCGTCTTCATGAAGCTGGTGAAGTCGACCTCCAGATAGTGGTCGAGCTTCACCTTCGTCATGTGCTCGACCGTGCGCAGCGTCAGCTGCGGCCCGCCCTCCGCGTACGCCGCGTTCAGCTTCACGGGGTGCTGGTGGTGCTTCTCGCCGCTGTTCTGGTCGGTGTGCGCCGGGATCTCCGCGTACGAGTCGCGGGGGAGGGAGACGACGGAGGCGCGGTCGTGGTTCGCCGAGATGTGCACGATCATCACGGTGTCCGTGCAGTGGCAGGGCGCCCCGCCCAGCTTGTACTTCTGGCGCTCCTCGTCGCTGATCTTGTCGCGGCCGTCGGTGCCGACGAGCAGCACGTTCATTCCGTCGCCCGCGGCGGGACGGTTCTTCATGTCCTTGAAGGGGTCGATCCGGTGGATCCCGGAGCCGATGCCGGTGACGAGCGCGTGCCCGACGCCGGCCGCGGCGAGCACCGTCACCGAGAGCGCCGTCGCCACCCGCATGGCCCACCGCGACTTCTTCCTGAGCGGCGGCCGTCCTGGCCTGCGGGCCTGTCCCTGGGGGCGGGACGGCCGCTGCGGACGGTCGGGGGAGCGGGGCGGCGTGGGCACCGGGGGACACCTCCGCGACAGTGGGCGTGGGACGCGAGCACAGTAGGCCCATACGATCTGCTGCCCACGGCAGCGACTCGGCGGCGCGCGCCCGTGTCCCCCATTAGCGGTAACGTGACCCGCGATGAACGCAACCGCCAACTCTGTCCCGCAGCTCCCGGCCGTCTCCGTGATCATGCCCATCCTCAATGAGGAGCGGCACCTGAAGGAGGCCGTCGAGGCGATCCTGGCGCAGGAGTACGACGGCGAGATGGAGGTCGTGCTCGCCCTCGGCCCCTCCACCGACCGTACGGACGAGGTCGCCGCGCGGCTCGTCGCCGAAACCGCCTCCTCGGACAAACGCGTGTCCACGGTGCCGAACCCGACGGGCCGCACCCCCGCCGCCCTGAACGCCGCGATCAAGGCCTCCCGCCATCCGGTCGTCGTCCGCGTCGACGGGCACGCCGCGCTCTCGCCCGGCTACATCGCCACCGCCGTCCGCCTCCTGGAGGAGACCGGGGCGATGAACGTCGGCGGCATCATGCACGCCCAGGGCACCAACGCCTGGGAGCAGGCCGTCGCCGCCGCGATGACCTCGAAGATCGGCGTCGGCAACGCCGCGTTCCACACGGGCGGCGAGGCACAGCAGGCCGAGACGGTCTACCTGGGCGTCTTCCGCCGCGAGGTGCTCGAGAAGCTCGACGGGTACAACGAGGAGTTCATCCGCGCCCAGGACTGGGAGCTGAACTTCCGGATCCGCGAGTCGGGCGGCCTCATCTGGTTCTCGCCCGACCTGCTGGTCGACTACCGGCCGCGGCCGAGCGTCAGGGAACTCGCCAAGCAGTACCGCAACTACGGCCGCTGGCGGCACGTCGTCGCCCGCTTCCACTCCGGCTCGATCAACCTGCGCTACCTCGCGCCGCCGGCCGCCGTGTGCGCGATCGCCGCGGGTGTCGTGGTCGGCGCCGCCCTCACGCCGTGGGGCTTCGTGATCCCCGGCGGCTACCTCGCGGCGATCGTCGCGGGCTCGATCCCGGCGGGCAAGGGGCTGCCGCTGAAGGCGCGCGCCCAGATCCCCGTCGCGCTCGCCACGATGCACATGACGTGGGGCTGGGGCTTCCTGACCAGCCCGAAGTCCCTCGCCAAGAAGGTCATCGCCTCGCGGCGCCCGGCCGTGCCGCAGGAGCCCGCGGTCAACTGACCGTCAACTCTTCGACGGGGCGCGGGAGTTCACCTCCCGCGCCCCGTTCTCGTAGCGGCCGCCAGGTGCGCTACCAGGTGTAGCCCGGTTCCACCTTCATGCACGTGGAGTCGTCCGCGCCGTTCTGCGTCTGCTCCTTGTCCAGTGCCTTGCTCGCGTCCTCGTCGTCCGTGGCCTCCGGGTACTTGGTGCCCGTCTTCCAGTCGGCGCCCACGATCAGCGTCACCCCGGACACGTCCGTCGACTCCTCCACCGAACTCACCGGGATCCCGAGGGACTTGGCGACCGCCTGGGCGTCGCCCTCCAGATCGGCCGACGGGAAGCGGATCACCGTCCGGTCCTCGACGAGGGACTGCGCCTGGTCCGCGACCGCCTGCGTGAACCCCTTGGCGGTGAGTGCCTGCGCCACCTGCGCGGCCCGTCCGGGCGCCGCCGGTGTCGTCGCCGTACGGGTGCCGTTGCGCACCTGCACCGCGATCTTGTCGTCGGCCGCGGCCGGATCGTCGGACGTCTCGTCCTTCGGCTCCTTCTTGCCGTCCTTGTCCTTGCCGTCGAGCGCGACGTCGTCACGGACCAGCCGCCACAGCGCGTCGGCCTCGTGCTCCTTCGGCACGACGCGCGCACCCTCGTACACGAACGGCATCGTCGTCATCGTGATCCGCTTCGGCGCGGGCCGCTTCAGCTCGTTGCTCAGGTCGTACAGCTTCTTGACCGTGTCGAGGCCGTCGTCGACGCTCAGCGCGTCCGTCGCCTTCTCGGCGAGCGTGCGCAGCTTGCCCGGGTGGCTGAACGTCGCGTTCTCGCGCAGCTCGCGCACCATCGAGCTCATGTACATGTGCTGCGCCTTGGCGCGCGCGATGTCGCTGCCGTCCTCGAAGCCGTGCCGGGTCCGCAGCCACTGGAGGGCCTGCTCGCCCTTGACGGACGTCGTGCCCTTCTTCAGTTTCAGGCCCGAGCCCTCGCCGGAGCTGTTCCTGGAGTTGACGTTGGCGCTGACGCAGACCGGTACGCCGCCGATCGCGTCCGCCATCGACACGACTCCCGAGAAGTCGACCATCATGTAGTGGTCGATGTGGATGCCGGTCAGCTGCTCCCAGGTGGCGACCGTGCAGCCGGGGCCGCCGCGGGCCAGCGAGGAGTTCACCATCTGCCGGGAGACCGTCGCCGGGTACACCCTGCCGGACTCCGGGTCGGTGCACTTGGGCAGCCTGGTCAGGGTGTCGCGCGGCACGCTCACCACGGACATGTTGCTGCGGTCGGCCGACAGGTGCAGCAGCATCTGTACGTCGGCCAGCGGGGCGGAGCCGACGCTCTGCTTGTGCCCGCCGAGCTTCAGGTTCTCCTTGGTGTTCCGGCTGTCGGAGCCGATCAGGAGGATGTTGAGCGGGGTCTGGCCCGCCGCGTTCGGCGTCGGCTCGGGGACCTTGTGCTCGCCCAGATTGAGCTTTCCGGTGTCGAGGTTGCCGTTCAGATGCCGGTACCAGAGGTAGCCCGCGCCTGCCGTGCCGATTATCAGGAACGCGAGAGTGCTCGCGGTCCAGCGCAGTATCCGTCGTCTGCGGCGGCGCGGCCGGACGGCCGCCCGCTGCCTGCCGCGTGCGGTGCGGCCGCGGCTGTCCGCGTCACCGCCCGCCGCGTCCTCGTACAGGCTGTCGTCCCACCCCAGGTCGGACGCCTGGTCCGGTGGTTCGCCCCGCCCGGCAGGCCGCCGTGTGCGCTCCCCACGCACAGTGCCTCGCCCCATGTCCTACCCCGCCCTCCCCGCCCTGTGACAGCGACTCGGCCGCCCCTGTCACTTACTTAGACAGTCAACAGGCGGCAGAGGTTGGTCACTTGGCGCACACAGCCTTGTCCGCTGTTGTCTTGTCGACCTCCGGCGCCTTCGCCGAGGCTCCGTCGACGGGTGTCCCCGCACCCTTGAAGTCGCCGCCGAGGATGAGGGTCATCGCCGGCAGCCCCTGGTCGTTCTTCTCGCTCTTTCCTTCCTTCAGCGCGGACGCCGGAAGGCCCATGATGTCCGCGAGCCGCCGGGCCTGGTCCGCCTGGTCCGGCGCGTACTCGAGGCTCGTCTTCGCCTGATTCGGCTTGTTGCCCATCTGACTCGACTTCAGTACGCCCTCAGTGTTCTGCAGTTCCGTGAGAGTTTCCTGAGCGGCGCCCGTCCTGCCACTGCCGTTGTAGATGTTGACGCGGACCGCGGAGGCGGCGGACTTGGGGCCCTTGAGCTTCGCGTCCTGCTTCTCCTTCTGCTTCTTCTTCGTCTCCGTGAGGGACACGTCGTTCTTGATCGCGTCGAAGACCGGCGGACCGGCCGTCGGGTTCACGACGACGGTCACGGGGGTCGGCTCCGCCGGGTTGTCGATCACGGGCACCGTTGTGAACGACAGGTTCTTCGGCGGCACCTTCCGGATCTCAAGGGCCAGGTCCTTGAGGCTGTTCAGGCTGCCGATGCCCTTGTCGACGGTGAGTGCCTTCGTCGCCGCCTCGGCGAGGCTCGTCAGCTTGCGCGGGTTGGTGAGCGTGTCGCTCGAACTCATCTTGCGGGCCAGCGAACCGAGGAACTGCTGCTGCACCTTGATCCGGTCCAGGTCGCCCTGGTTGCCGAAGCTGTGCCGGGTGCGCAGGAAGGCCAGCGCCTGCTCGCCCTGAAGGTTGTGCGTGCCCGCCGACAGCTTGAGGTGCGAGTCCGGGTCGTTGACGTCCTTGCCGACACAGACACTGACGCCGCCCACGGCGCTGGAGAGCGTCTTCACCGCGTTGAAGTCCGCCGTCATGAAGTGGTCGACGGTGATGCCCGTGACCGCCTTGACGGTCTTCATGACACAGCCGGGGTCGCGGTCGTCCTGCCCCAGGCTGGTGTTGAAGCGGACGTTCGGCGTGCCCTTGATGGTCTTGAGGGAACCGTCCGGCTGCTTCACCTGGCAGTCCGGCACGTCCACGACGAGGTCGCGCGGAATGCTCAACGCGGTCGCGTTCGTACGGTCCTTGGAGACGTGCAGCAGCACATTGGTGTCGGCGTGGCCGACGCTGCCCTTGTCGCCGTAGCCCTCGTTGCCCTTGCCGGTGCGCTTGTCGGTGCCCATGACGAGGATGTTGATCGCCTCGTCCTTGGCGAATCCGTCCTTGGCTCCGACCACGTCCTGCGAGGTGATGTTGCCGTTGAGGTGCTCCCAGTACCAGTAGCCGAACCCGGCGCCCACCAGGACGACCATGGCCATGCCGCCGGACGTCCAGAGCATGATCTTCTTGGCCTTCGACTTCTTCTTCGGCCGCGAACGCCGCCGGCCGGGGCCCTGCTCCTGCACCGCGGGCGCCTCGCGCCGTCTGCGCTGCGGGGGTACGTCACGCCGGCCTCCGCCACCACCCTGCGGGCTGTCGCGCCGCTGACCGCCACCGCGCGGGGCGGCGCGTCGGGGGCTCGGCACTCCCGACTGCCCAGCGGAGGGGGTCAGTCGCAGTTCGTAGTCACCGGTGTGGGGGTTGAGCACCCACTGATCTGCGGGGTCGATGTCGTCAGCCCGCCCACGGCCTTGCGCGTCCACGGTTGTCTGTGTCCTCCGTCGGGGCCACGCGGCGCCCCACCCCCCTTAAAAGCGGGCGCCCGGTCAAGTCGGTCAGTAGTGCGCGACCGGGCTCGCAAGCATGGCCGGGTGCACCGGATCGCTCACACTATCCGCCCAGTTCAGCGTCAAGCGAGGACGGTGACAAATTCCACTCCCCTACAACTGGGCAATCCGGACCATTTCTTTGAACCTGTGAGTCAGCTGATGACCGGAGCTTTACCCAGGGGCGGTTGAGGCGCCGTGCGGACGTCCGGTCTCAGCCGCAGGATGCCGCTCCGGCCGTGTTGCCGCGGAAGGTGGGGGCCGGGGAGGCGCCGGGGCCGTGGACGGGGGAGCCGGGCTTCCCGTCGCCCTCCTCGTCGCCCTCGTCCGTGCCGTATTCGTCGTATCCGTCGTGTACATCGGAATATTGCCCGGATTCGCCGTCCGTGCCGTATTCGTCCTGCGCGCCGTACTCCTCGTCCTCGGGCGGCTGTTCGGCCACCTTCACGGGCGTGTCCTTGCGCAGCTGCGTGAACAGCCGCTCGGCGGCGGGCTGGACGAGCTGGTCCCGGTTGGCGTTGTACGCGTACGACTCGCGGGGCACCGTCAGGAACCGGACCCGGTCGGCCGGGATGCCGCGCATGCCGCGCACCAGGTCGTAGAGCCCGCGCAGGCTGGCGAGCCCGGGGTCGGTGGTCAGCGAGGAGGTGGCGGCGTCGAGCACGGGGTAGAGCCGGGTCGGGTTCAGCAGCACGCCGTTGCTCTGCACCTTCTCGACGAGCGCGCCGAGGAACCGCTGCTGACGGTCCATCCGGTCGGTGTCGCTGCCGTTGCCGAGGCTCTTGCGGGCGCGTACGTAGCCCAGAGCCTGCTCGCCGTTCAGATGGTGGGTGCCCGCGGCCAGCCGCACATGCGCGTCGTCGTCGTCGATCGGCCGGTCCAGGCACACCGTGACGCCGCCGACGGCGTTCACCATGTCCTTGAACCCGTCGAAGTCCACGACCATGTGGTGGTCGACCCGGACCCCGGTCATCTTCTCGACCGTACGGATCGTGCAGGCCGAACCGCCCACCTCGAAGGCGTAGTTGAACATCGCGAACATCGCGTCGTGCTGCTTGCCGTCGGGCTGCCGGCAGGCCGGTACGTCGGTCATCAGATCGCGCGGGAACGAGACGGCCGTCGCGCTCTTCCGGTCCGCCGCGACGTGCAGCAGGATCGTGGTGTCGGAGCGCTGGGTGCCGTCGTTGCGGCCGTACTTCCCGTTCTTGCCCGCCCGCGAGTCGGAGCCGATGAGCAGCAGGTTCTGCGCGCCCTCGGCCAGCACGGTGGGCCGTTCCTTCTCGTAGCGGGCGAGCTCGGCGGCGGTGTCCGTGTCCTCGGTGATGTTCCCGTTGAGCCGGTCGTACGCGATCCAGCCGACGCCGCCCGCCACCAGGACCAGGAACGCCGCGCAGATCGCCGAGTACCGCAGCCATCTCCTGCGCCGACGCGCGCGCCCCGCGCCGGTGGGCGAGGAGCCGTGGGCCGGCCCGGGGTCCGGGGGCGTGGCAGCGGAGTCGGTCACGTACAGGTCCCCCTCATGGAAACGTAGGCGTACCTACGACCATGGACCCCGTCGCGCGCACGGGCCGGGGGAGCTGAGCCGAACGGACTAGGGCCTGTCGTTTGGATCAGGCCGGGCTCGCGGGGCCTGGCACGCACGCTCGCGGCGTTGTCGTCGGTCGACGACGCTCCGCGTCGCCTCC
>NZ_JBITCS010000031.1:0-104458 GCF_044453445.1 Streptomyces sp. NPDC051684 | reverse complement strand
TGATGCGCCTCCATGACGCGTTCCAGCGCTTTCCGGACGGCGCACAGGTGCGGGTCCGCGAAACCGGTCTCCGTGTAGGCGGGCGCGTATCCCGCGGCCAGTAGGAGCGCGTTCCGCTCGCGCAGGGGCACCTTCAGGGCCTCGGCGAGGCGTACGACCATGGCGCGGCCCGGAACGGAACGGCCGCTCTCGATGAAGCTGACATGGCGTTGTGTGGTGCCCGCGCGTGCGGCGAGTTCCAGCTGGCTGATCCTGCGCCGGGTCCGCCAGCCGCGCAGCGCCTCACCCAGCTCCCCGCCCCGCACCATCCGCGTCGTCACCGGCCCGTGTCTACCCCAGGGCAGTCGGTGTCCGTGGCGACCGGCGAAGCGGTGGGCGGCGGATTGGAGTTCGTGACCGTCGACGAGGAGGGCCTGATCAGCCGCGACTATCGGTTCCCGGCGCTGTGACGGCCGCGGCGGCGTCCGCCGTGCCGCCCGCGCGGCCACGCCGCCGCGCTCCCGCCCCGCACGCGTAGAACACCAACCCGATCACGACGAACAGCAGCAGCGGCAGCACCTGGCTGAGCGTGTACGGCAGGCGCTGTCCGGCGAACGACTCGGGCAGCGAGTCCGCCGGGTCGCCCGCCGTGCCGAACCAGCCGACCCCGAAGCCGGGCCAGACGAGCACGATCACGGTGAAGGCCACGAAGCCGGTGGCGAGCGCGGTCACGATCCAGGCGCCCACCCGGCCGCCCGGCACGGCGTACGGCCGCTCCTGGTCGGGGTACTTGCGGCGCAGCACCGCGAGGCTCGGGAAGGTGATGACGTAGGAGATGAACGTCGTGCTGATGGTCAGGCCGAGGCCCGCGGCGAAATACTTCTCACCGTCTCCCCCGGTGAGGTTGAGGGCGACGACGAACAGGATCGAACCGAGCACGGCGGACAGGATGTTGACCCGTACCGGGGTGCCGTGCTTCTCGGAGATGCGGCCCAGCCAGGCGGGGCCGGCGCCGTCCGCGCACGCGACGGCCTGTGCGCGGTGGGCGCCCATCGCCCAGGTGACGCCGGAGGTGAGCAGACCGATGATGAGGCCCGCCGCGGCGACGCCGCCGAACACCGAGCCCATACCGGTCAGCGTCACCGTGCCGTCGGCCGCGATGGAGCCGCCGTAGACGGTGAAGACGGCCTTGCAGGCGTCGATGAAGCCGCCCAGGCTGCCGATCTCCTGGCTGGGCAGGACGAACAGGATGCCGAGGATGGGGCCTCCGTAGAGGAGCACGGCGGCGAGCCCGGAGCGCAGGATCGACAGGGGGATGTCGCGGCGCGGGTTCTTCATCTCCTCGGCGGCGGAGCTGGGCAGTTCGAAGCCCACGTAGTTGAAGATGAGCACCGGGACGAGCGCCACGAAGCCCGCATACGTAGGCGTGAATTCGCCCGCAGGCAGGGCGTGCACGCCGTGTTCGCCGGCGTAGACGACGACGGAGACGAGGAAGAAGCCGAGCAGCACGACGCGCGCCACGGCGCCCGCGATGGGCACCCATTTGCCGATGCGCACGGACTGCACCACGGCGAGCGCGCCGCCCCAGATGAACACGAACCCGGCGACGTACTTCCACAGGCCCGGCAGCGGCGTGAAGAACTCCTCCCAGGTGGTCAACGCGATGATGCACAGGCTGCCGCCGACCCAGACCGGATTGGATATCCAGTACAGGAGCTGGTTGACGCCCGCGACGAGCCGGCCGAAGGCCAGGCGCGTCCATACGTACGGGCCGCCCTGCACGGGGAAGGCCGAGCCGAGTTCTGCGACGAGGAGGCCGTAGGGCAGGAAGAAGACGACGGCCAGAATGACCATCCAGGTCAGGCCCTGCGGGCCCTGGGCCGCGACGGAACCGATGGTGTCCAGGCCCACGAGCGTGCAGATGAGGAAGAACAGCACGTCCAGCCGGCGCAGATCCTTGCGCAGCCGTGAGCGCTGCTCGCCCCAGCCTTCGGAGAGGTCGGGCTCGTCCCCGGCGGGCGGGGTCGGCGAGAGGGATGGCGCTTGGGTCACGATTGCTCCTGGCGAGAACAGAACGAGGACAGCACGGTCGGCACGGACGGCTCCTGACGTCCTGCCGGGGCCGCGCCTACCCCCGTCCAACCGACTTATTGACTGAACGGACAGTCAGTAGCGGAACGTGACGCGACTGTGACCTGTACGACGTCGGGGCGTCAAGAGTCCTGCACGCAACAAGTCCGCACACAAAAACAACTAGGCTTGCGGCGTGACCAGAGTCCGGTTGAGCGTGGCTGAGCGGCGCGAAGAGCTGCTGACGGCCGCCATCGAGCAGATCGAGGCGCGCGGGGTCGCCGCCGTGCGCATCGCCGATGTGGCATCGGCGCTCGGCGTGAGCAACGCGCTGGTGCTGTACCACTTCTCGACGAAGGAGAAGCTCGTCGCGGCCGCGTTCGCGCACGCCGCCGAGAGCGACCTGGCGCATCTGCGCAAACTGCTCGGCCGCCGCACGACGGCCCTGAAACGGCTGCGCGCCGCGGTGCGCTGGTACGCGCCGACGGGGCAGGCCAAGGGGTGGCGGCTGTGGATCGAGGGCTGGGCGGCGGCGCTGCGCGAGCCGGCGCTGCGGGAGGTCACGCGGGACCTCGACCAGCAGTGGAAGGCGGCGCTCGCGGAAGTGGTCGCCGAGGGCGTGGCGGCGGACGAGTTCGCCTGCCCCGATCCGATGGGGACGGCGCTGCGGATCACGGCACTGTTGGACGGGCTCGCCGTGCAGATGACGACCTACGACGACGGGCGCGCCAAGCCGGGCACGGTGTCGCGGGCGCGCATGCAGGAGTGGGTGGACGAGGCACTCGCCCGCGAACTGGGCCTTGAGCGCGCGGAGTTGACGGGCGCGGGGCGCTGACGATAACCCGTCAGCGCCCCCGTACCGCCGAAGGGGCGGGCGTCAGGACGCCGCCTCCAGGTGGGCCTTCACCGCGTGCGGGTCGATGAAGCCCTTGGCCTGCACGCGGTCACCGGAGGACTCGCCGCGCAGCCGGCGCCCGATCCACGGCACCAGGAACTCGCGCGCCCAGTGGATGTCGTCGCGCCGCACCTCGAACGTGCCGCGCGGAGGCAGCAGCGGCCACGCCTGCTCGGGGTCGGCCGGCACCTCGATGCCGAGCGCCTGACCGGCGCGCAGCGCCACCCGCGTGTGCCCCTCGGGCGACAGGTGCAGGCGGTCCTCGTCCCATGCCCTGCGGTCCTGGACCGACTTCAGCGACCACAGGTCGAGCACCGGGCAGCCGTAGCGGTCGGCGATCGCCCGCACATGCATGTTGTACGTGGCGATCTTGCCGCGCAGATGCTTGAGCACGGCCACGTCACGGGTGTCGAACCCGGTGGCCACCATGACGGTGCCCGCCGCGTCGGCGAGCTTGGCGACGGCCCTCTCGAAACGCTCGGCCACGTCGTCGGGATCGGTGCCGGGGCGGATGATGTCGTTGCCGCCGGCGACCAGGGTCACGAGGTCGGGAGCGAGCTCGACCGCCTTCGGGACCTGGTCCGCGACGATCTGGTCGATGAGCTTGCCGCGCACGGCCAGGTTCGCGTACTTGAAGGTGTCCTCGGGGACGCGGTCGTCCAGGAGGACGGCGAGCCGGTCGGCCCAGCCCGCGAACTTCCCGTCGGGACCGGGGTCGCCGACGCCCTCGGTGAAACTGTCCCCGATGGCCGCGTAGGAGCGGATCGTGCCGTTGAGTGAGTCCGCGAGTGCTCTCGATTCGTGTGCCACTCACGTATTTTCGCTGGTGAAAAGTGACCTACGCCATCGTAGGTAGGGGTTGACGCGTGGTGAGAAAGCCCACTCGCCGCTTGGGGAATAAGTGGCCGCGCATGCGCCTGTTAACGTTCCTTGCATGTCTGCTGCTTCGTGCGCGGCCGCTTGTGCCGCGGTGACCGGGACGTCCCGCTAGCGGCGGGGCGTTCGACTCACACTCCTCCTGGGCGCCCAGCCGCTTCGTGATCAGACCGGAGCGGCACGTTTGTGCTGCTCGGAGCCTTCTCTGAGCAACGGAGCACCTGATGCTTCCAGGCATCCTTCCTTCTTCACGCGGGCACGGCCCGTCCCCGGCGCGCGCATGGCTGGTGCTGTGCGCGCTGTCCATGCTGCAGTTCTTCATCGCGGTCGACGTGACCGTGGTCAACATCGCCCTGCCCTCGATCGGCGCCGCCTTCGACGTCGACGGGCACACCCTGACCTGGGTCGTGGTCGGCTACACGGTCACCGGCGGCGGGGTGTTGATGCTGGGTGGCCGGCTCGCCGACCTGCTCGGGCGGCGACGCGTGCTGCTGCTCTGCGCCGGCCTGTTCGGTGCCGCGTCGCTGCTGGCCGGGCTGGCGCCCACCTTCGGCTGGCTGGTGGTCGCGCGGCTGCTGCAAGGGGTCGGCGAGGCCGTCGCGCTGCCGGCCGCGATGGCCACCATCGTCCTGATGTTCCCCGAAGGCCCGCGGCGGTCGCGGGCCTTGGGCGTGTGGGCGGCGGTGGCGAGCTGCGGCCTGGTGATCGGATTCGTCCTGTCCGGGATCGTCACCGCCCACTTGGGGTGGCGTTGGATCTTCCTGATCTCGGTCCCGTTCGTCCTGACCGTGCTGCTGGCAACCCTCTTCCTGGTCGAGGGGGACCGGCCCGTGGCGGCCAAGGCGGCTCCGGCGCTGGACCTTGGCGGTGCGCTGCTGCTGACCGCCTGCCCGTTGCTGTTCACCCTCGGAGTCGTCCAGGCCGGTGAACCGGGAACGCCCGCGTGGGCGGTGTTCGGGGCGCTGGCGGGGGCGGTGGCCGCCGGGGTCGGATTCGTGCGCGTCGAGGCGCGCTCGCACAATCCGCTGCTGCCGCTGCGCTTCTTCGCCCATCGCACGCGGGTGGTGGCCAACCTGACCACGATGCTGCTCAGCGGGGCGCTGTCGACCTCGTTCCTGCTGTTCACGTTCTACTTGCAGGAACGACTGGGCATCGGCCCGCTCGGCGCGGGCCTGACCATGCTGCCGCTGGCCGTTTCCCTGATCACCTTCTCGGTGCTCGTGCCGCGCCTGCTGGGCCGCTGGGGCGCACGCGCGTGCGTGCTCGCCGGCCTCGGCTTCACCGCGGCCGCGATGGCCGCCACCGCCCTCGTCGCGGCGCTGCGGGCCAACGGCCCCGCGATGATCCCGGCCATGCTCCTGATCGCGGCCGGGATGGGAGTCGGCCTCGTAGGGCTGCAATACCTCGCCGTCAGCGGCGTCAGCGAGGACGACGCCGGGATCGCCTCGGGCGTCCAACGCGCGGCGGACCAGCTGGGCGGCGCGAGCGGGGTGGCCGTCTGCGTCGGGATCGGGTTCGCTCCGGGCCTGCACTCCCTCGACCCGTTCCTCGTCGCCACCGCACTGGCGGCCACCGGGCTCGCGGTCGGTGCGGTCCTGGCCTGGCGCATGCCCGCGTCGGCTCCCGCAGGAGACGCGCGGGAACAGTCCGGGTGACCGCCGCCGGGCCACCCCGGCCCGGCGGCGCGGGCTGCGGATCAGGACGACCGCACTCCACAACCCGCACCCTCTGAGCGCGCGAACGCGATGCGGCGCCCGGAGAGAACCCCGGGCGCCGCATCGGAACGGGCCGACGAGCCGCTACCGCATCACGCGCTCACCTCACGTGCTCACGTCGCCTCAGGCGCTCACACCGTGCTCACTCAGGTACGCGATCGGGTCGATGTCCGAGCCGTAGTCCGCGGTCGTGCGGATCTCGAAGTGCAGGTGCGGGCCGGTGACGTTGCCGGTCGCGCCGGACTTGGCGATCTCCTGGCCGGCCGTCACGGTGTCGCCCTGGGCGACGCCGATCGAGGACAGGTGGCCGTACTGGGAGAAGTGGCCGTCGGCGTGCTCAATGACGACCTCGTTGCCGTACGCGCCACCCGAGCCGGTCGAGACGACGGTGCCGTCGGCGATCGACTTCACGGAGGTGCCGGTGGACACCGAGTAGTCGGCGCCGGTGTGGCTGCCGCTGGACCACATGGAGCCGGAGTTGCCGTAGCCGTTGCCCTTGGCGCCGTCGACCGGCGCCACGTAGTCGCCGGAGGCGGTCGTCTTGGCGCTCGCCTGCGTGGCGGCGGGCTTGGCGGCGGAGTCGCCCTCGGCCGCGGCGCCGAGGGTGAGCTTGACGCCGATCTTGAGGTGGTCCGCGTTGGAGCCGACCGCGTCCTTGTTGTCCTCGTACAGCTTCTTCCAGCCGCCGTCGACGTCCTGCGCCTTGGCGATCTTCGAGAGCGTGTCACCGGCCTTGACGGTGTACGTCGTGGTGTCGGCGGTGGCGCCGGACGTCGCGGCCTGCGCGCCACTGGCGCCCATCAGCGGCAGCACGATGGCCGCTCCGCCGGCGGAGGCGACGGCGGCGACCCGGGCGATGCGGCGGGAGGTCGAAAGGCGGTGCTTTCCCTTTGCGGGCATGCTGAATTTCCTCTCCGTCGCCTACGAGGTGAGCTGTCGGGTTCGGGCTGGAGATGCCCGGCCGCGCCCGGGGTACGGGCACGGCTTCACCCCAAGCCGCTTCGGGAAATCCCCTACGCGGCGTCTTGCGTGTGGGTCCCCCGCTCCTGCCGTGACGGGTAGTCGAAAGGAATCCGGGCGGCGGCAGGACTAGGCGTTCCGACCGGATTGATTGGTGACCGTAGGCGAACCGCAATGACGGCGACAACTGCCGAATTCACTTGCGGTGGCAATTCCTTGGGTTTCTGAGGCTTCCCTGTGTAACCCTGCGTCGACATTCTCCGCTTTACCAACGCCATACCTTCGGGGATTACTGGGGAGGCATTCCGGGCCGCCCGCCACACAGCGTCACGAACATGAGGCCGGTCACGCACACTCCCACAAGCCCCTTCGATTCATGCACAGTTGACACAGAAGTGGGCAAATCGGACAGATGGTTGCCTGTGGAACCGATGTCGTATCGTCAGGAGCGCGCCCACCGGTGACCCAACGCCGGTGCACCGATTGGGAGGAGCCCCTGTGACGCAGCACGCACCGTCCACCGAGCCCGAGCTGACCGGAGTGCGCAACTTCCGAGACGTGGGCGGCCTGCCCACCGTGGACGGCCGGCGCGTGCGCCAGGGCGTGCTGTTCCGCAGCGGTCACCTCGCCCATGCCACGGCCGAGGACTCGACCTTCCTCTCCTCGCTCGGCCTGCACACGGTCTTCGACTTCCGCAACGCCGCGGACCAGAGGCTGGAGGGCGCCGACGTCGAGCTCCCCGGCGTCCGCAATCTCAACCTGCCGCTCAACGACCCGGCCGACGGCGCCGAATTCTGGACCATGGTCCGCGACGGCGACATCGAGCAGCTGCGCCAGATCCTCTCCGAGGGCCGCGCGGCGAACCGCCTCGTCGACTCCTACCGCACCATGATCAAGGAGCGCACCGCCGAGCACAGCCGCGTGCTGCACTCCCTCGCCGAGGACAGCCTTCCCGCGCTGATGCACTGCGCGGCCGGCAAGGACCGCGCGGGCCTGTCGATCGCGGTGACGCTGCTCGCGGTCGGCGTGGAGCGCGACGCCATCGAGGCGGACTACCTCAAGTCGAACGAGAAGCACCGCCGCTACGACGTGCGCCGCTCCGCCACCGCGAAGGACGCCTACTCCCCCGAGGTCATGGAGCTGCTCAGCCCGCTCTTCGACGCCCGCATCGAGTACCTGAACGCCGGCCTCGAAACCATCGACGAGCAGTGGGGATCCACGGACCGCTACCTCGAAGAGGGCCTCAAGCTCACCGCGGCGACGCGCGAGCGGCTGCGCGAGCGCCTTCTGGACTGACCGCCGGGCGTCCCACGGTGCCGGTGACCGTGACCGTCGAACGTCACACGGTGCTGGTGACCGGCGAACGTCACACGGTGCCGGGCGTCACGCTCCGCCCGGCACCACCCCGCCTACCAGGACCCGACGTCACCCCCGTCGCGCAGTGCCGCCCGGGCCGGGAGGGTCACGGCGAGCAGGCCGAGGCACACCGCGCCCCCGGCGAACGTGCCGTACAGCAGCGGCGGTATGTACGGGGACTCCCCCGTCAGGCCGCGCATCATCGGCGTCAGCGTGATCAGCGCGATGGTGGTGCCCAGCACCACTCCCGCCGCCGACACCAGCAGGCTCTCCCAGCGCAGCATCCGCAGCACCTGGCGGCGTGTGGAGCCGACGAGGCGCAGCACGGTCAGTTCGCGACGGCGATCCAGGACCGTCATCACCAGCGTGTTGACCGCGGCGACGGCCGCGAAGCCGCCCAGGACCGCGGCCATCATGTAGTTGGACCAGGCGCCCAGTTCGTCGTCCACGCTCCGCGCGACCGCGTAGCCCGAGGCGTCGGTGACCTGCCCAAGCGCGGCGAGCGGTCCGGCGTCGCCACCGCGCACCAGCAGCGTGCTGTCGAAGCCCGAGGTGACGTGTCCGGTCAGGGACGCCCGGTCCATGGTCACCGCCGGCAGTCCGAGGCCCCGGCCGTAGACCGCGGCGACTTCCGGTCGGGCCTTCGTGCCGTCGGGGAGGTAGAGCGGCAGCTTGTCGCCGACCTTCACCTCCGCCGCCGTGGCGAGGGTCCTGTCGATGGCGATGCGGCCCGCACCCACCCGGTCCAGGCTGCCGCCGCGCACATCCAGGTCCTGCACCTTGGCGAGCTCGGCGCCGGAGCCCGAGATGCCCTGCGTCGCCGTCGCCTGCAACGACGTCTCGCCGCCCGAGTCGATCGGCACGAGCACCTGCGTATCCAGCAGGCTCACCGCCGCGTCGACGCCGGCGGCGCGGGCGGCCCGGTCCGCGGCGCCCGCGGGCAGGCCCGCCGGGTTGGTGACGACGTGGTCCGCCGTGACACCCGCACGCAGCTGCTCGGCGGAGACCCTGCTCTCGCTCGTGTGCATGAACACCAGCGTCGAGGCGAAGGCCATCGCCAGCACGATCGGCGTGATCGCGGAGGCCAACCGGCGGGAGTTCGTCCGGGAGTTGGCGGCCGCCAGCGAGGCGGAGGCGCCGCCACCGTGCAGCAGCAGGCCGAACAGCGCCGCGCACAGCCGGGCCACCAGCGGGCCCAGCAGAGCCACCGCGAGCATGAAGAGCATCACGACGCCGAGGGAGGCGTTCGCCGCGTCGGCGCCGCCGGTCGAGGCCGCGACCCCGGCGAGCGCCGAGCCGCCGCCCAGGGCCGCCAGGCCGAGCACGGTGCGGATGACACCCGGTCGCAGCCGCTCCACCGAGGCCTCGGCGAGCGCCTGCCCCGGCTTGATCCTCGCGGGCCTGCGCCCTGCGATCCAGCCCGCACCGAGCGCCGTGAGCAGCCCCGTCCCGACGGCGGCGACCAGCGGGATCCACGAGACGTGCAACTCGACCGCCTGCGGGACGGCCCCACGGTCCTTCAGTTGCCCGAACCACCAGTGGGCGAGCCCGATCCCCGGCAGGCACCCGAGCACCCCGGCGAGCGGCGCGACGAGCAGCGCCTCGGCGGCGACCGCCCGGCGGATCTGCCGCGGGGTGGCGCCGACGGCACGCAGCAGCGCGAACTCGCGGGTGCGCTGGCCGACCGAGAGGGCGACCGTGCCGGCCGCGGTGAACACGGCCACCAGCGTGGCGATCCCGCCGAAGGAGCCGCCGAGCGCGGTGAGCATCTCCTTGGCGTAGGCCAGGCCGTGGTCCTCGACCGCGCCGCGGTCGTCGCCGGTGAGCACCTGTGCGCCGGAGCCGTCGAGCGCCTTGCCCACGGCGGCGGACAGGGCGCCCGTGTCGGTGCCGTCCTTGGCCAGGACGGCGATGGCGTCGGCCTTTCCTGGGTGCCCGGACAGCGCGGGGGCCTCGGCGTCGGCGAACCAGGCCGTGGCCCCGCCGCCGGTCGCCGTGTCGGCCGCCCGGCCCGCCGCCGCGGTGTCGCCCGGCCCGGCCTCGGCCAGACCTGACACCCGGAACTGCGCGCGCCCGGCGGCCGTTTCGAGCGCGACCGTGTCGCCGACGCGGGCCTTCGCGGTGCGGGCCGCCGCGGCGTCGAGCACCACCTCGCCCGAGCGCGGCGCCGCTCCCCCGGTCAGCGTGGTGCCGGTGAAGGCGTGCGAGCCCCAGCCGTGGCCGGTGAGCGCGCCGCCGCCCTGCCGCACCGGGAAGGTGAAGTCCGCCACCGCGGCCTCGGCGCCCGGAACGTGGGCGGCCTTCGCGGCGAGGCTCGCGTCCACGCGCGCGGTGTCCGGCAGCGGGTAGGCGGACTCCTCGGGACCGTCGACGGTGTCGGCGACGAGGCGGGCGGACTGGTCGGCCGCCGCCACGACCGGTGCCTTCACGTACCGCTCGGCCGGAACCGAGGCGCGTACCCCCGACTCCAGCAGGCTGCCGCAGGCCGCGACGATCAGCGCCGACATCAGCAGCGCGACGAACGTGCCCGCGAACGAGGCGGGTTTGAAGCGGACGGCCGCCCGCGCGAGGCCATTGGGGGCGAGGCGCCTCATGCCGCCGCCCCCGCCATCGCACCCGTGCGGGACGTGCGGGCGACGAGCGTCGCCATCCGCGCCGCGATCCGCTCCGCCGAACCGCGCTCCAGGCTGTCGGCGAAGACACCGTCGGCGAGGAACAGCACGCGGTCCGCCCAGGCGGCCGCGGCCGGGTCGTGGGTGACCATGACGACGGTGGCGCCGAGGCTGTCCACCGCGTTCCGGAGCAGGCCGAGGACCTCGGCGGCGGTGCCGGTGTCGAGGGCGCCTGTGGGCTCGTCGGCGAACACCACGTCGGGGCTCGTGACCAGGGCGCGGGCGACGGCCACGCGCTGCTGCTGGCCACCGGAGAGCTCGCCGGGCCGGCGCCGCGCCTTGTCGGCGAGCCCGACCTGCGCGAGCATCGCGGCCGCGCGACGGCGGTCCTGGCGGCGCCCGGCCAGGCGCATCGGCAGTAGCACGTTCTGCTCCACGGTCAGCGACGGCAGCAGGTTGAACGCCTGGAACACGAAGCCAAGGCGGCTGCGACGCAGCTCGGTGAGCCGGTTCTCGCTCATCCCGGTGATCTCCGTGCCACCCAGGCGCACAGATCCCTCCGTCGGCCGGTCGAGCCCTGCGGCGCACTGCAGGAAGGTGGACTTCCCGGACCCGGACGGGCCCATGACGGCCGTGAACGTGCCGCGCGGCAGCGTGAGATCGACGCCCGCGAGGGCGTGCACCGCCCCGGCCCCGCGCCCGTACTGCCGCCGCACACCGCGCAGTTCGACAGCAAGCCCCGGCGTCCCGGCCGACGCCTCCGGCCGGCTGTCCTCCACCGTCTGCCGCCTGCTCCTGAGTAGCCCCATGGCCCTGTCCCGCCCTCTCGAACTCGTCCGCGTGCTGATCGCGTTGTGATCCGCGTTCTGACGAGGAGGAGTGTGCGAGGACGAACGGGCACCTGGCGTCATACCCAGGAGCCAACATGGAGGTGCTACCGCAGTAGGGGGTCCGCGATCCACGCCCTCACCCCGGCCCGCACCACCCGGCTACTCCCTCACTGGTTCCCACCCAGCGTGAACAGCAAATAGATGAACGCCGCCAGCGCATGCCCCGCGAAGACGTACACCAGGACGCGCACCAGGATGCCGCGCGGGAACTTGTCCTCTATCTGGCGGCGGGCCGGGGCGGGGGCGGACCCGGTCGCGTCGGCCCCACCGGCCTCGCCGGTCGTGTCGGTCGTGTCGGCCATGTCAGCCATGGCGGGTCTCCTTTACCGGCCCCGACGACGGGCCGAGGCACAGCGCGGCCGTCGGGCTCTGCAGCAGGGTGTGGACGAACAGGAAGTCGACGCCGCCCGGGTCGACGGCGGCGATCCGGTGCGGAGTGAGCGAGTCGAAGTGCGAGCTGTCCCCCGGGTCGAGCCGGTAGGAGGTGTCGCCGAGGCGCAGGCGCAGCCGGCCCGACAGGACGTACAGCCACTCCTCCCCCGGGTGCACGCGCACGACATCGCCCTGGGACCCATACGGCGCGTGGACCTGCAACGCCTGCATGCCGCGGCCCGGCGATCCGGCCTGCCGGTACGTCCAGCCGCCGGCCTCGGTGGCCTCCAGCGTGCCGCCGCGCACGACCGCGTCCCGGTCGGCGGGGGTCTCGCCGAGCAGTTCGGATACCGTCGTACCGTAGATGCGGGCGAGTGAGAGCAGCATCGGGAGCGAGGGCTGACGCTGTCCGGTCTCCAGGCGGGACAGGTGCGCCGGGGACAGGCCGGCGGATCCGGCGGCGGCCTCCAGCGTGAGGGCGGCGCGACGGCGCAGTTCGCGGAGCTGGGGCGCGACGGCGGGAAGTTCCGGGGGTTCCGGGACCTCCGCACCGTCCGCCTCGTCCGGCGAGAGGGCAGGGCTCATGCTCTCGATTCAGCCAGAGCCTTGCCCCTGCGGCAACTTTCTTGCCTCAGAGGCAAAGGCCCGCGACCGAAGCCGCCCAGCCCAGCCCGCGATCGGCCCACCGAACGCTCAGCGGTTCGCCGAACGTTCAGCGGTTCGCCACCGCCTGCTTGATCAGCGTCTTGCTGAAGTCCCACATCAGCCCGCCCCCACTGTGCGCGTCGTCCATGACCGCCGTGAACGCCTCGACGAACCGCTCGACGTCGTCCTCGTTCACGACGAGCGGCGGGATCAGCTTGATGACTTCGAGGTGGTCGCCGGAGACCTGGGTCAGGATCCGGTGCTTCTGGAGCAGCGGCACCACGACCATCTGCGCGAACAGGCCCTTGCGCGCGGCTTGCAGCATCGTCCAACGGCTGCGCAGTTTCAGGGACTTGGGGCGGCCGAACTCGATGCCGATCATCAGGCCGCGGCCGCGTACGTCGCTCAGCAGCTCGTAGCGGTCCACCAGCGCACCCAGCCGGGCCTTCAACAGCTCGCCCATCGCCCGCGCGTTGGCGACCGTCTCCTCGTCCTCCATGACGGACAGGACGGCGAGGCCCGCCGCCATCGCCTGCGCGTTGGAGCCGAAGCTCGCCGAGTGGACGAGGACCCGGTCCATGGACGAGTAGACCTTCTTGAAGATCCAGTCCTTGCCGAGCGTCGCGCCTACCGGCACATATCCGCCCGACAGCGCCTTCGCGACGCACACCAGGTCCGGCTCGACACCCTCCTCGTGCTGGTAGGCGTAGAAGTCACCGGTGCGGCCGAGGCCCGTCTGCACCTCGTCGGCGATCAGCAGCGCCTTGTGCCTGCGCAACAGCTCCTGCGCGCCGCGCAGATAGCCGGGCGGCGTCTCGTACACGCCCTTGCCCTGGATCGGTTCGACGATCAGCCCGGCGACGTCGCCCTTCTTCAACTCCCGTGCCAGCGCGTCGAGATCGCCGAGCGGGACCGGGGTGTCGGGCAGCAGCGGCGCGAAGCCGTCGCGGAAGCCATCCTCCCCGTTCACCGACAGCGAGCCGGTCGTCAGGCCGTGGAAGGCGTGCGCGCAGTACAGGACGCGGGGCTTGCCGGTCGCGTACCGCGCGAACTTCAGCGCCGTCTCGACCGCCTCCGTACCGCTGTTGCCGAAGAACACCCGGTCCAGGTGCGGGCTGTGCGCCACCAGCTTCTCGGCGAGCAGGCCCGGCAGCGGCTGGCAGTCGAAGCGGGTCAGGTCGGCGAGCGAGGCGTCGAGGACGTCGTGCAGCGCCTTGCGTACGACGGGGTGGTGCCGGCCGAGGCCCATGACGCCGAAGCCGGCGAGCATGTCCAGGTAGTCGTTGCCGTCCGCGTCCCAGAAGTGCGCGCCCTCGGCCCGCTCGTAGACCTTGTCGAAGCCGATGGTGTGCAGCATCTTCGGCAGCTGGTGGTTGAGGTACTTGGTGTGCAGCTCGTACCGTTCGGCGCCGCGCTCGGCGAGCAGCGTGCCGAGGTCGAACTCCTTGCTCATGCGTTGATCTCCTTGCCGGACCCGGAAGCACCCGAGTCCTCCGGGGGCGCCGCCTTGAAGCCGAGGCTCGCCGCGATCCGGCCCGCGATCTCCACGGGTGTCAGACCGATGTCGGCGAGCACCTCGCCCCGTTTGGCGTGCGCCAGGAACTGCTCGGGGATGCCGAACCGCCGTACGGGGACGTCGACTTCGGCCTCACCGAGGGCGAGCGCTACGGCCGAGCCGACGCCCGCCGCCTTGCTGTTGTCCTCGACGACGGCGACCAGTTCGTGCGCGGCGGCCAGCGGCGCGAGGTCGGGGTCGACGGGTTTGACCCAACGGGGGTCCACGACCGTGCAGTTGATGCCGCGCTCCTCCAGGAGTTCGGCGGCCTGCAGGCACACCGGCGCCATCACGCCGACCGAGACGAGCAGCGCGCGCGGGTTCTCGGCCTGGTGCAGTACGTCGATGCCGCCGATCCGGTCGACGGCCGCGATCGGCGGGCCCACCGACTCCTTGGGGAACCGCAGCATGGTCGGCGCGTCGTCGACGGCGACGGCTTCGCGCAGTTGCGCCCGGAGCTGTTCGGCGTCGCGCGGCGCGGCGATGCGCAGACCCGGCACGACCTGGAGCACGGACATGTCCCACATGCCGTTGTGGGAGGGCCCGTCGGCGCCGGTGACACCGGCCCGGTCCAGGACGAAGGTGACCCCGCACTTGTGCAGCGCTACGTCCATCAGCAGCTGGTCGAAGGCCCGGTTGAGGAACGTCGCGTACACCGCTACGACCGGGTGCAGACCGCCCGTCGCGAGTCCCGCGGCCGACACCGCGGCGTGCTGCTCGGCGATCCCCACATCCCACACCCGCTCGGGGAACTCCTGCGCGAACTTGGTGAGTCCCACCGGGTGCAGCATCGCCGCGGTGATCGCGACGACGTCCTCGCGCTCGCGCCCGATCGCCGCGATCTCGTCGCCGAACACCGAGGTCCAGGAAGGACCGTTGGACGGTGCGAGCGGTTCGCAGGTGAGCGGGTCCATGACGCCGACGGTGTGGAAGCGGTCGGCCTCGTCGGCGAGCGCGGGCTCGTAGCCGCGGCCCTTCTCGGTCAGGCAGTGCACAAGTACCGGCCCGTGGAAGCGTTTTGCGCGTCGCAGGGCGGATTCGACGGCGCCCAGGTCGTGGCCGTCGATGGGACCCACGTACTTCAGACCCAGGTCCTCGAACATGCCCTGCGGCGCGAACGCGTCCTTGAAGCCCTTCTTCGCGCCGTGCAGCGACTCGTAGACCGTGTGCCCGACCACGGGGGTCCTCAGGAGCACGTCCTTGCCCCAGGCCAGCACCTTCTCGTAGCCGTCGGTGGTGCGCAGCGTCGCCAGGTGGTTGGCGAGGCCGCCGATGGTGGGTGCGTAGGAGCGTTCGTTGTCGTTGACGACGACGATCAGTGGCCGGTCCTTGGCGGCCGCGATGTTGTTCAACGCCTCCCAGGCCATGCCGCCGGTGAGCGCGCCGTCGCCGATGACCGCGACGACGTGGCCGCGCTCGCCCTGCACCTGGCGTGCCTTGGCGAGGCCGTCGGCCCAGCCGAGCGCGGTGGAGGCGTGCGAGTTCTCCACGATGTCGTGCTCGGACTCCTCGCGCGAGGGGTAGCCGGACAGGCCGCCCTTGCCGCGCAGCTTGGAGAAGTCCTGGCGGCCCGTCAGAAGCTTGTGCACATAGCTCTGGTGGCCGGTGTCCCACACGAGGCGGTCCACCGGTGATTCGAAGACGCGGTGCAGCGCGATGGACAGTTCCACCACGCCCAGGTTCGGTCCGAGGTGTCCCCCCGTCCTCGCGACCGCGTGAATGAGGAACTCCCTGACCTCCGCGGCCAGTTCGTCGAGTTCCTCCTCGCTCAGTGCCTTCAGGTCGCGCGGCCCCCGGATGCTTTCCAGAATCGTCACGCTCGAGCCCCCTTCCCGTCCGTACGTAAGAAATCAGCTCACGGTGACGTCGGGAGCCCCCGACGCGACGCCGTCCTTCTCCATCTGTTCGGCGATCTTCATCGCCTCGTCGATCAGCGTCTCGACGATCTTCGACTCGGGCACCGTCTTGATGACCTCGCCCTTGACGAAGATCTGGCCCTTGCCGTTGCCGGACGCGACACCGAGGTCCGCCTCGCGCGCCTCACCGGGGCCGTTGACCACACACCCCATGACGGCGACCCGCAGCGGCACCTCCATGCCGTCGAGCCCCGCGGTCACCTCGTCGGCGAGCTTGTAGACGTCCACCTGCGCGCGCCCGCAGGACGGGCACGACACGATCTCCAGGCGGCGCCGGCGCAGGCCGAGCGATTCCAGGATCTGGATGCCGACCTTGCACTCCTCGGCGGGCGGCGCGGACAGCGACACCCGGATGGTGTCGCCGATGCCCTCGCTCAGCAGCGCCCCGAAGGCGACGGCGGACTTGATGGTCCCCTGGAAGGCGGGCCCCGCCTCGGTGACACCCAGGTGCAGCGGGTAGTCGCACGCGGCGGCGAGCTGCCGGTACGCGTTGACCATCACCACGGGGTCGTTGTGCTTCACCGAGATCTTGATGTCCCGGAAGCCGTGCTCCTCGAAGAGCGAGGCCTCCCACAGGGCGCTCTCCACCAGCGCCTCGGGCGTCGCCCTGCCGTACTTCTCCAGCAGCCGCTTGTCGAGCGAGCCGGCGTTGACCCCGATCCTGATCGGCGTGCCGGCGTCGGACGCGGCCCGCGCGATCTGCTTCACCTTGTCGTCGAACTGCTTGATGTTGCCCGGGTTCACGCGCACCGCCGCACACCCCGCGTCGATGGCCGCGAACACGTACTTCGGCTGGAAGTGGATGTCCGCGATCACGGGGATCTGCGACTTGCGCGCGATGGTCGCGAGCGCGTCCGCGTCGTCCTGCGTCGGGCACGCCACGCGCACGATCTGGCAGCCGGAGGCGGTCAGTTCGGCGATCTGCTGGAGCGTGGCGCCGATGTCCGACGTGCGCGTCGTGGTCATCGACTGCACGGAAACGGGGGCGCCGCCTCCCACGGCCACCGGTCCGACCTGGATCTGACGGCTGACTCGCCGTTCAGCGATGGGTCGGACCGGCACCTCGGGGAGGCCCAGTGAGACAGGCTCTCCGTTCATGACGCGCTCACCCACGGTTCCCGGCGACGGTCTCGGACATGGCGCGAATGGACTCCTTCAGCGATCCCATCGTGGCGAGCACGGCGGTCGGCTCGTAGCCGCAGTGCGCCATGCAGTTGTCGCAGCGCGGGTCCTTGCCGCGGCCGTAGGCGTCCCAGTCGGTCTCCTCGATGAGCTTCTTGTACGTCGTCACATACCCGTCGGCCATCAGATAGCAGGGCCTCTGCCATCCGAAGAGCGAGTAGTTGGGGATGGCCCACGCGGTGCACGGAAAGTCGACCTTGCCCTCGAGGAAGTCGAGGAACAGGGGGGAGTGGTTGAGCCGCCACCGGCGCCGGTTGCCACCCGCGAAGGCCTTCTTGAACAGCTCTCGGGTCTGTGTGACGCCGAGGAAGTGGTCCTGGTCGGGCGCCTTCTCGTAGGCGTACGCGGGCGAGATCATCATCTCGTCGACCGCGAGGTCGTCGTTGAGGTAGTTGAGCACCTCGATGATGTTCTGCGGGGTGTCCGTGTTGAAGAACGTCGAGTTCGTGGTGACACGGAAGCCGCGCCGCTTGGCCTCCTTGATCGCCTCGATCGCCTCGTCGAAGACACCTTCCTTGGCGACGGACTCGTCGTGCCGCTCCCGCATGCCGTCGATGTGCACGGTGAAGGCGAAGAACGGGGACGGCTTGAACTTGTCCATCTTCTTGCGCAGCAGCATCGCGTTGGTGCACAGGAAGACGTACTTCTTCTTGGCCACCAACTGACGCACGATCTCATCGATCTGAGGATGCATCAGCGGTTCACCACCGGCGATGGACACCATCGGGGCGCCCGATTCGAGGACCGCGCCGACGGCCTGCGCGACGGGCATGCGCTGCTTGAGCACACCGGCCGGGTGCTGGATCTTTCCGCATCCCTCGCACGCCAGGTTGCAGGCGTAGAGCGGTTCCAATTCGACGATCAGCGGAAACTTGTCCCGCCTGCGGATCTTCTGTTCAGCGAGATATGTCGCAACCTTGATGGATTGACGAAGCGGCATGGCCATCTGGGCTCACCTCCGAGGGAGCAGCATCGAGCGGTGCCATTCAAAAAAAACGGGCAGGACGGCACGAAGGACACGGAAAGCCGATAGTCCACCGCGAACCGTGCCGATCCTGACGAGTTCATGTTCTGGAGCGTCCACGACCACTCGGACGGCGGCAACCGGACGCTCCCCGGTGCCACCGGCGGCCCGCAGCGTCGCGGCCGACTCCATGTCGACGGCGATCGCGCCGGTCGCCAGCAGGTCCGCGCGTTCGTGACCGCGCACCACATGGTCCGAGCCGGTCAGCGGGCCGGTGTGCACGGTCTTGCCGGGCATTGCCCGCACCAGCTCCTTGACCAGGAGATCCGTGCCCGTGCACGGCGTGGCGCCGCGCGCGTCCCGGGTCTCCTCGGCCACGACCAGGTCGCCGGGGTGCATGCCGGGCGCGAGCCCGGCGCAGAACCCGGTGGCCACGACGGCGGCGTCGCGCAGCACGGCGTCGCCCAGCGCGCGGGTCACCGCGTGCTCGGCGGCCTTGGGGCCCATGCCCGTGCGCAGCACGGTCACGGGGCTCGTGGCCCCGGCCCTGCTGCCGCTGCGCAGCGCGAGGTGCTCGATGCCGAGCGCGCAGGCGACCAGCAGCGGCGCGGTCTCCGGTGGGCGGGCCACCGGCGATGCGGTCATCAGCTCCCCTTGGTGGCGGCGCCCTTGTCGCTGAACGGCTCGCCGTTGACGTACCGGCCGAGCGCGGTCAGCGGGAACACCTGCCGGTACAGGTGGTAGTTGATCGAGAAGTCCCAGGGGAAGCCGGTCCCGGTGAAGTACGGCTCGTCCCAGGTGCCGTCCTCGGTCTGGGTCTCTGCGAGGTACGTGACACCGCGCTCGACGGCCTTGGACTCCCGCTCCCCCGCAGCGAGCAGCGCGAGCAGTGCCCAGCCGGTCTGCGAGGCGGTCGAGGCGCCGTGCCCCTTCCAGTCCTCGTAACGGTACGAGCGCAGGTCCTCGCCCCAGCCGCCGTCCTCGTTCTGGACGGACTCCAGCCAGCTGACGGCCCGTCTGATCGCGGGGTGGGAGGCGGGCAGGCCCGCCGCGGTCAGGGCAGGCACCACAGAGCCGGTGCCGTAGACGTAGTTGACGCCCCAGCGGCCGAACCAGGCGCCGCTGTCCTCCTGTTCGGCGAGGAGCCACTCGATGCCGCGCCGGGTGCGCGGGTCGCGGGTGTGGCCCTCGATGGCGAGCATCTCGACGACGTGCCCGGTGACGTCGGCGGACGGCGGGTCGATGACCTCGCCGAAGTCGCAGAACGGCAGCCGGTTGGGGAACGGGCTGGTGTTGTCGACGTCGAAGGCGGCCCACGCGCCGTTCTTCGACTGCATCCCGAGGTTCCAGCGCACACCGCGCTCGATGGCCCGCTCGACGCGCGCCTTGTCGGGATGCTTCACGCGGCGCAGCGCGAGCACGACCTCGGCGGTGTCGTCGATGTCGGGGTAGTTGTCGTTGTCGAACTCGAACGCCCAGCCGCCCGGCTCCAGTTGGGGCTTGCGCACGGACCAGTCGCCCGGCCGGTCGATCTGCTCGGCGATCATCCACTCGGCGGCCCTGACGAGCGCCGGGTGGTCGGCGGGCAGGCCCGCGTCGGCGAGCGCGATGGTCGCCAGGCACGTGTCCCACACCGGCGACTGGCAGGCCTCGATCATCCGGGCCCCGTCCTCGCGCCACACGGCGAACCGGTCGAGGGACGCCAACCCGGCCTTGAGGACCGGGTGTTCGAGGTCGTAACCGAGCAGGTGGAGCGCGATGACGGAGTAGACGGCGGGCGGCTGGATGCCGCCCCAGCAGCCGTCGTTCTCCTGGCGCTCGACGATCCAGCGGGCCGCGGAGTTCGTCGCGGCCTTGCGCAGCCGCCGCAGGGCCACCTTGCGGTAGCCGTGCATGACCTTGTCGAGCCGCTGGAAGGCGCCGTCCCAACTCGCCACCGGGGCAAGGGGCTTGGCGGGGTTCGGGTCGCTCGCGTCGGTGTGCAGCTCGTCCAGCGGGAACGGCGCGGGCCGCACCGGGCGCTTGGCGGACACCACGGTGAGCGGCACGATCGTCTGCCGGGCCCAGCATCCGAAGTCGTAGATGTTGAGCGGCATCCACTTGGGGAAGTAGATGAGTTCCGGCGGGAGTTCGGGGAGGTCGTCCCACTTCCACCAGCCGAACAGGGCCAGCCAGATCCGGGTGAACACGCGGGACTCGGCGATGCCTCCGCGCTCGCGGATCCATGCGGAGGCCTTCGCCATGTGCGCGTCGTCCGGGGAGTCACCGGCCAGGCGCAGCGCGACGTACGCCTCGATGGTGGTGGACAGTTCGCCGGGGCCGCCGTAGAAGGTGGCCCAGGTGCCGTCCTCGCGCTGCTCGCCGCGGATGAACAGCGCGGCGGCCTCGGTGGTGGCCTGGTCCCTGATGCCGAGGAACTGGCGCAGCAGCAGGTCTTCGGCGTCCATCGTCACATTGGTGTCGAGGTCGCCCTTCCACCAGCCCCGGTCGTCCTGCCGCGCGAGCAGGAAGTCCGTGGCGCGCTGTATGGCTCGGCCGGCGGCGGTGTGGGGCGGTGCGGCCGCCCCGGGGGTCGTGTCGGTCAGTTGGGCAGTGGTGGCCGAGGTCGGCTGCGGTGCCGTGGCTCCGGAGCTTTCGTCGGTCGTCGCTGTCATGGCTATCCCTTCATGCAGTGCGTCTTGTCTGCTGGGTAACCGTCGGCCGGGGCCCTGGCGGGACACCGGCCGGCGACTGCGAGTCATATGCGGCCGATAATGATCATCTCTTTCGGACGACGACGAAGTCGGCGAGCGCCACGAACTGGGCGCGCACCGAGGCTGGCATCTGGACGGAGTCCAGGGCTTCGAGGGCGACGTCGTACTGGCGCCGCGCTTCCTCGGCGGTCCACTCGCGCCCGCCGGCCTCCTCGATGAGGGCGGCGCGGGCGGCGAAGTCCGCCTCGGTGAAGGTGTCGAAGTCGACGTCCTTGGCGTCGGCGGCGAGCAGTTCGCCGAGCCGCTCGGAGGCCGGTCCCCCGGCGCCGAGGGCGGCGACGACCGGGAGGGACTTCTTGCGCTGGCGCAGGTCGCTCCAGGTCTGCTTGCCGGTGGACTCG
Source organism: Streptomyces sp. NPDC051684 (assembly GCF_044453445.1). Classification (NCBI taxonomy): domain Bacteria; kingdom Bacillati; phylum Actinomycetota; class Actinomycetes; order Kitasatosporales; family Streptomycetaceae; genus Streptomyces; species Streptomyces sp. NPDC051684. The sequence goes on along the minus strand of NZ_JBITCS010000031.1, from coordinate 83,377 downwards.
GGGTCGCCCCAGATGCCGAGCAGGTCGTCGACGGCCTGGAAGGCGAGGCCCAGGTGGTAGCCGTACTTCTCCAGGGCGTCGGCGGTCGCGTCGTCGGCGCCGCCGAGGACGGCGCCGATGGAGGAGGCGCAGGCGAGCAGGGCGCCCGTCTTGTTGCCCTCCATCTCCAGGCACTCCACGACGCTGACGCGCTCGCGGTGCTCGAAGCCGATGTCCTGGGCCTGCCCGTCGATGAGGGCGCGGCTCGCGGTGGTCAGGCGGCGCGTGGCGCGACCGGCGTCGACGGTCTCCAGCTCCAGAATGATCTCATTGGCGAGTGCGAAGAGGGCGTCGCCGACGAGGATCGCCTGGGCGGGGCCGTGCACCTTCCACACCGTGTCGCGGTGCCGGCGCTGCTCGTCGCCGTCCATCAGATCGTCGTGCAGCAGCGAGAAGTTGTGGACGAGCTCGACCGCGACGGCGCCCGGCACGCCGACCTCGGGGTCCGCGCCCGCAGCCTGCGCGGACAGCACGGCCAGGGCGGGGCGCACGGCCTTGCCGCCGTCGCCGTCGGCCGGGTTGCCCGCGGCGTCGATCCAACCGAAGTGGTAGGCGGCGACGGTGTCCATCGGGGGTGCCAGGCGGTCCACCGCCGCCTTGAGCACGGGGGTGGCCAGGGTTCGGCCGCGCTCCAAAAGCGCGGTCACGTCCACCGCGTCGGCAGCCTCTGGGGCCGAGGGCACAGGTGGCACAGTCTCTCCTTGATTTACCGGATTCACCGTTGTCGGCTTTTCCACCGCGGGAAGGTCGCTGGTCACGACCGCCGTCGGAACGTCGCTGGTCGCGTCCACCGTGGGAAGTTCGCTTGTCACGCCGCCTCCCGGTACAGGTGGCCGCGGGGGCGGCCGAGCGCGGCGAGCGCCGCGTCGGCGGCACTGGTACCGCTGCGGACAGCGCCTTCCATGGTCGCGGGCCACCCGGTGGCGGTCCACGCGCCGGCCAGGTACAGGCCGGGGGCATTGGTGCGGGCCGAGGGCCGCAGTGCGCCGACGCCGGGGGTCGGCGCGAAGGTCGCCGTCCGCTCGCGGGTGACGAAGAAGTCATGGATCGTGGCGCCGCGCGCGGCGGGCAGCAGCCGTTCCAGTTCGGGCAGGTAGCGCTCGCGCAGGGCGGCGACCGGGGCGTCGATCTCGTCCTGGGCGGCGGACTGGGAGACGGCGAGGTACTGGGCGCCGGGCAGCGTGCGCGCGAGGCCGGAGGCGTCGGTGCGGTCGAAGACCCACTGGACGGGCGAGCCGAGCGCGGTGAAGAAGGGCTGCTTGAGGACCTTGCGGCCGTAGACGACGTGCAGGTTGAGGATCGGCGCGGTGCCGATGTCGTGCAGCCGTCCTGCGTCGTCGAGGGCGCCCGCGGGCAGCAGGTCGTGCGCCTCGCGCTGCGGCACGGCGAGCACGACGGTGTCGGCGGTGAGCACCTCGCCGCGGCCGTCCGGGCTCTCGGGAACCTCGACGGCCCAACGGCCGTTGTCCGTACGGGAGATGGAGGTGACGCGTGTACGGAGTTCGGTGCGTACGCCCGCGGAGTCGAGCGCCTTGCGGGCGAGAGTGTCGTGGAGTTCACCGAGGGGCACCTTGGCCCACCCGATGTCGGCGGCGCCGGGCTCGGACAGCAGCCCGGTCTTGAACACCATGGCGGCCAGGCCCAGCGAGGCCTCGCCCGCCACGGCGTTCAGGGTCGCGACACCGACGAGGTCCCACAGCGCCTCGATGGCCCGCTGCGTCTGACCGTGTTCGGCCAGCCAGGAGCCGAAGTTCTTCGTGTCGAGCGCCGGGTCCGCGGGGTCCAGGGACTTGAGGGCGAGCGCGGCGCGGCCGACGGCCGCCCGCTCGGCGAGCGACAGGTGCGGGTACGTGGCGAGGCTCTTGGCCAGGTGCAGCGGCACGGGCAGCGCGGTGCGCCGCAGCCGGCCGAGGCGGTTCTTCTCGGCGTCGAGTACGGGCACGTCGAGTCGTTCCTGCAGGGGCGCGAGCGCGGCGGCGTCGACGCGGTCGAGGAACCAGCGGTAGGCGGTGCAGCAGCGCAGGTACACGTGCTGACCGTTGTCGACGGTGAGGTCGCCGCGCTTGAAGGAGAACGCGAGGCCGCCGAGCCGGGGCCGCCCTTCGAGGAGGGTGACGTGCATGCCGCCGTCGGCCAGGGCGAGCGCGGACGTGATCCCCGCGAGCCCGCCGCCGACGACCACCGCGGTGGGCCGGGCGCGGTCCGCGGCGGCATCCGCCCCGGACGTCTCGGACGCCTCGTCCTGCGTGGTCCCGTCAGTCATGCGCCCTCCCCCTGGGTGGTGCCTTCGGTGGTGCGTACGGCCCGCGTGGGGCCGGATTCGACGGTTGTGGCGAACACGCGACCGACCGTTGCATGCAGGGACGCGGCGCCGCGGCGGAGGGTTGCCCGCCGCTTGGTTCTCGCCATGTCACCCTGGCCCGCGGTGTCCATCAGGCGCGCCTCCTGGTGGTGCCGCGGGGGGCGCCGCGCACGACGGTGCGGGTGTCGAGTCCGGACAGGCCGCGCACGGCGACGTACGCCTTCTCGTGCCCGGGCAGCGAGACCCGGCCGCGCAGCACGGCCTCGGGGTCGCGCTCGATGCGGTCGAGGAGGCGGCGGTAGATGCCGGCCATGGCGGCGACGCAGGCGCCGGAGCGCCGGTCGAGCATGGGAAGGAGGCGGTAGCCCTCGGCGAACAGCGCGCGGGCCCGGCGCACCTCGAAGTGCACGAGCCCGGCGAAGTCCGATCCCGCCGGGGGCACGGGTCCGTGGAACCCGGCGGAGCAGCCGAACTTCGCGAGGTCGTCGGCGGGCAGATAGGTGCGCCCGTCCCCGGCGTCCTCGCGCACGTCGCGCAGGATGTTGGTGAGCTGAAGCGCGAGGCCGAGCGTGTCGGCGAGCTCCGGCGCCCGCTCGACGCCGCGCGCCCCCGGTTCCGTGCCGAACACACCGAGCGAGACCCGCCCGATGGCGCCCGCGACGCACCGGCAGTAGACCTTCAGGTCGTCCCAGGTCTCGTAGGTCTCGCCGCGCAGGTCCATCAGGACACCGTCGATCAGCTCGTCGAGCGCGTCCAACGGAACCGGGAAGCGGTCCGTCGTGTGGGCGAGGGCGACGGCCACCGGGTCGGTGTCGTCCTCCTCGACCTTGCCGTCGCGCACGCGGCCGAGCAGCGCCCTGGTCTCGTCGAGCCGGTGCGCCTTGATGTCGGGCTCCAGGCCCCCGTCGCCGATGTCGTCGACGCGGCGCGAGAACGCGTACAGGGCCGACATGGCGCGCCGCTTCGCGGTCGGCAGCAGCCGGATCCCGTAGGCGAAGTTGCGGGCCTGCTGCCCGGTGACGGTCTCGCAGTAACTGTATGCGGCGAGCACCGGCGCCGACACGGTCTGGTCAGACTCCACGGTCTTGCTCACCCCTCTCCTCGCAGAGTCGCTCCCACCTCGCGCAGCAACCGCGCCTTGGTGGGTTTGGGTGGTCCCGGAAGCACGTCGTACGAAACGGCGGTGATCGCGTGGACCGCCGCCTTCCCCCCTGCGACGAACCCTGCCAGCAGCAGCTTCAGCCTGCCGTGGACGCTACCCACCAGGGGGGTGCCTTCATTCAGCAGCGTGAGGGCGCGTTCGGCCTCGTACGCGACCAGCGCGCGCACCGATGCGCCCGCGCTCGGTGCGGCGAGGTCCGCCTCGTCGACGTGGAACTTCTTCAGGTCTTCGGCCGGCAGGTAGATCCGGTCGCGCCCCAGGTCCTCGGCCACGTCCTGGAGGTGCTCGACGATCTGGAGCCCGGTGCAGACCGCGTCCGAGAGGCGGATGCGCTCGGGGGTCGCGGTGCCGGTGATCGCGAGGACGAGGCGGCCGACGGGGTTGGCGGACAGCTCGCAGTAGGCCAGCAGGTCGTCGTAGGTCTCGTAGCGCGTGACCAGCTGGTCCTGGCGGTTCGCGGCGATGAGGCCGAGGAAGGGTTCGGGGGTCAGCGAGCGGCGCCGGACGGTGGGCTGCAGCGCCTTGAGCAGCGGGTGGCTCGGCGTGCCGGCGAAGACGCGCCGCAGGTCGGTCTCGAAGGCGTCGAGGAGCGCGAGGCGGTCGTGCGCCCGATCGGGTGACACGCCCAAGAAGCCGGCGTCCGCGCCGCCGGGGGCGAGGTCGCCGTCGCCGATGTCGTCGACGAGGCGCGCGAAGCCGTACACGGCCATCAGGTCGTCGCGCCAGGCACGCGGCAGGAAGAAGGGGGCGACCGGGAAGTTCTCCTCGGCGGCCTTGTCGAGGGTGGCGCTCACCGGGCTCGCTGTTTCATCAGGGCTCTCGGGGCGCACTCGGGGGCGCGCGCTCACCGGATGCGGCCCGCTTCCCCGAGGACGGCGAAAGCCCCGCGGAGCTGGAGAGTTTCCATAGCCATTGCCGTCACGACTCCCGTTCTACACTGCGGACCCAATGCATCCCATTTCGGACACGCCGCCCGGCCGTCCACGCGGCCGCCCAGCCCCGCAGGGGTCGGGATGTCGCGCCTTATCGCCCCACATGCCGCGATTGAGGCCGGTACAGCTTACGTTGTACAACGCCCGCCCTCGCGTCGGGGTGTTCTGCACATCACAACAACACACCGATTGACGCCAAGATTCCTTCAGGGCAAGGAAGTTGACCCACCCTTGACCGTGATCGCCAATTAGTTGGTGTCTACAGGCATATCAGAGGCCCCACCGGACGGAAGCCGGTAGGGCCTCATATGACGTGGTCCAGCGGTGGGCGGTTACTTGCCCGTGAACTTCTCGTACTCCTTGAGTACCTCGGCCGTCGGACCGTCCATACGCAGTTCCCCGCGCTCGAGCCACAGGACGCGCTCGCAGGTGTCGCGGATGGACTTGTTGTTGTGACTCACCAGGAAGACCGTGCCGGCCTCCTTGCGCAGCTCGCGGATGCGGGCCTCGGAGCGCTTCTGGAACTTGCGGTCACCGGTGGCAAGGGCTTCGTCGATCATCAGCACGTCGTGGTCCTTGGCGGCCGCGATGGAGAAGCGCAGGCGCGCGGCCATGCCGGACGAATACGTCCGCATCGGCAGCGTGATGAAGTCGCCCTTCTCGTTGATGCCGGAGAAGTCGACGATGTCCTGGTAACGCGCCTTGATCTCCTCGCGGGACATGCCCATGGCGAGACCGCCGAGGATCACGTTGCGCTCGCCCGTGAGGTCGTTCATCAGGGCCGCGTTCACGCCGAGCAGCGAGGGCTGGCCGTTCGTGTAGACCTTGCCCTTCTCGGCCGGCAGCAGGCCCGCGATGGCACGCAGCAGGGTCGACTTGCCGGAGCCGTTCGACCCGATGAGGCCGATGGCCTCGCCGCGGTACGAGGTGAAGGAGACGCCCTTGACGGCGTGCACCTTGCGCACGCCGCGCTCGTCGCCGCGCTTGACGATCCGGCTCAGCGCGGAGGTGGCGCTGCCCTTGCCGGTCTTGGCGCCGTTGACGCGGTACACGATGTGCAGCTCGTCGGCGATGACCGTGGGGACGCGGGCATCGGTGGTCTTGTCGAGATCAGCCACGGCCGTACCGCTCCTCTGCCTTCCAGAAGTAGACGAAGCCGAGCACCGCGAAGAGCACGGCCCAGCCGAGAGCGCCGGCCCAGACGTGCGGCGGCAGCCACTTGTCGGGGTAGCCGTCGATCAGCGCGTACCGGATGAGGTCCATGTAGATCGCGGCCGGGTTCCACTGGAGCACGTCCGCGATCCATCCCGGCTTGCCCTTGAGCATGATCGGGATGGCGAACATGACGCCGGACGCGTACATCCAGGTACGCATGATGAACGGCATCAGCTGCGCGAGGTCCGGGGTCTTCGAGCCGGCCCGCGCCATGATCAGCGCCAGGCCCATGTTGAACAGGAACTGCAGCGCGAGGGCCGGGACGATCAGCAGCCACGACAGGCTCGGGTAGCTGCCGAAGGCACACGCCACGATGAACAGCACGATCATCGAGAAGAGCAGCTGCTGGAGCTGCTGCAGGGCGAAGGAGATGGGCAGCGAGGCGCGCGGGAAGTGCAGCGCGCGCACCAGGCCGAGGTTGCCGGAGATCGCCCGCACGCCCGACATCACCGAGTTCTGGGTGAAGTGGAAGACGAACACGCCGGTCACCAGGAACGGGATGTAGACGTCGTGGTCCATGCCCCGGTCGGCGCCCAGGATCAAACCGAAGATCAAGTAGTAGACCGCCGCGTTCAGCAGCGGCGTCACCACCTGCCACAGCTGGCCGAGCTTCGCCTGGCTGTACTGCGCGGTCAGCTTCGCCTGCGAGAAGGCGAGGATGAAGTGCCGCCGGCCCCACAGCTGCCGTGCGTACTCGAAAAGGCCCGGTCGGGCCCCGCTGACGGTCAAGCCGTACTTGGCGGCGAGTTCGCGCCGGGAGAGCCCGTCATCGGGCGACGGGGTCGCGCTCACCGCGACACCGGCGTCATGCGTTGTCTCACTCACAAGAGGAACTTTCGTCTTCAAAAGCACGGCCTGCCGTCAGGCACGAGCTTGTCAGATGACAGGGGGTCGGCCCAGTCGGGTCAGCCGCCACACGGTACGCCACTTCATGGGACGCCTGGGCCCGCAGGGGGTCGTCCAGCCCTCCTTGAAGCCGCCGAGCCAGGCCTTCAGCGCCGGGCCCGAGGGCCGGCGGGCGAGGGTGAGCAGCAGCCAGACGCCGAGGTACACGGGTACCAGGGGCGCCGGCAGATTGCGGCGGGCCAGCCAGACTCGGTTGCGGGCCACCATGCGGTGGTAGACCGCGTGCCGGGACGGGGCCGTGGTCGGGTGGTGCAGCACCATGTCGGCGCGGTAATCGATCATCCAGCCCGCGTCGAGGGCACGCCAGGCGAGGTCGGTCTCCTCGTGGGCGTAGAAGAACTCGGCGGGCAGCGGTCCGGCCTCGGCGATGACCCGCGTACGCACGGCGTTGGCGCCGCCGAGGAAGGTGGTCACACGCGAGGAGCGCATCGGGTCGGCGGCGCGCAGCCGCGGCACGTGCCGGCGCTGCGTCTCGCCGGTGTCCGGGTCCGCGATGCGGAAGCTGACAATGCCGAGCTTCGGGTCCGCGTCGAAGGCCGCGCGGCACTTCTCCGCGGTGTCGGTCAGCGGAAGGAGGCCGTCGTCGTCCAGGAACATCAGGATGTCGACGTCGGAGCCGGAGGGGCCGAAGGCCTCGATGCCGACGTTGCGTCCGCCGGGGATGCCGAGGTTCTCGGGCAGCTCGACGGTCCGCACGCCCGCGGGGACGTCCGGGACCGGGGAGCCGTTGCCGACCACGACCACCTCGACCGGGTCGCCGTCCTGCTTGGCGACCGAGTCGAGGAGGGCGCGCAGCTCGGCCGGCCGGTTGCCCATGGTGATGACAACCGCGCCGACCTTCGACTGCTGTGTGCCGCCGCTCACTTGAGCCTGCTCGAAGCGAGGATGGACACGAGGTGGAGCAGGGTCTGGAGGAGCGCGATGCCCGCCAGGACGGCCACACCCAGGCGCGAGAAGAACAGGTCGCCCCGGATCTGGTCCACGATCGACAGGACCAGGATGAGGAGCGTCGCCTCGATGCCGAGGATCAGCCGGTGGAACTTGAGCATGGCCGCGGCCTTGCGGGCCAGTGCCATGCCGGAGGAGCGCATCTCGGAGGCGGACTCCTTGACCTGCTCCTTGCCGCCGGCCGCGCGGGCCAGGCCCACGAGGTCGGTCTCGGCCTTGATCAGGATGGCGCCGAGCGCGGCGAGCGTGCCGAGGAAGGCCCACAGCCAGTCGATCCGCCCGCTGCCGAACAGGTCGGCGGCGCGCAGCCCGAAGCCGACGAGGACGGCGGCGTCGGTGAGGTACGCGCCGACGCGGTCCATCCACACGCCGGTCAGCGAGTACTGCTTGCGCCAGCGCGCGATCTCGCCGTCGACGCAGTCGAGCAGCAGGTACAGCTGCACGGCGACGACGCCGAGGACCGCGCCCCAGATGCCCGGCACCATCAGCGCCGGGGCCGCGAGGACACCGCAGACGGTCATCAGGTAGGTCAGCTGGTTGGGCGAGACCTTGGTGTTCACCAGGTGGCGGTCCACACGCAGCGAGACCTCGCGCATGTAGAGCCGGCCCATCCAGTGCTCACCGCTCCTGCGGTCCTTCACCCCGGCGGGGTGAACGACCGGGCGGAGTTCAGCTACCGATGGCTTTTGCATAGTCGGCGTAGGCGTCCCTGATCTGATCGGTGGAGAGGTCGAGGTGCTCGAGGATCGTGTAGCGGCCCGGGCGGGTCTGCGGAGCGAACTCCACGACCTTGACGAACTCGTCCACGGTGAAGCCGATCTCCTCCGGCAGCACCGGCAGGCCGTGCCGGCGCAGCACCTCGGCCATGTACGCGGACTGGTCGCGGGCACCGCGCAGGTGCATCGCGAACGCCGCGCCCAGGCCGCACTGCTCGCCGTGGCTGGCGGCGCGCTTGGGGAAGAGGAGGTCGAAGGCGTGGTTGATCTCGTGGCAGGCGCCGGAGGCGGGCCGCGAGTCGCCGGAGACCGACATGGCGATACCGGTGAGGACCAGTCCTTCGGCGAGCACCTGGAGGAAGTCGTCGTCGCCGACGCCGCCGGGGTGGCGCAGCACGGCCTCGCCGGCCTGCCGGGCCATGGCGGCGGCCAGGCCGTCGATGTCCTCGCCGCGCTCACGGGCGCCCAGCTCCCAGTCCGCGACCGCGGAGATGTTGGAGAGGGCGTCACCGATGCCCGAGCGCACGAAGCGCACGGGTGCCTCGCGGATGATGTCGAGGTCGATCACGACGCCGATCGGGTTCGGCACCCCGTAGGAGCCGCGGCCCGCGTCGTTGTCGAGCGTGGCGACGGGCGAGCACAGGCCGTCGTGCGACAGGTTCGTCGCGACGGCGACCAGCGGCACGCCGACGCGCGCGGCCGCGAACTTGGCACAGTCGATGATCTTGCCGCCGCCGAGGCCGACCAGGGCGTCGTAACGCCCGGACTTCTTGACGTCGTCGGCGAGCTTGATCGCGTCGTCGATGGTGCCGCCGCCGACCTCGAACCACTCGGCGCGGGGCAGCGAGGGCTCCAGGCGGGCCCGCAGGGCGGCGCCCGAACCACCGCTGATCGCGATGGCCAGGCGCCCCGTGGACGACGAGATCCTCTGGTCGGCGAGGACCTTGGCCAGGTCGTCGAGCGCCCCCGGCCGAATGTCGACGACGACCGGCGAGGGAATGAGTCTCGTCAGTACTGGCACGCGATCTCCCGCCCCTTGGCCAGGTCGTCGTGGTTGTCGATCTCGACCCACGGGACGTCGCCGATCGGCGCGACGTCGATCTTGAAGCCGCGGTTCACGAGCTCCTGGTAGCCGTCCTCGTAGTAGAGCTGCGGGTCGCGCTCGTACGTGGCCTTGAGGGCGTCGGCCAGCTGGTCGGCGGCGTCGCCCTCGATGAGCGTGACGCCGATGTACTCGCCGGTGGCCTCGGACGGGTCCATCAGCTTCGTGATCTTCTGGACGCCCTTGTCGGGGTCGACGACGACCTTCATCTCCTCGTCGCCCAGGTCCTTGACCGTGTCGAGCGCGAGGATGATCTTCTTGCCGTCGCCGCGGGCGGCCAGCAGCGTCTTCTCGACGGAGACCGGGTGCACGGTGTCGCCGTTGGCGAGGATGACCGTGTGCTTCATGGCGTCACGGCCGCACCACAGGGAGTAGGCGTTGTTCCACTTCTCGGCCACGTCGTTCTCGATGAGCGTGAGCTTCAGGCCGTACTTCGCCTCGAGCGCCGCCTGACGCTCGTAGACGACCTCCTTGCGGTAGCCGACGATGATGCCGACCTCGGTGAGACCGATCTCCGCGAAGTTCTTCAGCGTGAGGTCGAGTACGGAGAGCTCGTTCTCGGTCCCCTCGCCCACGACGGGCACGAGCGCCTTGGGGAGCGTCTCGGTGTAGGGACGGAGCCGGCTGCCGGCGCCGGCGGCCAGGACGAGGCCGATCATGCGGGTTCTCCTTCATCGTGTACGGCGGGCTCTCCGCGGCGAGCGGAGAGGACCCAGAAGCGGATGCTCTCGACGAGCACCACGAGTGCCACGGCCACGGCGAACACCGTGAGACCAGTGGCGAAATCTGTGGGGGTGAGCAGCGCGGCGAGGACCGTGACCACGAGGGTCCGGCCTTCGTGCCCGCCGATCGTCCGCACCAGCCAGTGCGGAGGGGCCCCGGCGTTGCCGCGAATGCGGTACACCGTGTCGTAGTGATGGTAGGCGACCGCCGCCACGAGGCCGAAAGCCGCGGGCAGGGCGCCCTGGACGTCCGCGCGGGCGGCGAGGACCAGGACGGTGAGGTACTCCCCGGCCCGGAAAATCGGGGGCACGAGCCAGTCGAGGGCGCCCTTGAGGGGGCGCGAGACGGCAAAGCCCGACGTGACGCAGTACACGGCCGCGGCCACGATCGGCCAGGCGCCGCCGAAGTCCGTGAGTCCGCTCACGGCGACGACCGCGACGGCTCCGACAGCGGCGACGACCGGGGCCGCCTTCGCCTTGAGGGCCTTGCCGATCAGCTCGGCGAGCGGGCCGGAGTCGGCGAGGTCGCGCAGCGCCTGGGCGGCGCGGTCGGTGCGCCGGGCCCTGCGGGTAAGCGAGCGCAGGACGCGGCCCGCGGTCGTGTAGCAGGCGGCGAGCGCGCAGCCGATGAGCAGCATGTAGAAGGTGATGCGCGGCGTGGTCAGCGCGGTGAACAGGGCGATCAGCACCCAGCGTTCGCCGATCGGCAGCACTATCATCCGGCGGGCCCAGACGGTCCAGCCGACGGAGTCGAGCTTGCCCGAAAGGGACGCGGTCGGGCTGGTGTTGGCCTCGGCGTCGTGGTTCGCCTCGTTGAACGAGAAGTCGATCACGTGCCGGCCGGTCTGCAGCACCATCGCGCCGAGCGCCAGGGCCCATACGTCGTCGCCGCTCGCGTTGGCGGCGCCGAGCGCGAGGCCCGCGTAGTAGGCGTACTCCTTGGCCCGGTCGAAGGTCGCGTCCAGCCAGGCGCCCATCGTCGAGTACTGCAACGAGTAGCGGGCGAGCTGCCCGTCGGTGCAGTCGAGGACGAAGGAGGCGAGCAGCAGCACGCCCGCCGCGACAAACCCCGCGCGCGTGCCGGTCGCCGCGCAGCCCGCCGCGATCAGCGCGACGAGCAGCGACGCGGTGGTGACCTGGTTCGGGGTCAGGCCGCGGCGCGCGCACCAGCGCGCGATGTAGCGGGAGTACGGGCTGATGCAGTAGGTCGTGAAGAAGCCGTCGCGCGCCTTGACCGCGGTACGCAGCCGGATCGCCTCGTCGTCGACGGAGGCGAGCGCCTGCCGGGCCTCGTTGCGGGCCTGCGGGTCGGCGGGCACCGCGGCCACGAGCTCACCGAGCTCGGGGCGGTGCACATCGGTGCCGTCCGCCTCCAGGCTCTTGGCCACGACGTCCGGGTCGACGCCGGTCCGCGCGACCGCGCGGGTCAGCGCCTGGCGGGCGGCCGGCTGCGCGGTCAGCGCGCCGGGGATCGCCGACGCGGGAAAGCGCGGGTCGGTCAGGCCGAGGCGCAGGGCGTGGACATGGCCCACGAACCCGGCGTCGACGACCGCGACCCGCTGCTCGCCGGGGACTCCGGCGAGCGCCGCTTCGGCGTCCGCGGCGTCCGGGGCAAGCCGCACGTCGAAGCCCAGCGCCCGCAGATCTCCCTCCAGGGACGATCCGGGAACCGGCTGACCGGTGACGATGGCGGTCGACAGACGAACTCACTCCTTGGGTGCCGACGCACGTGGGCGCCGGGCTCATGCATGGTGGAGCACCCGGCGCGAACGCGCAGCCGGGCGGCATGTCGGCAGAGGCTATCGGATGGCGCAACGGGGTGTTCGCTGCCCGTTTACCGACCGATTGGCCCCTGTCTCATGCGGTCCGCACGGGGCGACCGCGCGCTCATCATTGACGATCAAGCACTCGGGCCACAAACCAGGGGCGGCCCGGATCCGTAACCGGGGGTAGCCGCCGGTGGCAACCGGCGGGAGCCCGGTTCGGTCATAGGGTGGTGCGCCATGACGTGGCTGATCACCGGCGGAGCCGGATACATCGGCGCCCATGTGGCGCGGGCTATGACCGAAGTGGGCGAGCGGGTCGTCGTCCTCGACAACGTGACCTCGGGGGTGCCCTCGCGGCTTCCCGAGGCGATCCCGCTGGTGCGCGGCTCGGCGCTCGACACCGAACTCGTGACCCGGGTGTGCGCGGAGCACGAGGTGACGGGCGTGATCCATCTCGCCGCGCACAAGCAGGTCGGCGAGTCGGTGGAGAAGCCGGAGCTGTACTACCGGGACAACGTGGGCGGGCTCGCCGCGCTCCTGGAGACGGTCGCCGCGGCCGGGGTGCGCCGCTTCGTGTTCTCGTCGTCGGCTGCCGTCTACGGCAACCCGGATGTGGGCCTCATTACCGAGTCCACGGCCACCGCGCCCGTGAACCCGTACGGCGAGACGAAGCTCGCGGGCGAGTGGCTGGTGCGGGCGGCCGGGCACGCGCACGGCATGGCGACCACCTGCCTGCGCTACTTCAACGTGGCGGGCGCCGCGGCGCCGGAGCTCGCGGACATCGGCGTCTACAACGTGATCCCGATGGTCTTCGACCGCCTCACGCGCGGCGAGGCCCCGCGGATCTTCGGCGACGACTACCCGACCCCGGACGGCACCTGCGTGCGTGACTACATTCACGTCGCCGACCTCGCCGAGGCGCACCTGGCGGCGGCCCGCCGGCTGGCCGGGTCCGACGCGGCCGGCGATCTGACGCTCAACATCGGCACCGGGCAGGGCGCCTCCGTGCGCGAGCTGATCGACGTGATCGCGGAGGTGTCGGGGAACCGCACCCCCGCGCTCGTCGAACCGCGCCGCCCCGGCGACGCCCCGCGCGCGGTCGGTTCCTCGGCGCTCGCCGAGAAGGAGCTCGGCTGGAGCGCGCGGCGCGGTGTACGCGAGATGGTCGAGTCGGCCTGGGCCGGCTGGTGCCTGCGGCACCCCGAGGCGTCCGGCACGTGATCTCCGCGACCTCCTGACCTGCGTACACGCTTCACAGCGTTTACGCAGGTCAAGGCACATGACAACGGTGTTCACCGCCATGTTTGCGGATACCCCCTACCCGTAGTTCACTGTGATCGTCGCCCCCGACCAGGGCAACGGATTCGACGTATCGCAGCGATACGTCGACACATCGATACAGAGGGGGTTTCGATGGGCCTCGGTCACGATCACGACCACGGGCACAGCCATGGGCCGACGACGGGGACGGCCGCCGCCGCGCACCGGGGGCGGCTGCGGATCGCGCTGACGATCACGATGACCGTGATGGTCGTGGAGATCATCGGCGGCCTCGTCGCCGACTCGCTCGCCCTGATCGCCGACGCCGCCCACATGGCGACCGACGCGCTGGGCCTCGCGATGGCCCTGATCGCGATCCACTTCGCCAACCGCCCCGCCAGCGACCAGCGCACCTTCGGCTACGCGCGCGCCGAGATCCTCGCCGCGCTCGCCAACTGCCTGCTGCTGCTCGGCGTCGGCGGCTATGTCCTGTACGAGGCGATCCAGCGGTTCATCGAGCCGGCCGAGACGGCAGGCGGGCAGACGATCGTCTTCGGCCTGATCGGCCTGGTCGCGAACATGATCTCGCTGTCCCTCCTGGTGAAGGGCCAGCAGGAGAGCCTGAACGTGCGCGGCGCCTTCCTGGAGGTGGCCGCCGACGCGCTCGGCTCCCTCGCGGTGCTGATCTCCGCCGCGATCATCCTGACCACGGGCTGGCAGCCCGCCGACCCGATCGCCTCGCTCGTGATCGGCCTCATGATCGTCCCGCGCACGGTGAAGCTGCTGCGCGAGACCCTGAACGTGCTGCTCGAATCGGCACCCAAGGGCGTCGACATGGCGGAGGTCAGGGCCCACATACTGGCGCTGCCCGGCGTCGAGGACGTGCACGACCTGCACGCCTGGACGATCACTTCGGGGATGCCGGTGCTCTCGGCGCACGTGGTCGTCAGCACGGAGATGCTCGGCTCGATCGGCCACGAGAAGATGCTGCACGAACTGCAGGGCTGCCTCGGCGACCACTTCGACGTGGAGCACTGCACGTTCCAACTGGAGCCGACGGGGCACGCCGAGCACGAGGCGCGGCTGTGCCACTGACGCACCGTCGACGCGGCACTGGGCGTGCCGCTGAGTGATATCGCGGCCATGGATCTTTGAGGAGGTGGGTTGATGACTGTCGTCGCGGTGAACGCTGCCGTGCGCAGCGACACGTCTGTCCCCACTTCTTCTCGGGCCGTCCGCCACTGAGCGACGCCCTTCACTCAAAGGTTCTTACGTTGAGCGACAACACGACCCACACATGGCGTCCGCGCCCCGAAACCGGGGCCGACCGGGCGGCCGTGCACGCCGTCAACGCCGCCGCCTTCCCCACCCCCGCCGAGGCCGACCTCGTCGACGCCCTGCGCGCCGACACCGACGCCTGGCTGGAGGGACTGTCGTACGTGGCCGAGGCCCCGGACGGCACCGTCGCCGCCTACGCGCTGATCACCCGCTGCACGGTGGACGGCACGCCCGCCGCGGCGCTCGCGCCCTGTGCGGTGCTGCCGCGGTACCAGAACACGGGGGCCGGATCGGCCGTCGTACGCGCGGTACTGGAGGCGGCACGCGTGTGCGGTGAGCGACTCGTGCTGGTACTGGGGCATCCGGAGTACTACCCGAGGTTCGGCTTCACGCCCGCCTCCGGGTACGGCATCCGGCCCGGTTTCGACGTTCCGGACGAGGCGATGATGGCGCTCGTTCTGGATGAACACGACGATTCCGGGCAGCTCCCGCGGGGCACGATCACCTACCCGGCCGCATTCGGCGTCTGACCGGCGCCTACGGTTGTCCCGCCCGGCCTCGCGGCCGGGCGGGACTTGCGGGACGCCGACAGCGCGGGGGCTGTCCGTTCCGTACGGCAGACTTGGTTCGAGGACCGAAACGAAGGATGGGTATGCCGATCACACCTGCCCCCACGACGAACAGCTCGTCGAACGGCACCGGAGAAGCGATCTTGCTGGAACTCGTCGACGAGGACGGCAGGACGATCGGCACGGCGGAGAAGCTCGCGGCGCACCAGCCGCCCGGGCAGCTGCACAGAGCGTTCTCCGTGTTCCTCTTCGACGAGCAGGGCCGACTGCTGCTGCAGCAGCGGGCGCTCGGCAAGTACCACTCCCCCGGCGTGTGGTCGAACACCTGCTGCGGCCACCCGTACCCGGGCGAGGCGCCGTTCGCGGCGGCCGCGCGCCGCACCTTCGAGGAGCTCGGCGTCTCGCCGTCCCTGATGGCCGAGGCCGGCACGGTGCGCTACAACCACCCGGACCCGGAGTCGGGCCTGGTGGAGCAGGAGTTCAACCACCTCTTCGTGGGGCTCGTGCAGGCATCGCTCGACCCCGACCCGGAGGAGGTCGGGGAGACGGCGTTCGTGACGGCCGACGAGCTGGCCGAGCGGCACGCCAAGGACCCGTTCTCCGCGTGGTTCATGACGGTCCTCGACGCGGCGCGGCCCGCGGTCAGGGAGCTGACAGGCCAGTCGGCGGGCTGGTAGCGGTCTCGGGCTTGAGGGGCAGGGCGGCCCAGATCACCTTGCCCCCGCTCGCGGTGTTGGCGACGTCGCAGACGCCGCCCGCCTCCGCGGTGATCTCCCGCACCAACAGCAGGCCGCGGCCGCCGGTCTGACCGCTGGTGGCCTCAAGGGCCGTGGGCTTGTAGGGGTGTTCGTCCTCCACGGACACCCGCACCCACTCGGGACCGACGGCGACCTCCACGGCGAGCATCGGCGAGACCACGGCGGCGTGCTTCACCGCGTTCGTGACGAGTTCGGAGACGATCACGAGCAGCCCGTGCACCAGGTCGTCCGGGGCGGGCACGCCCTGCCGGGTGAGCAACTCGCGCACCGCGCGCCGGGCCTGCGGCACGGAGGCGTCGACCGCCTGCGTCGTGAACCGCCACACTCCCTCGTACGGGAGCGGCCCGTCCGCGGGACGATCAGGGGGCGGCGCGCCCCCATTGTCCTGAGGACGTGGGCGGGACCCCCACCCGTGGTCGCTCATTGTCAGGTCGCCGCCCTTGCGCTCGATTGTCACCACACTTCGAGTGTTGGGAATCACCTGCTCCAGGCCGCGGGACTGACCAGAAGTCAGCGAGTATCGACGCGATTTGACCATTGCTGGCCGAGCGGGCCGGAAAGTTGATCGCTCCCGACCCCGTTGTGCCCGACTTGAGCCTTCTTAAGCTTGTTCTACGAGCTGCCCGACACGCCGACCCCGCCGGGTACCCCGCTAGCATCCGGCCATGTCTACCGTGTCCTCGCCGCAGCTCGCCCACACAGTCGCCGAGGGTGTCGCCACCGTCGTGATCGACCACCCGGCCAAGCGCAACGCCATGACCGACGCCATGTGGGCGTCGCTGCCGCCGCTGCTCGAACGGCTCGCGGCCGATCCGCGGGTGCGGGCGCTCGTGCTCACCGGGGCCGGGGACACGTTCTGCGCGGGGGCCGACATATCGACTCTCGGCGAGGGGGCCGCGCAGGGGCTCGCCGTCGCGGCGGAGGACGCGCTCGCCGCCTTCCCCAAGCCGACGCTCGCCGTGGTGCGCGGGTTCTGCGTGGGCGGCGGCAGCCAGTTGGCCGTGGCCTGCGATCTGCGGTTCGCCGCCGACGGCGCGCGGTTCGGGGTGACCCCGGCCAAGCTCGGGATCGTCTACCCGGCCTCCTCCACGCGCCGGCTCGCCGCGCTCGTGGGCCCGGCGACCGCCAAGTACCTGCTGTTCTCGGGCGAGTTGATCGGATCCGGGCGGGCGCTGCGCACCGGGCTCGTCGACGAGGTGCTGCCCGAGGCCGAACTGGGCGGGCGGGTCGCCGACTTCACCCGCACCCTCGCCGCCCGCTCGCAGCTGACGCAGGCCGCCGCGAAGGAGTTCGTCACGGGCCGTACGGACCGGGACGCGCACTGGGCCGAGCAGGCGGGCGCCGGCGGCGAGAGCGCGGAGGGCGTCGCCGCGTTCCTGGAGCGACGTGCTCCGCGCTTCGAGTGGTCCGTGGGGGCAAAGGGCCTCTCTTAGCGATCAGACGGCCGGGCGGAACTTCGCCACCAGGTGTGCGGGGGCCTTGTCCGGGGATCCTGCGTCGTAGGGCGGCTGCGGGTCGTACTCGGTCATCAGCTGGATGGCCTGGGCGGTCTCGTCGCCCGCGATCCGGCCCGCGAGGGCCAGGCCCATGTCGATGCCGGACGAGACACCGGCCGCGGTGACGTACTTGCCGGCGAACACGACGCGCTGCCCGGTCGACGTGGAGCCCAGCCGCTCCAGTTCCTCGAGGGCGAGCCAGTGCGAGGTGGCCTCGCGCCCCTTGAGCAGGCCCGCGGCGGCGAGCGCGAGGGAGCCCGTGCACACGGACGTCGTCCAGGTGGTGGTGGCGTCGACGGCGCGCAGCCACTCCAGGAGCGGCGCGTTGTCCGTCTGGTCGCTCTGCTGGGGGCCGCCGGGCACGACGACCACGTCCGGGGAACGCACCTCGTCGAAGGTCTGGTCGGCGACGAGAGCGAGCCGCCCCGAGTCGTCGCGCACGGGTCCTGTCCGCTCGGCCACGAAGACGACGTCGGCGCCCGGGATGCCGCCGAGCGTCTGGTACGGGCCGATGGCGTCGAGGGCGGTGAACCGCTCGTAGAGGGCGATGGCGATCTGCATGTCATGCCTTTCTGACGGGTCGGCTGGGCGGTGTCGGGCCCAGGGGTGCGTGGAATCGGCGGCGGTACTCGGCCGGTGCGGTGCCGATGGTCTTGAGGAAGGCGCGGCGCATCGCCTCCGGGGTGCCGTAGCCGCTCGACCGGGAGATCTCCTCGACGCCCGCGCCGGTGTCCTCCAGCAGGCGGCGGGCGTGCTCGACGCGGACGCGCTCGACGTACCGGCCGGGCGTCATCCCCGTCTCCGTACGGAAGGCGCGGGCGAAGTGGCGCGGGGAGAGCCGGGCGCGGGCCGCGAGCGCCTCGACGCACAGGTCCGCGCCGGGGTGCTCGGCGATCCACCGCTGCACCTCGCCGAGCGGTTCCCTGCGGGCCGTCTGGGCGGCGAGCTGCGTGGAGAACTGGGCCTGGTTCCCCGGGCGTCGGAGGAACACGACGAGGGCCCGGGCGATGCGCAGCGCGACGTCCCTGCCGTGGTCCTCCTCGACCAGGGCGAGCGCGAGGTCGATGCCCGCGGTCACGCCCGCCGACGTCGCCACGCCGCCGTCGCGTACGTAGATGGGGTCGGGGTCCACGGACACCTCGGGATACTGGCGGGCGAGGGTGTCGCAGAACGCCCAGTGCGTCGTGGCCCGGCGGCCGTCCAGGAGCCCCGCGCGGGCCAGTAGGAACGCTCCGGTGCACACCGAGACGGTGCGCCGGGTGTGCGGGGCGCGCTCGCGCAGCCAGGCGGTCGGGCGCGGGTCCGGATCGCGCGTGCCCTCGCCGCCGGGGACCAGGAGCGTGTCCGCGGCCGGTGCGTCGGCGAGGGCGTGGTCCGGGATCAGGGTCAGTCCGCTCGACGTGCGGACCGGGGCGCCGTCGGGAGAGGCGGTGCGCACGCGGTAGGCGTCACCGGCGCCCGAGAAGACCTCGACGGGGCCCGTGACATCGAGGCTCTGCACGTTGTCGAAGAGGAGGACCAGTACGGTGCGCGGCGGCATGCGGCCCATTCTTCGGCCCGCACCCGATGGCCGCAATGACGAGTTCCCCACCTTTCCTGCCATGCCTCGGTACCCCGTACTGCCAGCCGTACCGACTGGTCGGTAACGTGGGCGCATGACTTCGGACCCCCGCCTGCGCGCCGCCCGCCACTGTCACAACGTGCTCAACCCGTTCCACTCGACGCACTACTTCTCGCCCGACCTCGGCAAGGAACTGGCCGCCATCGGCGTGACCGACCCCAGTGCCGCCTACCTCGCGGCGCGCTCCGCGCCCATGGGGGCCGTCTGCGCCGGGACGGTGACCGCCACCTTCTACAACTTCAACCACAAGCTGGTCGCCCGGCACGTGCCGGCCGTGTGGGAGACCGCCTCCCCGCAGGCGGTGCTCGCCGCACGCGCGCGTGCCGTCGACGCCACGCTGCGCCGCCTGCTCGGCGAGGAGGCCCTCGCCTCCCCGGAGATGGCCGAGGCCGCCGAACTCGCCCTGCGCGCCACCGAGGCCTGCACGCGCCACGCCCGCCCCCTGTACGCCGCCCACGCCGACGTCGACGTCCCCGAGGCGCCGCACATGGCGTACTGGCACGCCACGACGCTGCTGCGCGAGCACCGCGGCGACGGCCACATCGCGGTGCTGATCGGCGCCGAACTCGACCCGGTCGAGGCCCTCGTGAGCCACGTCGCGACCGGTAAGGGCATGGCCCCCAAGTGGCTGCTCGCCACGCGCGGCTGGGACAGGTCCGAGTACGACGCCGCCGCCGAGCGCCTTCGCGCGCGTGGACTGCTCACCGCCGACGAGGAGTTGACGCAGTTGACGCTCACCGAGCAGGGCGTGGCGCTGCGCGCCGAGATCGAGCACCGCACCGACGCGCTCGACCGCGCCCCCTACGAGCACCTCGGCGAGGCGGGCGTGGCCCGGCTCACCGAACTCGCGACGAAGTTCGTCGGCGCGGCCCTCGGCAACGGCGCCTTCCCCGCGGACCTGATCGGCAAGGCCGCGTAAGGCCGTCGGCCGACCGGGTCGGCTGCTCGCGGCCGCCCTTCGACGCCGCCTCGGGGCTCCGCCCCGGACCCCGCTGCTCAATCGCCGCAGGGGCTTGAAATGCCGAGGCGGAGTGACCGAGGTCTGAGCAGCGCGGTGCGAGGTACTCGTGTGTCCCGGCCGCCCGTTCGCGGCCGGGACACACGAGAGGGGAAAACCGCATGTTCCGCGCCATCGCCGACATTCTGCGCCAGATCGGCGCCGCCGTCGCCACCGTCGTGACCTTGCCCTTCCGACTGCTCGCCCGGCTGTTCGGCGGCGCGTCCCGGTCCGGCCGTGGGCACCGCGTCTGACCTCCCTGATCCCCGAGTGTCGGTGCCACCTGCCACAATTGCCGCGCAACCTCAGTCGACATAGGCGGTACGGGATCGTGGCGACACCCACAGTTGGCACCACTGCTGGATCCGGGCTCGGATCCATCGAGAGCAGGATTGCCGAGGAACTAGGCGTACGGGAGCGGCAGGTGAAGGCCGCGGTCGAGTTGCTCGACGGCGGCTCGACCGTGCCCTTCATCGCCCGCTACCGCAAGGAGGCGACGGAGTCCCTCGACGATGCCCAGCTGCGCACCCTGGAAGAGCGCCTGCGGTACCTGCGCGAGCTGGAGGAGCGGCGCACCGCCGTCCTCGACTCGGTGCGCGAGCAGGGCAAGCTGACCGAGGAGTTGGAGGCGCAGATCCGCGCCGCCGACACCAAGGCGCGCCTGGAGGACATCTACCTGCCCTTCAAGCCCAAGCGCCGCACCAAGGCGCAGGTCGCGCGCGAGGCGGGGCTCGAGCCGCTGGCGGAGGGGCTGCTCGGCGACCCGTCGGTGGAGCCGCAGGCCGTCGCGGCCGCGTTCGTGGACGCCGACAAGGGCGTCGCCGACGCGCAGGCCGCGCTCGACGGCGCCCGCGCGATCCTCACCGAGCGCTTCTCCGAGGACGCCGACCTGATCGGCGAGCTGCGCGAGCGCATGTGGGGGCGCGGCCGGCTCGCGGCGAAGGTGAAGTCCGGCAAGGAGGAGGCGGGCGCCAAGTTCGCCGACTACTTCGACTTCGCGGAGCCCTTCTCCGACCTGCCCTCGCACCGCGTCCTGGCGATGCTGCGCGGCGAGAAGGAGGACGTGCTGGAGCTCGTCCTGGAGCCGGAGGAGCCGGCCGCCCCGGAGGACCGCGACGCCACCTCCTCGTACGAGCCGATCGTCGCCGACCGGTTCGGGATCGCCAACCAGGGCCGTCCGGGCGACAAGTGGCTCCAGGACACGGTCCGTTGGGCCTGGCGCACGCGCATCCTGGTGCACCTCGGCCTCGACCTGCGCACCCGGCTGCGCACGGCCGCAGAGGACGAGGCGGTCAAGGTGTTCGCGGCGAACCTGCGCGACCTGCTGCTCGCCGCCCCCGCGGGCACGCGCGCGACGCTGGGCCTGGACCCCGGTTTCCGTACGGGTGTGAAGGTCGCGGTCGTCGACGACACGGGCAAGGTCGTCGCCACCGACGTCATCCACCCGCACGTCCCGGCCAACCGCTGGGACGAGGCGATCGCCAAGCTGGCGAAGCTCTCCAAGGCGCACTCGGTCGACCTGATCGCGATCGGCAACGGCACGGCGTCCCGCGAGACCGACAAGCTCGCCGGTGAACTCATCGGCAAGCACCCGGAGTTGAAGCTCACCAAGGTGATGGTGAGCGAGGCGGGCGCCTCGGTGTACTCGGCGTCGGCGTTCGCCTCGCAGGAGCTGCCCGACATGGACGTGTCGCTGCGCGGCGCCGTCTCCATCGCGCGCCGTCTCCAGGACCCGCTCGCCGAGCTGGTGAAGATCGACCCGAAGTCGATCGGCGTCGGCCAGTACCAGCACGACCTGAGCGAAGTGAAGCTGTCGCGCTCGCTCGACGCCGTGGTCGAGGACTGCGTGAACGGCGTGGGCGTCGACGTGAACACCGCCTCCGCGCCGCTCCTCGCGCGCGTGTCCGGCATCGGCGCGGGCCTCGCGGAGAACATCGTGACGCACCGCGACTCCAACGGCCCGTTCACCAACCGCAAGGGCCTCAAGGACGTGGCGCGGCTCGGCCCGAAGGCGTACGAGCAGTGCGCGGGCTTCCTGCGGATCCGCGGCGGCGACGACCCGCTGGACGCGTCCTCCGTGCACCCGGAGGCGTACCCGGTGGTGCGCCGGATGGCGAAGTCGACGGGCGGCGAGGTCGCCTCGCTGGTCGGTGACGCGGGGGCGCTGCGCTCGCTCAAGCCGGCCGACTACGTGGACGACACGTTCGGTCTGCCGACCGTCACCGACATCCTGAAGGAGCTGGAGAAGCCCGGTCGCGACCCGCGGCCCGCCTTCAAGACGGCCACCTTCAAGGAGGGCGTCGAGAAGATCGGCGACCTGGAGCCGGGGATGATCCTGGAGGGTGTGGTCACGAATGTGGCCGCCTTCGGGGCGTTCATCGACGTCGGCGTGCACCAGGACGGGCTCGCACACGTCTCGGCGCTGTCCCGTACGTTCGTCAAGGACCCGCGCGACGTGGTCAAGCCCGGCGACATCGTCAAGGTGAAGGTCCTCGACGTCGACGTGCCGCGCAAGCGGATCTCGCTGACGCTGCGGCTGGACGACGAGAAGGCCTCCGGCGGGAACGGCGGACGTGGTGAGCGCGGCGCCCGTGGGGAACGCGGCGAGCGCGGAGAGCGCGGCGGGAACCGCAGTGGCGACCGCAAGCCGCCCCGGCAGACCCGGCAGGGCGACGGCGGCCGTGGCGGTTCCGGCGGCGGCAAGGGGGGCGGCAAGGGCCGTCCCGCGACGCCGCCGGCGAACTCGGCGATGGCGGATGCGCTGCGCAAGGCGGGGCTGGCCTAGGCCACAGGGGTTGAAGTGAGCGGGAGCTGTGCGGCCGGCCGTGGCTGGGCGCGCAGTTCCCCGCGCCCCTTGGCCGGCCTTCCCTCAGGCCTCCCGCACCTTGCCGGAGGCCACCTCCAGGCGCCTCGTCGTCTGCACCGCGTCCAGCATCCTGCGGTCGTGGGTGACCAGGAGGAGCGTGCCCTCGTAGGTCGTCAGGGCCGACTCCAGCTGCTCGATCGCCGGGAGGTCGAGGTGGTTCGTCGGCTCGTCCAGGACCAGGAGGTTGACGCCCCGGCCCTGGAGGAGGGCGAGGGCCGCGCGGGTGCGTTCACCCGGCGAGAGGGTGGCCGCCGGGCGCAGGACGTGGTCCGCCTTCAGGGCGAACTTGGCGAGCAGCGTGCGGACTTCGGCCGGTTCCATCGCGGGGACGGCGGCGCCGAACGCTTCGAGCAGCGTCTCCGGGCCGTGGAACAGGGCGCGGGCCTGGTCCACCTCGCCGACGACCACCCCTGAACCCAGCGCCGCGTGGCCGGAGTCCAGCGGGACGCGGCCGAGCAGGGCCGCGAGCAGGGTTGACTTCCCGGAGCCGTTCGCACCGGTGATCGCGACGCGGTCCGCCCAGTCGATCTGGAGTGTCACCGGGCCGAACGAGAAGTCCCCGCGCCGCAGTTCGGCGTCGCGCAGCGAGGCCACGACGGCGCCCGAGCGGGGCGCCGCCGCGATCTCCATGCGCAGCTCCCACTCCTTGCGGGGCTCGTCCACGACGTCGAGGCGCTCGATCATCTTCTGCGTCTGCCGGGCCTTCGCGGCCTGCTTCTCGCTCGCCTCGCTGCGGAACTTGCGGCCGATCTTGTCGTTGTCCGTGGCCTTGCGTCGCGCGTTCTTGACGCCCTTGTCCATCCAGGCGCGCTGCGTCAGCGCGCGGCTCTCCAGGGCGGACTTCTTGTCGGCGTACTCCTCGTACTCCTCGCGCGCGTGCCGGCGCGCGACCTCGCGCTCCTCCAGGTAGGCGGCGTAACCGCCTCCGTAGAGGTTGATCTCCTGCTGGGCGAGGTCGAGTTCGAGGACCTTGGTGACGGTGCGGGTGAGGAACTCGCGGTCGTGGCTGACGACGACGGTGCCCGCGCGCAGGCCGCGCACGAAGGTCTCCAGGCGGTCCAGGCCGTCCAGGTCGAGGTCGTTGGTCGGCTCGTCGAGGAGGAAGACGTCGTAGCGGGACAGGAGGAGCGAGGCGAGGCCCGCGCGGGCCGCCTGGCCGCCGGACAGCGACGTCATTTCCTGGTCGAGGCCGACGTCCAGGCCGAGTTGCTGCGCGACCTCCTCGGCGCGCTCGTCCAGGTCGGCGCCGCCCAGGTTCAGCCAGCGCTCCAGGCTCGTGGCGTACGCGTCGTCGGCGCCGGGCGCGCCGTCGACGAGGCCCTGCGTGGCCTCGTCCATGGTGCGCTGCGCCTCGGTCACGCCGGTGCGGCGGGCCAGGAACTCGCGGATCGTCTCGCCGGGGCGGCGGTCGGGCTCCTGCGGGAGGTGGCCGACGGTGCCGGTGGGCGGGGAGAGCCGGACGTCTCCCTCCTCGGGGGTGGTGAGGCCGGCGAGGAGGCGCAGGAGCGTGGACTTTCCGGCTCCGTTGGCGCCGACGAGGCCGATCACGTCGCCGGGGGCGACGACGAGGTCGAGACCGGAGAAGAGGGAGCGGTCGCCGTGGCCGGCGGCGAGGTTCTTGGCTACGAGCGTTGCGGTCGTCATCAGGGGGGTGATCCTAGTCGGGGTACCGCCCCGGTCGCCCGACCCGCCCGGTTCCGCGGGGCCGCCCGTCAGCGTTCCATCCGTGCCACCAGCACGCTCCCCGTCGTGCGGGCCACCAGGAAGGACTGGCCGCGTGTTGCCCGGTGGGCGAGGGTGATGCGGTGGCGGCCCGGGGTCAGGACCGCGTCGAAGACGTCGTGCGTGTGGGTGCGGTAGAGGCGGTCGAGGCGGTAGGACGTGATGCGGACGCGGCACGTGGAGGTGACCTCCACGCCGGCCTCACCGTCGGCGGCGACAAGCCGGGTCAGGCGGCGCTGCGTCGACGGGACGCGGTCCAGGGCGCTTTCGATCTGGGCGACCAGCAGGGGGACGATCGGCGCGTAGCC
The DNA here is from genome assembly GCF_044453445.1 of Streptomyces sp. NPDC051684. Lineage (NCBI taxonomy): Bacteria > Bacillati > Actinomycetota > Actinomycetes > Kitasatosporales > Streptomycetaceae > Streptomyces > Streptomyces sp. NPDC051684. The sequence continues at coordinate 58,692 of NZ_JBITCS010000031.1, read as the reverse complement.
GTCCACGTAGGCGACGTCGGCGCCGGCCCGCTCGAACTCCCGCCGTACCGCCGCCCGTTGCCCCTCCTCCACCGCCCGGCCGAAGGCCACCACCTCGTACGTACGCAGCTCCTCGGGCGGGACGCCGGACGCGTCCTGGGTGATGTCCGCGCCGACGCCGATCGTGCGCAGCGCCGCCGCCAGCCGGGCGAGGACGGCGACGCGGGCCCCGATCAGCAGCACCCTGCGGCGGGCCCCGGGCGCGGCCGGTCCGGCGAGGAGCTGCCCGAGCGCCTCCCGGTACTCCTCGGCGCGGAAGCGGAACGGGCCGATGCCGTGGTAGCCGTTCAGCTCCAGGTCGACGTGCTCGGCGGTCTGCCAGGCGAAGTCCCGCCACACATAGGCCGCTTCGTCCTCGGCCCCGTCCCGCTCGATCACCGCCGTCACCGCCCCGCACTCGATCCCCTCGCACTCCGGGCACCCGTAGATCACGCAGCGTCCGCCGGGCAGCGGCGCCTCCGCCTCCAGGAGCAGGCGCTTCACGTGGTGCGCGAAGATCGCGGGCGGGATGTCGGCGGCGAGCGGGGACACCGCGTCCAGGTCGGAGAGCTGGAAGAGCAGCGGGCGGCCGTCGACGATGAAGTCCACGAAGTCCCGGTGGACCTGGTAGTCCCCGTCCGCCAGGACTCCCCCGGCGCGCATCGCGGGGGCCAGACCGAAGGTCGTGCAGTCGTCTGCAGCCATGGGGCGAGTATTCCCACCCGCACCCGTCCCTGAGCGCGGACTGACGCATTCCGTCGGCGTCCGTTAGCGTCCATGGATGATCAGTGACAGTGGCAGCCGTGTCAGCAGCGGCAGTGAAGTGATCGTGGTGGGCGGCGGGGTCATCGGCATGACCACCGCCCTGGAACTCGCGCGGCGCGGGCGAGCGGTGCGCGTATGGTCGCGGGACGTCGCCGAGCGGACGACATCGGCGGTCGCGGGCGGGCTGTGGTGGCCGTATCGGATCGATCCGATCGAGAAGGTGGGCGCGTGGTCGCTGAGTTCGCTGCGGCGGTACGTGGAGTGGGCGGATCGCCCGGAGAAGACCGGGGTGCGCCTCGTCGACGGTGTGCACGGGGACTCGCGTCTGGACGAGCTCGGGGCGTGGGCCGGCGAGGTGGCCGGGCTGCGTGACACCCCGCAGGGCCTCGCCGCGCGCCTCCCCCTGATCGACATGCCGGTCCATCTGGCGTGGCTGCGCGAGCGGTTGGCCGAGGCTGGCATCAACGTAGAGGCGCGCACCGTGGCCTCCCTCGACGAGGCACTGGACGCGGCGCCGACGGTCGTGAACTGCACGGGGCTCGCGGCCCGCGAACTGGTGCCGGACGACTCCGTGCGCCCCGTGCGGGGGCAGTTGGTGATCGTGGAGAACCCGGGCGTCGACACATGGTTCACGTCCGTCGCACCCACCTCCGAGTCGACGTACTTCCTGCCCCAGCCGGGTCGCCTGCTGCTCGGCGGCACGGCGCAGGACGACGCGTGGTCCCTGGAGCCGGACCCGGCCACCGCCGAGGCGATCGTGAAGCGCTGCGCCGGGGTACGCCCGGAGATCGCGGGCGCCCGCATCCTCGACCACCGCGTGGGCCTGCGCCCCGCCCGCCCGGCGGTGCGCATCGAACGCGAGGACAAGGGCGCCGGCCGCTCACTGGTGCACAACTACGGTCACGGCGGCGCCGGCGTGACCGTGGCCTGGGGCTGCGCGGAGGCGGCGGCCGATCTGGTCGGGACCGGCTGAAGCGGCCTGGGCGATACGGGCAGGATGCAACGGCCCCGATGCGGCGAGCCGGTTGAAGCGGCCCGAGCCGAGGCCAGGCCGATGGCCGCCGAGCCGACGCCCCCGGGCCGACGGCGTCCGGGGCGACCCGGTCGCAGGCCGACCCGGCAGTCGGCAACCGGGTGGGGGCGCGGCCCCTCTCGGACCGCGCCCCCACCCGTTGCGGACGAACTCAGTCGTCGTGGTGCTTGCCGATCGGGTCCCCCTCGGTCTCCAGGCTGCTGCCCGGGCCGATGCGGATCTCGAACTCGCCGCCGTACTTCTCGTGTCCGGCGACGACCGCCTGCTCGACGACCTCGATGCCCATCTCGCCACGGACCATGAGCGGGTCGGCGCGCAGGTCGCGCAGGAGCGCCCAGCACATGCCGATCATGACGATGACGAACGGTGCCGCCACGAGGATCGTCAGGTTCTGCAGGCCGGTGAGCGCGTCCCCGGAACCGTTGCCGATCATCAGCATGATCGCGCCGACCGCACCGGTCACGACGCCCCAGAAGACGACGACGAACTTTCCGGGTTCGAGCGCGCCCTTCTGCGAGAGCGTGCCCATGACGATCGAGGCCGCGTCCGCGCCGGACACGAAGAAGATGCCGACGAGGATCATCACGAGCAGGCTCGTGGCCGAGGCGATCGGGTACTCCTGAAGCACGCCGAAGAGCTGGGTCTCCGGGGTGTCCGCCCCCTTGAGGGCACCGTCCTCCTTGAGGCTCATCGCCGAACCGCCGAAGACCGCGAACCAGATCAGGCTGACGGTCGAGGGCACGAGGATGACGCCGCCGACGAACTGACGGATCGTGCGGCCCTTGCTGATGCGCGCGATGAACATGCCGACGAAGGGCGACCAGGAGATCCACCAGGCCCAGTAGAAGACCGTCCAGCTGCTCAGCCAGTCGGCGACTCCCTTGCCGCTGGACGCCTCGGTGCGGCCGATCAGCTGCGGGAAGTTGTCCAGGTACGCGCCGAGCGAGGTCGGCAGCAGGTCCAGGTTCAGGATGGTCGGCCCCGCGATGAACACGAAGACCACCAGGAGCAGCGCGAGCACCATGTTGATGTTCGAGAGCCACTGGACGCCCTTCTCCACACCGGAGACGGCGGAGAAGACGAACGCGACGGTCAGCACCGCGATGATCGAGACGAGCAGCCCGGTGCTGACGTCGTCCATCCAGTCGGCCGCCTCGAACCCGGCCCCGATCTGCAGGGCGCCGAGTCCGAGGGAGGCGGCCGAGCCGAACAGCGTCGCGAAGATGGCGAGGATGTCGATGACCCGGCCCCACGCGCCGTGCGCGTGCTTCTCACCGATGAGCGGCACGAACACGGACGAGATCGTCTGCCGCCTGCGGCGCCGGAACGTGCTGTAGGCGATGGCGAGTCCGACGACCGCGTAGATCGCCCAAGGGTGCAGCGTCCAGTGGAACAGGGTGGTGGCCATGGCGGTCTCCATGGCCTCGGCGTCGTCCGCCGGGTCGGTGCCCGGCGGCGGCGTCGTGAAGTGCGCGAGCGGCTCGCTCACTCCGTAGAACATGAGCCCGATACCCATGCCCGCGCTGAACATCATCGCGATCCACGAGACCGTGCGGAACTCCGGTTCCTCGCCCTCCTTGCCAAGAGGGATCTTCCCGTAGCGGCTCATGGCGAGCCACAGGGCGAAGACGACGAAGCCGGTGGCGGCGAGGACGAACGCCCAGCCGCCGTTGTGCATCAGGCCGCCGAGCAGCGTGTCGGAGACGCTCTCGAGGTTGTCCGTGGCCACGGCGCCCCAGACCACGAAGGCCAGAGTGAGCACGGCGGTGACGCCGAACACGATCCGGTCCGTGGTGGGGCTCCGCTCGTCGGTCGCTCCCTCCTCGGGGACGGGGGTATCGCTGGTGGGTTTCTGAGGGCTTGTCACCCACTACGACCTACCACACCTGACACTCCCGTAACCCGATCAGCAGCGTGTGTCGGGCTCCCCTTCCGTCAAGTGGTAGGTCGCGCGCGCGTCGAGGAGCAGCGCGACCAGGGCGCGTTCGGATTGGCGAAGGGGGACGAAGGCCCCGCTGCCCGACTTCTTGACGGTGATGCCGTGCAGCGCCAATTCGTCCTTGAATTCGGCGAATTGCTTGCCGCTCAGCCGGTATCCGCACGGCGGATCCTTGATGACCTCCGACGCCTCGGCGGGGTCGTTGTCGGCACCACCGATGTAGATCGGCCCGCGGTCCCTGAAGCCCTTGGCGCGGGCGGCCGTGGTGGCGGCCTCGATCGCGCCCCGGTTCTCGGACGTGTAGCGGAACAGGCCGCCGAGCGCGGCCAGTTGGGAGTCGCGGCGCCGCTGGTTGACCAGCGCCGGGTCCGCTTCCTCGGCGGGGGTGCCGGGGTCGACGCGGCTCTCGATGAGCAGCCCGACGGAGTTCTTGACTCCGGAGACGTTGCGCAGGATCCGCTCCTGCCCGTCCCCCGCGGTCTGCTTGATCGGCTCGCCGGTCTCCGGGTCGGTCCAGATGCCGTACGTGCCCGTGGAGTACCCGGCTTCGCCCGCCGCCGGACGCACGTGGTCGAGGGAGAGCGACTCGGCCTGGTCGTGCACGGCCGCGTCGGTGTTGAGGTTGCGCGGCCAGAGGTCGAACAGGTCCTTGTCGTAGAACTTGGGTGTGGCCCCGTACTCGTGCAGGTCGTAGATGACGTCGGGCTGCCGGTCGCGGATGATGGCGGCCATCGCCCGCGCCTCGGCGGTCTCGAGGGCGATGTGGTCGCGGTTGATGTCGATGCCGTCGGAGTTGCCGCGGGTGTCGGCGGCGTTGCCGTCGGGGTTGGCGGTGGGCACGACGAGCAGGGTGGTGCGCGACAGGAAGCGCTGCGTCGCCTTGTCCTTGGCGTACGCCATGTCGCGGATCTTCGTCAGGCAGGCCTCGCGGCCGGACGGTTCGTTGCCGTGCTGGGAGCAGATCAGCAGCACGGTGTTGGCGGTGCGGTGCCGACCGATGCGGACGAGGTTCAGCGGGCGGCCCTGTTTCGTCTCGCCGATGCGGGAGACGGACACCTGGTCGGAGGCCTTGTCGACGTTGGCGAGGAGCCGCTTCTCCTCGGGCTGGGTGGTCCAGCGGGCGCCGTGGGTCTGCTCGAATCCGGTGCGGGGCGGCGTGCTGTCACCGCTCGCGCCGGCCGGCGCCGCCACCACGAGGGGCGCGGCGAGCGCCGCGGCGGCGGTGGCCAGGGCGAGGATGCGGGGACGTGCTCTCATCGTGTGCTGCCTCCCGGTACTGGGCGGTCGAGGCGGTACGGGCCGACGCCCTCGGCCGCGGGCGAATGGGGGGTGGCGGTGGTGGATCCCGCGGTGGCGGCCGCGAAGGCGGGGGCGCCGCCGACGACGGGGACGCGGGCCGCGGTGCGGGCCAGGTCGACGGTGAGGGTCGGCTTGGTGGACGGAGGATCGATGAGGTCCTTGTCGGTGCCCGCGACGATCAGGGCGAGCCGGTGGCCCTTCGGGATCACGTGGTCGCTCGCGGCGAGCCGGACCGTGAGGGTGTACGGCTTGCCGGGCGTGAGCGGGCTGCCGTGCTCCGGGTTCTTCGCGGTGCCGAGGTCGGCCCAACCCCTGCTGAAGATGGTCGAGTTGACGCCGGTGGTCGCGGTCGGCGTGTTCAGGAAGCAGGAGCTGTCGCCGCCGGTGCTCGGGCCCCAGCAGCTGCGGTCCATGCCGGTCGTGATGCCTTCGCCGGCGCCCGCGTAGTCGCGGATCGTGGCGGGGCCCAGGTCGACGAGGACGGCGCTCAGGTGGGCGCTGGACGTCGTCGGCGTCGCGGTGACCGTGACCTTCGACGAGCCGGACAGGCGCAGGTCCTTGCCCAGCGGGCGGCTGATGAAGCCGGCCTTGTCGGGGGTCGGGCTGTCGATCTTCGCGGCCCAGTCGGTCTCGCTCAGCGCCGGGTTGTCGGTGAACGTCTCGGTGCCGGAGGCGCCCTTGAGGCCGAGCGTGCCGACGCCCGCCTGGTCGCCCTTGCCGGGGCGCAGCGCGGCGGTGCCGGTGGAGCGCGGCGGCCAGACCTTGTCGGTGGTCCAGCGGTCGGGGGCGCGCTCGATGTCGGCCATCGGCTCGCGGTCGATGCCGTTGTCGTAGCCGAGGAGTTCGTGGTCGAACCAGCGGTGCAGGGTGTCGACCCAGGCGCCGCGGCGGAAGTCGAACGGGTCGACGTGGCCGGTCTGGGCGAGCCAGATCTTGCGGTCGACGCCGTTCTCGGCGAGGGCGTCCCACCACTGGCCGAAGTGCTTGGCGCGGACGTTCAGGTCCTGCATGCCGTGCACGACGAAGACGCTGGCGCGTACGTTGTCGGCGTCCTTTACGTAGTCGCGCTCCTGCCACAGCCGGGTCCAGTCACCGGTCCGCGGCGCTTCGTCGACAAGGCGCTTCTGCACGGCGGCGCAGCGTTCGCGCGCCTCGGGGCTCTCGACGTAGTCGGACAACCACTCGGGGCCCGAGTCGTAGAGCGGGGCGCCCTGTTGGAAGTAGTAGTCGTACCAGGAGGAGATGCCGCCGATCGGCACGATCGTCTCCAGGCCCTCGACGCCGGTCGCGGCGACGCCGTTGGCGACGGTGCCGTCGTAGCTCTTGCCGATCATGCCGGTGCGGCCGTTGGTCCAGTTCGCGGCGGCCTTCTTGGTGTCGGTTCTGGTGGTGTAGCCCTTGGCGCGGCCGTTGAGCCAGTCGACGACGGCCTTCGCGGAGCCGATGTCATAGGCGCCGCCGACGTCGACGCAGCCGTCGGAGCGGTTGGTGCCGAGCAGGTCGACGCCGACGAACGCGTAGCCGCGGGGCACGAAGTAGTTGTCGTAGAAGAGCGGCATCTGGACGACGTTGCCGTTGGCGTCGTACGTCTTCTTCTGGCTCTCGTTGCCGCGCCCGCAGCAGGAGTAGTACGGGCTGGCGTCCATGATCACGGGGACCTTGCGGCCCTGCGCGGCGGGCTCGCGGGGCCGGACGATGTCGACGGCGACGCGGTCGCTCTTGCCGTTGCCGTCCCCGTCGAGCCGGGTGTCGACCCAGACGGACTCGCGGACGGCGTCGGCGTAGGAGTAGACGGGCTTGGACTCGGTCGGCTTGGCGGTGGCGGCCGACGCGGCCGTGCCGGTGGCGACGAGTGCGGACAGCAGTGCGGTGACGACCACGACCGCGAGGGTTCTCAGGCGGTGCGGTCTGCGGTGGCTGCGTCTGGCAGGTATCGGCATGGCGCGGAAGGTACACGGGTCAACTGGCTTGCGACAGAGGGCCGCAGGCACGGAGGACAGGCCCATGGGACCGGAAGACACATGTCGGCCAGATGACGATCGTGTGGCTGGTGCGGCCATGGACAGGACCGGGACGCCGGGTGCTGAATAGGGTCGTTGCGTCGGCCACGGACGTGATCCGTACGGGGTCGGCAACCGCCTGGCGTCACCTACGACTTGGAGTTTCCGTGTACCGCAGACTCATCGCCCCCGGCGCACTCGCGGCCTCTCTGCTGCTGGCGATCCCGGCATCGGCCGCGGACTTCGAACCGGGGGCGTCGGGCATCGGCGATCCCTACTACCCGGCGTACGGGAACGGCGGCTACGACGTCTCCCATTACGACCTGCGCCTCAAGTACCAGCCGAGGACGGACCAGTTGGAGGGCACGGCGACCATCCTCGCCTCCTCCACCCAGGACCTGTCCCGCTTCGACCTCGACTTCGGGCTCACCGCGAGCGAGGTCCGGGTCAACGGCAAGAAGGCGAAATTCACCAAGGCGGGCGAGCAGGAGCTCCAGGTGACGCCGGCGGCCGGGCTGCCCAAGGGCACGCCGTTCACCGTCGTGGTCACGTACGCGGGCAAGCCGTCCGACGTGAAGCTGTGGGGCTTCACGTCCTGGCAGCGCACCCCGGACGGCGGCGTCGCGGCCAACGAGCCGGAGGCGGCGGCCTGGTGGTTCCCCTCCAACGACCACCCGCTCGACAAGGCCACGTACGACGTGTCGGTGGCAGTCCCCGACGGGACCCAGGCGATCTCCAACGGGACGTTGCAGTCGCAGAGTTCGAAGCTCGGGTGGACGCGGTTCAACTGGCGTTCCGCCCATCCGCAGGCCACCTACCTCGCCACGCTGGCCGTCGGGAAGTTCGACATCACGACGGACAGGACCGCCGACGGGCTGCCGGTCGTCAACGCGTACAGCAAGGACCTCGGCGCGAACGAGGGCGCGGCGAAGGCCAGCGTGGAGCGGACCACCGAGGTCGCCGAGTGGCTGGAGTCGGTCTACGGGAAGTACCCGTTCGAGGCGCTGGGCGGGTATGTGCCGAACGTGCCGTCGAGCTTTGCCCTGGAGACGCAGACCAGGCCCTTCTATTCGCCCAAGCAGTTCGCCAACGGCTCCAACGTGTCCGTTGTCGTTCACGAGTTGGCGCACCAGTGGTACGGCGACAGCGTCTCCGTACGCGGCTGGAAGGACATCTGGATCAACGAGGGCTTCGCCCGGTACGCGCAGTGGCTGTGGTCGGAGAAGGAGGGCGAGGGAACGGCCCAGGAACTCGCCGACTACACGTACGCGCAGCACCCCGCGGACGACGCGTTCTGGACGGTGAAGCCGGGCGACCCCGGACCGGAGAACCAGTTCGACGGGGCCGTGTACGACCGCGGGGCGATGGCGGTGCAGGCGCTGCGCAACAAGGTCGGCGAGAAGGACTTCTTCGCGATCCTGAAGGGGTGGCCGAAGCAGCACGCGTACGGCAACGCGAGCGTCTCCGACTTCCAGGCCTACGCGGAGAAGGTCTCCGGTGAGCGGCTGGGCGGGCTGTTCGACACGTGGCTGTACCAGCCGTCGAAGCCGGCCGCCTCCGCTTCCACGGCCGCGGCGCCGGTTCGGCCCAAGTCGTGGAAGCGGGTCGCCGCCACGAACGAGGTGCACGGCGAGCACTGAGCGGCGATGGCCCAGCGCTCGCCCGCATCGGACGCCTCAGGCCGGCTCTTCGGTCGAGTGCGAGTCGGTGAGGGTGAGTGCGCCGCCCACCGCGATCAGGCCGACGAGCACGGCGAGCACGGCGTAGGTGATCCGCTCGCCGTGGAAGAAGGACTGCACCAGGTCGCTGCTCCAGACGCCCGCGGGCAGCTGGGTGGTGACCAGTGCGGCGATCAGGGTGCCGACGACGGCGGTACCGACGCTGGTGCCGACCTCCTGGGCGGTGTCGTTGAGCGCGGTGCCGATCGAGGTGCGGTTGGCCGGCATCGCCTCGACCAGGGCGATCGCGCAGATGGTCATGACCGTGCGCAGGCCGATGGTCATCACGACCATGCAGAGCGCGATGACGGCGTACCCGTGCTCGACACCCCAGGAGAGTCCGGCCAGCGAGACGGCCAGACAGGCGGCGCCGACGAGGCAGGCGACGCGGTGACCGAACCGCTTGGCGAGCCACTCCGAGAGCGGGGTCGCCGCGATCATGGTCAGGATGAGCGGCAGGTTCGCGAGGCCGGCCCGCACCGGGCTCCACCCGTAGGCGTACTGGAAGTGCAGGATCAGCCCGAACATCACGCCGGCCATCGCCACGGACGTGCCGATCTGGGCGAGGGCGGCGCCGCGCACGGTGCCGTTCGAGAAGATCTTGAGGTCCAGCATGGGGGCCTTGCTGCGGCGCTCGTGCCGCACGAACGCGAGGCCCGCGACCGCGGCACCCAGGACCGAGCCGAGTGTGGCCGCGGAGCCCCAGCCGTGCTCGACGCCGCTGGTCAGCGAGTAGCAGGCCAGGCCGATGGTGAGCACGCTCAGGACGGCGCCCGGCAGGTCGAGCTTGTCGCCGGTGAGGTCCTCGCGCCGGTCGGGCGCGACGCCGAGCCGCACGCCGATGGCCGCGATCAGCGCGATCGGCGCGTTGATCAGCAGCAGCCACTGCCAGCTCACGTGGGCGAGGGCGGTGCCGCCGAGCAGCGGGCCGAGGATGAACCCGGACATGCCGACGACGATCATCAGGGTCATCGCGCGCATCCGCAGCGCCTGGTCGTCGAAGAGCCGGAAGACGAGCGAGTTGGTGATGGGCGCCATGGCCGCGGCGGCGACGCCGAGTCCGGCCCGCAGGGCGATGAGCTGCCCGGTGGAGTCGACGGCGACGACGGCCAGGCTCAACACGCCGAAGGCGGCGAGGCCGACCAGCAGGACGCGGCGGCGTCCGAGGCGGTCGGCCATGGATCCCGCCGTGAGCAGCAGGCCGCCGAACGTCAGCGAGTAGGCGCCGGTGACCCATTGCAGGGCGGTCGTGCCGCTGCCGAGGTCGCGGCCGATGGTGGGCAGTGCGATCGAGAGCAGCGTGTTGTCGACCATCTCGACGAAGAAGGCCAGGCAGAGCGCGGCCAGCGGGATCCACGCCGCCCGCAGTGATCCGTAGGTACGGGTGGTGGGAACGGGCCCGGTTTCGGTGGTGGCAGTCATGACCTGGCCTCCTTTCTCGGTGGGGAACACCGTCGAGCATCGAACGGCATTCGTTCATGGAACGTAGTTCGATGTTCGAACGTGGTTCTACAATAGAACCATGTTCGATGGGAGGGCAAGTTGTGCTTGGATGGATGTCATGACACCCCCGCCGACCCGCTCCGCCGCCGCAGCGACCCCACGGGGGCGCCGGCGCGCTTCGCACTCGATGGAGGCCGTGCTCAACGCGGCCGTGGCCGTGCTCGACGAGGCCGGTGGGTCCGCGCTGACGTTCCGCACCCTCGCCGCCCGGCTCGGCACGGGCGTCGGCACGATCTACTGGTACGTCCAGAACAAGGACGAGCTCCTCGACCGCGCCACCGACCACGCGATCGGCGGGGTGCTGGCCGCCGTGGAGGAGCTGCCCGAAAGCGACGACCCCGTCGCCGACCTGCGGGCGATGGCCGTCGCCCTGTTCGACGCGATCGTGGACCGGCCGTGGCTGTCCCGGTACTTCATGCGCAACACCGACGTGCAGGGCAACTCACTGCGGCTGTACGACAGGCTGGGCCGGCAGACGCTGCGGCTCGATCTCACGACGCGGCAGCGGTTCCACGCCGTTTCGGCGATCACGGGTGTGGTGGTCGGCACGGCGGCCGATCTGGGCATGGAGATTCCCCAACGGCTGCTGGACGGGGAGGTGGACAGGGAGGCGTACCTCGACCAGTTCGCCGAGACGTGGCGGCAGCTCGATGCGGAGGAGTTTCCGTTCGTGCAGGGGATCGCCGAGGAGTTCGCCGGGCACGATGACCGGGAGCAGTTCCTGGCGGCGCTGGACCTGACGTTGGCGGGGTTGCGGCTTCAGGCCGGGGCCTGATTCGCGGCGGGGCGTGGTTGCGGCCGCGGGGCTCCGCCCCGGACCCCGCGCCTCAATCGCCGGCGGGGCTTGATTTGGAGCGCCGCCCCGAGCCCCGCGCCTCAATCGCCGGCGGGGCTTGAAAGACAAAGATCGGGGCTCTGCCCCGGACCCCGCTGCTCAATCGCCGCAGGGGCTCACATACCTGCCCGCGCCCTTCGCGCCAGCGGCAGGTACCTGAAGCGTTCCGGGAGCCTCGGCGCCACCCACCGCACCAGCACCGCGAAGCGGCGCAGGCGGCGTTCCTGGCGTGGGGTCCACGGGAGGCCGATGGCCTCACGCGCCTCCGGAGGGAGCAGGCCGGTCGACAGGAAGCTCATCGTGCGGGTCAGCGCCGGGCGCAGCAGGGGCCACAGGAGACCCAGGAGCGGGTGGTGGCCCGGCGGTGGCGGCAGGGGGCGGGAGCGGGCCGTCAGTTCGGTCACCACCGCGTTGCGCTCGACCTCCTGCGCGAGCATCTTGCGGTAGTACGGCCAGAACTCCTCGACCGTCTGCGGCATGTCCCGGTCGTGGATGCCGAGGATGCGGCCGACCATCAGCCACTCCGCGTAGAACCGCCGCTCCTCCTCCGGGCTGAACGGCGTCGCGAAGTAGCGGCGCGCGTAACGGGAGACCGGGAAGCCGGTGGCGTGCACCCACGCGTAGTACGCCGGGGTGAGGGCGTGGTAGCGGCGGCCGTGCGGGTCGGTGCCCTGGATGGTGCGGTGCAGGCGGCGCAGGCGGCGGCCCTCCGCGGCGGCGTCCTCGCCCCCGTAGACCCACAGCATCAACGAGGTCAGCGAGCGGGTGCCGCGGCCCCAGGGGTCGGTGCGGAACACCGAGTGCTCGTCGACGCCCGCGCCGACGGCGGGGTGCGCGACCTGGAGCACGAATGCGGCGGGCAGCGCGAGCAGGGCGCGGATGTCGCCCGCGGTCTCCCAGAGGATGCCGCCGGGCGGGGGCGGTGGCGGGTCCGGGTCGTGCTGCTTCATGGGTGTGCCGCTCATCGTGGTGCGTGTGGAGCCTGCGTGACGGTTCTCTGATCGCCTGCGCGACTGGTCTCTGATCAAGTATGCGCGTCCGGCGCGGGTGGTCGGCGGCCGTCGTCCGCGTACCGCTTCGCCAGGTCCGAGGCCAGTTCCGAGACGCAGGTGCACAGGTCCGTGACGGCGGCGGTGGCCGGGGCCTGGCGGCAGGGGACGACATGGGCCGACAGTGGGGTCGGGGACGGAGGCGGCTCCGGCGGGTTGGGCGCGGTGTCCGGGCAGCGTCGGCGGGCGGAGGTGATCAGCGCCGTCGCCAGGGCCGCGGCGAACGCGGCCAGCTGCCCGATCTTGACTTGTACGTCCCAGGGAACCAGCGACATGCCTGTGTCCTACCCGAACGGCACGGGGCCCCAACGCACCGTGTGCGTCGGGGCCCCGTGGCGGAAGGCACGGTCCTGCTCAGTTGCCGTCGGTCACCTTCGTCAGCTCGTCCGTCGCGACGCGGTCGACGTTGCGCCGCACCCGGAACCAGCCGATGAAGAGCAGCACACCGACGACCGGGATCAGCATGAGCGTCTTGCGGCCCGTCTCCTCGTCGTTCCACATGAGGGCGAGCACGGACAGCAGGAAGACGATCGTGACGATCTCCGTGACCGGGGAGAACGGCAACCGGAACTTCGGGCGCTCGACCAGGCCCTGCTTGGCCCGGCGGACGAAGGCCAGGTGCGCGACCATGATCATGACCCAGGTGCCGATGATGCCGATCGAGGAGACCTCGATGACGATCTCGAACGCCTCGGCGGGCAGCAGGTAGTTCAGGCCGACACCGAGCACGCCGACGCCCGCGGTGAGCAGGATGCCGCCGAAGGGGACCTGGTTCTTGTTCATCTTGGCCGTGAACTTCGGGGCGGAGCCCGACATGGCCATGGAGCGCAGGATGCGGCCCGTGGAGTAGAGCCCGGAGTTCAGCGAGGACATGGCCGCGGTGAGGACGACCAGGTTCATGATGTCGCCGACGCCGCCGACGCCCAGCTTCGAGAACAGCGTCACGAACGGGCTCTCGCCCGAGGTGTACGAGGTGGACGGCAGCAGCAGCGCGAGCAGCAGCACCGAGCCGCAGTAGAACAGGCCGACGCGCCACATGATCGAGTTCACCGCGCGCGGGACGACCTTCTGCGGCTCGGCGGTCTCGCCCGCCGCGACACCGACCAGTTCGAGGGCGGCGTAGGCGAAGACGACGCCTTGCATGACCAGGACCACTGCCATCGTGCCGCTCGGCATCCAGCCGCCGTTGTCCGTGATCATGTGCAGCCCTGGTGTGTGGCCGTCGACCGGGTGCTGCGTGGCGACCAGGAAGATGCCGACGAACAGGAAGGCGACCAGGGTGGCCACCTTGATGATCGAGAACCAGAACTCCATCTCGCCGAAGTACTTCACCGAGACGAGGTTCACGGACAGCACGACCGCGAGCGCGATCAGTGCGAGCACCCACTGCGGGATGCTCGTGAAGGCGCTCCAGTACTGCGTGTACAGCGCGACGGCAGTGATGTCGGCGATGCCCGTCATCGACCAGTTCAGGAAATACATCCAACCGGCGACGTAGGCGCCCTTCTCGCCGAGGAACTCGCGTGCGTACGACACGAAGGAACCGGATGAGGGCCGGTAGACGACCATTTCACCGAGGGCGCGCACCACGAAGTACGCGAAGATCCCGCAGATCAGATAGGCGAAGACGAGGGCGGGGCCCGCGTCGTGGAGCCGCCCGCCGGCACCGAGGAAGAGTCCGGTGCCGATCGCGCCGCCGATGGCGATCATGTTGATGTGGCGGCTCTTGAGGGCCTTGCTGTAGCCGGCGTCGCCCGCGTCGGCGGGCGCCTGGGAGGCATCTGTGCGGGATGCGTCCGTGGCCGTGTTGAGGGCGTCCTTGCTCACGAGGGGGTGTCCACTCTGTGGTGCCCGGAGACGTGGGGGTCGCCGGGGTCCGGAACGTGCGTCGGCCCGCATCACCCCTGACGGCGTGCGGACCGAGGTGCACCTTCCCCGAAGATCTCCCCGGATGCGGTGGCGGAGATCACATAGCGGCGCTTCTCACATGCCGGGACAGCTATGGACGTGGAACCCGGGGCGGCGTATATGGCGTCGACCGTGCTCCTTGGGTTTCACAACATCGGTGTCTCAGCAATACTGTTGCACCCGGATCGTAGTGAGAGGCGAAGATGACGACGGACACTCAGGCCCCCACGCTGACCGTCGACGAACTGGCGGCCCGCGCCGGTGTCACCGTGCGCACCATCCGCTTCTACAGCACGCGGGGCCTGCTGCCGCCGCCGGTGATCGGGCCCCGCCGGGTGGGCCACTACGGTCCCGACCACGTCGCGCGCCTTGAGCTGATCGAGGAGTTGCAGCACCAGGGCATGACGCTGGCCGCGATCGAGCGCTATCTGGAGCAGCTGCCGGCCGACCTGAGCGCGCAGGACCTCGCCATCCACCGTGCCGTGGTGGCGAGTTGGGCCCCGGACACGGTCGAGACGCTGACCCGGGAGGAGCTGGACCTGCGTGCGGGCCGGGAGCTGTCCGAGGAGGACCTGGCGCGGCTCGCCACGATGGACGTGCTGACGCGGGAGGGCAAGGAGGGCAAGGACACCTTCCGCTGCGACACCGGTCAACTGCGGCTCGGCGTGCAGCTCCTGGACGTACCGCTGTCGCTGGACGCGATCCTGGCCTCGCGCGAGGTGCTGGTGGAGCACTCGCGGGGCGCGGCTCAGGAGCTGGCCCGGCTGTTCCGCTCCGAGGTGTCGCAGCGGGCCGAGCAGGACGTGAAGTCGCTGTCGGCCCATATGCAGCCGCTGGTGGTGCAGGCGTTGCTGACCGCCTTCCAGCGCTCGCTCAAGGAGGAGCTGCGGGAGGCGTTCCGCGCCGAGCGCTGAACACCTCCCGCCCGGGACGTCAGTCCTTGAACGTCTCGCCCTTCTCGGCCTTCTCCACCAGCAGCGCGGGCGGCAGGAACCGGTCGCCGTAGCGCCCGGCCAGCTCGCGCGAGCGGGCGACGAATCCGGGCAGTCCGCCCTCGTAGCCGTTGATGTACTGGAGCACGCCGCCGGTCCAGCCGGGGAAGCCGATACCGAAGATGGAGCCGATGTTGGCGTCGGCGACGGAGGTGAGGACGCCCTCCTCGATGAGGCGGACCGTGTCGAGGGCCTCGGAGAAGAGCATCCGCTCCTTCATGTCCTCGAACGGGATCTCCGTGCCCGGCTTCGTGAAGTGCTCGCGCAGGCCCGGCCACAGGCGGGCGCGCTTGCCGTCCTCGCCGTACTCGTAGAAGCCCGCTCCCCCACTGCGGCCGGGCCGCCCGAACTCGTCGACCATGCGGTCGATGACGGCCTCGGCCGGGTGCGTCTCCCAGGTGCCGCCGGCCTCGATGATCGCGGCCTTCGTCTCCTCGCGGATCTTGCGGGGCAGCGTGAGGGTCAGCTCGTCCATCAGGGAGAGCACCTTGGCCGGGTAACCGGCCTGGCCCGCCGCCTGCTCGACGGAGGCGGGCTCGACGCCCTCTCCGACCATGGCGACGCCCTCGTTGATGAAGTGCCCGATGACGCGCGAGGTGAAGAAGCCGCGCGAGTCGTTGACCACGATGGGCGTCTTGTTGATCTGCCGTACGAGGTCGAAGGCACGGGCGAGGGCCTCGTCGCCGGTGCGCCCGCCCTTGATGATCTCGACGAGCGGCATCTTGTCGACGGGCGAGAAGAAGTGCAGGCCGATGAAGTCGTCCTGCCGCTCGACGCCCTCGGCCAGGGTGGTGATGGGCAGCGTCGAGGTGTTGGAGCAGAGCAGGGCGTCGGGCTCGACGATGTCCTGGATCTCCTGGAACACCTTGTGCTTGAGCGCCGGGTCCTCGAAGACGGCCTCGATGACGGCGTCGCAGCCGGCCACGGCCTGCGGGTCGGAGGCCGTGGTGATGCGGGCGAGCAGCGCGTCCGCCTTCTCCTGGCTCGTGCGGCCGCGCTTGACGGCCTTGGCGCACAGCTTCTCGGAGTACGCCTTGCCCTTGGCGGCGGCCTCGTCGGAGACGTCCTTGAGGACGACCTCGATGCCCGCGCGGGCGCAGGAGTAGGCGATGCCCGCGCCCATCATGCCGGCGCCGAGGACGGCGACCTTGTCGACCTTGCGGGGCTCGATGCCCTTGGGGCGGTTGGCGCCCGAGTTCACGGCCTGGAGGTCGAAGAAGAACGCCTGGATCATGTTCTTCGCGGTCTGGCCGGTGACCAGCTCGGTGAAGTAGCGGGCCTCGATGGCCAGGGCGTTCTCGAAGTCGACCTGGGAGCCCTCGACGGCGGCCGCGAGGATGTTGCGCGGGGCCGGGTACGGGGCGCCGTTGACCTGCTTCTTCAGGTTGGCCGGGAAGGCGGGCAGATTCGCGGCGAGCTTGGGGCTGGCCGGGGTGCCGCCGGGGATGCGGTAGCCGGGCCTGTCCCAGGGCTGCTGCGACTCGGGGTTGGCGTCGATGAACGCCTTCGCCTTCTCCAGCATCTCCTCGCGGGTCGCGGCCACTTCGTGGATCAGGCCGTTCTCCAGCGCGCGCTGTGGGTTGTACTGGGTGCCCTGGAGCAGCACCTTCAGGAGCGCGTCGGCGATGCCCATGAGGCGGACGGTGCGGGTGACGCCGCCGCCCGCGGGGAGCAGGCCGAGCGTGACCTCGGGCAGGCCGATCTTCGAGCCGGGCGCGTCGAGGGCGACGCGGTGGTGGCTGGCGAGCGCGATCTCGTAACCGCCGCCCAGGGCCGCGCCGTTGATGGCCGCGACGACGGGCTTGCCGAGGGTCTCGATGCGGCGCAGGGAGTTCTTGATGCCGATGCCGGTCTCGAAGACGGCCTGGGCGTCCTCGGGGCCCGCCTTCATCATGTCCTTGAGGTCACCGCCCGCGAAGAAGGTCTTCTTGGCGGAGGTGTAGACGATGCCGCGGATCGAGTCGGGGTTCGCGGCGATCTCGGCCTCGGCGCGGTCGGCGATCGCGGCGATGGAGTCCTTGAACGCCTGGTTCATGGTGTTCGCGGACTGGTTGGGGTCGTCGAGGACGAGCGTGACGATGCCGGTGTCGTCCTGCTCCCAACGGATGGTCGTGCTCTGCGTCATGGTGTTCCGTCTCCGTGAAGTCTCGTGAAGTCTCGTACGAGGAAGGGGTTCGGGCCGATCCGGTCAGTCGGAGACGCGCTCCACGATCGTGGCGATGCCCATGCCGCCGCCCACGCACAGGGTGGCCAGGCCGTACCGCTTGTCCTGGCGCTCCAGCTCGTCGACGAGGGTGCCGAGGATCATCGCGCCGGTGGCGCCCAGCGGGTGGCCGAGCGCGATGGCGCCGCCGTTGACGTTGACCTTGTCCAGGGACAGGCCCATGTCCTTCACGAAACGCAGCACGACCGCCGCGAACGCCTCGTTGATCTCGACGAGGTCGATGTCGTCGATGGTCAGGCCCGCCTTGGCGAGCGCCTTGCGGGACGCGGGCGCGGGGCCGGTGAGCATGATGGTCGGCTCGGAGCCGGAGACCGCGACGGAGACGATGCGGGCGCGCGGCGTCAGATCGTAGCGCTGCCCGACCTCGCGGGAGCCGATGGCGACCAGCGAGGCGCCGTCGACGATGCCGGAGGAGTTGCCCGCGTGGTGCACGTGGTCGATCTTCTCGACCCAGTGGTACTTCTGCAGCGCCACCGCGTCGAAGCCGCCGAGATCGCCGATGTCCTTGAACGAGGGCTTCAGTTTGCCGAGCGAATCGGCCGTCGTGCCGGGGCGCAGGTGCTCGTCGTGGTCGAGGACGGTGAGGCCGCTGCGGTCCTTGACCGGGACGATGGAGCGGGTGAAGCGGCCGTCCTTCACGGCGGCGGCCGCGCGCTCCTGCGACATGGCGGCGTACTCGTCGACGTCGCGCCGCGAGAAGCCCTCGATGGTGGCGATGAGGTCGGCGCCGATGCCCTGCGGCACGAACCCGGTCTCGTAGGCGGTCATCGGGTCCATCGCCCAGGCGCCGCCGTCCGAGCCCATCGGCACGCGGGACATCGACTCGACGCCACCGGCGAGGACGAGGTCCTCCCAGCCCGAACGGACCTTCATCGCCGCGAGGTTGACGGCCTCCAGGCCCGAGGCACAGAAGCGGTTCTCCTGCACGCCGGCCACCGTGTCGGGCAGCCCGGCCGCGATGGCGGCGATGCGCGCGATGTCGGAGCCCTGGTCGCCGATCGGGCCGACGACGCCGAGCACGATGTCGTCGATGGCGGCCGGGTCGAGGTCGGGGAAGCGGGTCCGGATCTCGTGGATCAGGCCGACGACCAGATCGATCGGCTTGGTGCCGTGCAGGGAGCCGTTGGCCTTGCCGCGGCCGCGCGGGGTGCGGATCGCGTCGTATACGTACGCGTCTGTGGTCACGGGAGGTGCCTTTCGCTGAGGGTGCCGTGCTGTGGTCGAGCGGGGAGGTCAGGAGAGCAGCGAGCGACCGATGATCTCCTTCATGATCTCGGTCGTGCCGCCGTAGATGGTCTGGATGCGCCCGTCGGTGAACGCCTTCGCGACGGCGTACTCGGTCATGTACCCGTATCCGCCGTGCAGTTGGAGGCAGCGGTCGGCGACGCGCTTTTGCAGTTCGGTCGCCCACCACTTCGCCATGGAGGCGTGCACGGCGTCGAGGGTGCCGTCCGAGTGGTCCTCGATGCAGCGGTCGAGGAACGTGCGGGTGACGGCGCACTCGGTGGCCATCTCGGCGATCTCGAAGCGGATGTGCTGCTTCGTGGCGAGCGGGCGCCCGAATGCCTCGCGCTCCTTCACGTACCGGGTGGTGAGCTCCAGGAGGTGCTCGGCGGCGGCGATCGCGGCCACCGCAATGCCCATGCGCTCCTGCGCGAGGTTCGTCATCAGGTGGATGAACGCGCCGTTGAGCTCGCCGAGGAGGTTCTCCTTCGGGACGCGCACGTCGTTGAAGAACAGCTCGGCGGTGTCCTGCGCCTTCTGGCCGATCTTGTCGAGGTTGCGGCCGCGCTCGAAGCCCTCCATGCCGCGCTCGACGACGAGCAGGGACAGACCGTGCGCGCCGCCCTCGGGTGTCGTCTTGGCGACGACGATGACGAGGTCGGCGAGGATGCCGTTCGAGATGAACGTCTTCGAGCCGTTGAGCAGCCAGTGGTCGCCCTTGTCCTCGGCGGCGGTGCGGATGCCCTGGAGGTCGGAGCCCGCGCCGGGTTCGGTCATGGCGATGGCGCTGATGATCGAGCCGTCGCAGAAGCCGGGCAGCCAGCGCCGCTTCTGCTCATCGGTGGCCAGCGAGGTGAGGTACGGGCCGATGATGTCGTTGTGCAGGCCGACGGCGAGGCCCGAGGCGCCCGCGCGCGTGAACTCCTCGGCGAGGACGGCCGGGTAGCGGAAGTCGGCGTTGCCGCCGCCCCCGAACTCCTCGGGCACGGCGAGCCCGAGCAGCCCCTGGCGTCCGGCGGCGAGCCAGGCCTCGCGGGAAACGACGCCGTCCTTCTCCCACTGCTCGTAGTGCGGCGTCACCTCCTTGGCGAGGAAGGTGCGCACGGTCTCGCGGAACGCCTCGTGCTCGGCGCTGAACAGGCGTCGTTCCATGCTCGCGATCAACTGCCTTTCGTGGTGGGCTCGTTCAGGGCGGGTACGTCCCAGTCGCGGGCGACGGCACTGGTGTCGGCGCCGGGCCGGGCGGGGCCCGAGTGGATGCTGGTCGGGGTGTCGGAGAAGCGCGGCGCGGGTGCCGGCTGGGTGAGGCCGCCGTGCTCGACGAAGGTGCCGCGGGCGGCGAGGTGCGGGTGGTGCGGTGCCTCGCCGAGGGAGAGCACGGGCGCCACGCAGGCGTCCGAGCCCTCGAAGACGGCC
This sequence comes from Streptomyces sp. NPDC051684, assembly GCF_044453445.1. Classification (NCBI taxonomy): domain Bacteria; kingdom Bacillati; phylum Actinomycetota; class Actinomycetes; order Kitasatosporales; family Streptomycetaceae; genus Streptomyces; species Streptomyces sp. NPDC051684. The sequence goes on along the minus strand of NZ_JBITCS010000031.1, from coordinate 38,769 downwards.
GCCCACTCGTCCCGCGTGCGCTCCTTGAAGCGGGCGGCGACGGCGGCGCGCAGCTCGTCCCAGCGGCCCAGATCGCCCCGGGCGTCGGCCACCTCGCCGAGCCCGAGCAGCTGGGCGAACTCCGCGTAGAACTGCTGCTCCAGGGCGCCGACGGCCATGTGCTTGCCGTCGGCCGTCTCGTACGTGCCGTAGAACGGGGCGCCGCCGTCGAGGAGGTTGGCGGCGCGCCGGTCCTGCCAGCCGCCGGCCGCGAGCATCCCGTGGATCATCGTGCTGAGGTGCGCGGTGCCGTCGACGATCGCGGCGTCGACGACCTGCCCGGAGCCCGTGTCACGGGCGTGGTGCAGGGCGGCGAGGATGCCGACGACCAGGTAGAGCGAGCCGCCCGCGTAGTCGCCGAGCAGGTTCGCGGGGGCCACCGGGGGCCGGTCCGGCTCGCCGGTCAGGCCGAGGGCGCCGGTCAGCGCGATGTAGCCGATGTCGTGGCCCGCGCGCTGGGCGAGCGGCCCCTCCTGACCCCAGCCGGTCATCCGGCCGTAGACCAGCCGCGGGTTCCGGCGGTGGCACTCCTCGGGTCCGACACCGAGCCGCTCGGCGACGCCCGGCCGGTAGCCCTCGATGAGTACGTCGGCGCGCTCGGCGAGGTCAAGGACCCGCCCGGGCCCGTCCTCGGCCTTCAGGTCGACGACCACGGAGCGCTTGTTGCGGTTCGTGACGTCGTACTCCGGGGGAACCCCGAGCGCCTGGCCGCCGGGCCGGTCGACGCGTACGACGTCGGCCCCGAGGTCGGCGAGGAGCATCGCGGCGAACGGCCCGGGACCGATCCCGGCCAGCTCCACCACGCGCACCCCGACGAGCGGCCCACCGCGCCGACCACCGCTTTCCGTGCCTGCCACTGCCATTCCGAGACGCCCCCAGCTTGTGACACAACTGATGTAACACCAGTGATGCTATGAACCCGTCCCGGTCGGCACAAGCCCCTGACGAGCAAGCGCTTAGCCAATTTTCCACCGCGCGCCGCGGAGCGGCACCGACCGCCCCGCCCCGGGCGCCTCAAGTGGCGACCTCCCTTCCGGTGACCACCCGCACGAAAGGGGTATTCGGTGATTTCACACGAAAGTTGCAAGAACTGCGAAGGGAGACGAAGTGGTGCACGGCAGGCGACTGATGGCACTGACGATGGTCACCGGAATCACGGCTCTGGGACTTCTGGGCTGCGGAGGCGACGGCGACAAGGAGGCATCGGACCAACCCTTCGCCGGCAAGAGCGCCGACCGGATAGCGGCCGACGCGGTCAAGGCGACGCGGCAGGCCGATTCGATGCATGTGAAGGGCACCACGCAGCAGAAGACGGGCGGGCAGGTCACCGTCGACCTCACCGTGGACCAGCGAAAGAACTGCGAGGGCACCGTCAAGATGGCCGGGACGACGGCCGATGTGCGCCATCTCGACGGCACGCTCTACCTACGGGGCGACGAGAAGTACTGGAAGGCGACGCTGAAGCAGCAGCCCGGCGCCGCCAAGCTGGTGCCGAAGCTCAAGGACAAGTGGGTGAAGACCCCGGCCGACGACTCGATGACCCAGGGCATGTGCGACAAACAGGGCCTCGTCGCATCCATGGACGAGGACAAGTCCGAGCGCCAGGGCATGAAGAAGAGCGGGACGACGAGCGTGAACGGCACGAAGGCGCTCCGGCTCACCAAGAAGACCTCCGGGGGCGAGACGCTGTCGCTCTACGTCGCCGCCGAGGGCAAGCCGTACATCCTGCGCACCACGTCGTCCGGCGGCAAGAACCCGAACAGCGCCACCTTCGGCGACTACGGCAAGGCGGTGCGCCCGCAGGAGCCCTCGCCCGATGACACCGTCGACCTCAAGGAACTCGCGAGCGCGGCCCAACGCACCTGACCCGGCTCCCCGGGCCCGCCCACGGAGGGCCCCCACCGACCTCGCCACACCGTGCACGCTAGCCTCGGCCACCGGCAACGGCACACGACGCGGGTGAGGGGTGGCATGAACGAGTCGAGCAGGACGTACGACCTGGTGCTGTTCGGGGCGACGGGGTTCGTGGGGGTGCTCACCGCCGAGTACCTCGCGGCCCACGCGCCCGAGGGACTGCGGTGGGCGATCGCCGGGCGCGACACCACGAAGCTGGAGCGGCTGCGCGAGCGGCTGACCGAGATCAACCCGGAGTGCGCGGTGCTCCCGCTGGTGCGCGTGGACATCGCCGAGCGGGCGTCGCTGCGCGAACTCGCCGTCAACACACGGGTGGTGGCGACGACCGTGGGCCCGTACCTGGAGTACGGCGAAGGGCTCGTCGCCGCGTGCGCGAGCGCGGGCACCGACTATGTGGACCTCACCGGTGAGCCGGAGTTCGTGGACCGCATGTACGTGCGCCACGACGCCCGGGCGCGCGACACCGGTGCCCGCATCGTGCACGCCTGCGGCTTCGACTCCATCCCGCACGACCTGGGCGCGTACTACACCGTCAAGCAGCTGCCGGAGGGCGTGCCGCTGCGCGTCGACGGTTTCGTGCGGTCGAACGCTACGTTCTCCGGCGGCACGTTCGGCTCCGCCCTGAACCAGTTCTCGCGGGCCCGCCAGATGCTCGCGGCCCAGCAGGAGCGGCGCCGCCACGAGCCGCGCCCGATCGACCGCACGGCGTACGCGCCGACGGGCGCCCCGCACTACGCCAAGGAGGTCGGCGCCTGGGCCCTGCCGCTGCCGACGATCGACCCGCAGATCGTGCAGCGCTCGGCGCGGGCCGTCGCACGCTACGGCCCCGACTTCCGCTATCGGCACTACGCGGCCGTGAAGACGCTGCCGTTCGCGGTGGGCGGTGTGGTCGGCATGAGCACGCTGTTCGCCGCGGCCCAAGTACCGCCGGTGCGCCGATGGTTGGGCGGGCGACTCAAGCCGGGCGAGGGACCCGACGAGGCACGCCGGGCCAAGAGCTGGTTCTCGGTGCGGTTCGTGGGCGAGGGCGGCGGGCGCCGCGTCTACACCGAGGTCTCCGGCGGCGACCCAGGCTACAGCGAGACCGCGAAGATGCTCGCCGAGTCCGCGATGTGCCTCGTGCGCGACGAACTCCCGGACACCGCGGGGCAGGTGACCACGGTCGAGGCCATGGGTGACGCCCTCATCGAGCGGCTGACCAAGGCCGGGATCACGTTCCGGGTCGCGGCCGAACGCTGAGCGCGTCCCCCACGTGTGCCGCGAGCGCGTCCCGGCACAGGCGGTCCGCCCGGCGGGTCGTCTCCGGGACGCGGTACTTCGGTGTGAGCGACAACGCGTGCGCGCACGCGTTGTCGAGCGAGACCCGGTGACCCACGGACACGTACACCGGTTTCACGCCGTCCTGGGTGCGCAGCGCGCGGCCGACCTCCTCGACGCCGTCGAGCAGCGCCGCCGCGCTCCCCCGGCGCGCGCCCAACTCGCTGTGGGAGAAGACGAACGGGTTCTTCGCGACTCCCATGGTGGGCAGCCCGGTCAGCACCCCGAGGTGGCTGGCGAGGCCGAAGCGGCGCGGGTGCGCGAGCCCGTAGCCGTCGCAGACGACGAGCCCGGGGTCATGGGTGAGCGCCTCCAGCGCACCCACGACCGCCGGGATCTCGCGGAACGCCAACAGGCCGGGAACGTAGGGGAAGGCGACCTCGCCGAGGGCCGTCGCCTCCTCGACGACGGCGAGCGTCGCCGCGTCCAGGACGACGGCGGCCGCGGCGACGACGCCCCGCTCGTCGTCGTAGGCGACGTCGATCCCGGTGACCGTGCCGGTGCCCGGGGGCGGCCCGGCCTCGTCTCGTACGACGCGGTCGCGCAGCGCGTCCTGCACGCCGCGCGCCGCGTCCTCGTCGGCAGGCCAGCCGGCCGGTACCCCCGTGATCGTCACCATGGGCCCGACCCTAGCCGCTGCTTTCGGGCTCCCGTTTGAACGCCCACTTCATCCTCGGCTCCATGACGAACCGGAAGGCGCGTTGGACCGGTGGTGTGCACAGCGCCGTGATCACGGCCGCCGCGGCGAGCGTCACCACGATCTCGCCCCACGGGGTGTGCACCCAGTCGACCTCGTACCAGTCCCAGAAGCGGGAGCCCTTGGCGAGGAAGCCGTGCAGCAGATAGCCGTAGAGCGTCCCCGCGCCGAGCGCCGTGAACCACAGCCTGCGCCCCGGAACCCACGCGAGGAAGCACGCGACGAGGATCGCCGAGCAGCCGAACATGGCCGGCGTCATCGCCACACCGGTCCAGCCGGGCGCGCCCAACTCCTGGGCGCTGTCCCGCCGGTAGAACCAGGCCGCATTCATCCGCGGCACCGCCCAGTACGCGAACAGCAGGGCCGCCGCGAAGACCGGCACCGCGAGGATCCGCGCCTCCTTGCGGCGCACCAACTGGAAGTGTTCCGGCTTCAGGCACAGGCCGAGGACGAAGAACGGCAGGAACTGCAGGACGCGTTGCAGGTCGAGGTCGTCGCCGATGCTGGGCGAGACGGAGGCGAGCGCCGCGATGGCCAGGGCCAGTGGCAGCGGCCACCGGATCACCTTCCACAGCGGTGTGGTCAGCCGCCACACGAACAGCGCGATCAGGAACCAGGTCAGGTACCAGGGGTCGAGCAGGCTGATCGGGTAGTCCGGGTCGTCGCCCGCCGTGCGCTTGAAGAGGGTGTAGGCGACCTCGAACACCACGTACGGCACGGCCACGCCCGTGATCAGCCGCTTGAGCCGGCCGGGGCTCGCGTCGAAGGAGCGCGAGAAGTAGCCGGAGATGACGATGAACGCGGGCATGTGGAACGCGTAGACGGTGGTGTAGAGCGCGGCCGCCGCGCGGCTGTCGTCGCGCAGCGGCTCCCACGCGTGCCCCATCGCGACCAGCACGATCGCCAGGTACTTGGCGTTGTCGTAGAACGCGTCCCGGCTCTTGGCCGCGGCCACCCGCGTGCGGGCGGCGGGGGCCGCCGTCAGGCTCACAGGTGGCGGGTGATCGCGGGCATCAGGTCCTGGAAGGTCCGGCCCGCGGCCGGCTCCCCGATCGCTCTGAGCTTCCAGCCGGCGCCCTCGCGCTGCACCTTGGCCATGATCTGCGCGGTGTGGCTGCCGCCGCCGTCGAGGGTGTGGCGGGCGAGTTCCTGCCCGGTGGTCTCGTCGACGAGGCGGCAGTACGCGCTGCCCACCTCGGCGAAGGTCTGCCCGGTGAACGAGTTCACGGTGAAGACGATCTGGTCCACCTCGTCCGGGACGCGCGGGAGGTCGACGGTGATGGACTCGTCGTCGACCTGTCCTGTGCCACCCACGAGGTTGTCGCCGCTGTGCCGTACCGAGCAGTCCTCGCTGACGAGGTGGCGGAAGTAGACGACATCGACGTAGCTCTGCCCGGAGAAGAGCACGGCGGAGGCGTCGAGGTCGATCTCACGGGTGCCGGTCAGCTTGGCGAGGAAGCCCTTGCGGGGCGCGGCCTGCCAGCCGAGTCCCATCCGTACGAGGGTCAGGGCGTCGCCGGTGTCCTTGCTGAGACTGATCTGCTGGCCCTTGGCCAGGTTCACGGACATGCGGTGCTTTCTGGTCGGGCGGTCGAATGGCATGGGGTGCGCGGCGCCGCCCGCCCGGCTTCGCGGGGCGGGCGGCGGCGCGGCGGCGCGTGCCTCAGACGTTGACGCCGAAGTCCTGCGCGATGCCGGCCAGGCCCGAGGCGTACCCCTGGCCCACGGCGCGGAACTTCCACTCCGCGCCGTGCCGGTACAGCTCGCCGAAGACCATCGCCGTCTCGGTGGAGGCGTCCTCGGAGAGGTCGTAGCGGGCGATCTCGGCGCCGCCCGCCTGGTTCACGACGCGGATGAACGCGTTGCGCACCTGGCCGAAGCTCTGGCCGCGCGGCTCGGCGTCGTGGATCGACACCGGGAAGACGACCTTGTCGACCTCGGCGGGCACCCCGGCGAGATTCACCTTGATGCTCTCGTCGTCGCCCTCGCCCTCACCGGTGAGGTTGTCCCCGGTGTGCTCGACGGAGCCGTCCGGGCTGGTGAGGTTGTTGTAGAAGACGAAGTGCCCGTCCGAGAGCACCTTTCCGGCCGCATCGCACAGCAGGGCGCTCGCGTCGAGGTCGTAATCGGTACCCGTCGTCGTGCGCACGTCCCAGCCCAGGCCGACCGTGACCGCGGTCAGTCCCGGCGCCGCCTTGCTGAGCGAGACATTGCCGCCCTTGCCCAGGGAAACTCCCACTGCTACTACCTCCATCATTTCCAACACTTGCGCAAAGCTTAAAGTGGTGTCGCGGTCTCGTCGCTCTCCTTCATGGCCTTCGTCTCGCTCTTGAGAATGCGCAAAGACTTGCCCAGGGAGCGTGCGGTGTCCGGCAGCTTCTTGGACCCGAAGAGCACGATGATCACGACGCCCAGGACCAGCAGGTGCCAGGGCTCCAGTGCGTTGCGGAACATGGCGTTCACCTCTTGCCGTGGTCGGACCGCGACCGGGGTGGACGTGCCACCCCCACAGTCGCGCTTGCTACATTGCGCAACTGTACAACCAACGGGTGGACCGACAGCAAGGGCAGGGGCATGGGGCGACGGCGCAAGCGCAGCCGACTGCGGATCACTCTCGTGACGGGCCTCGCGATGCTCGTCCTGATCACCGGCGGGGCCGGGTGGCTGTATCTGAAGCTGAACGGGAACATCGACACGTTCGGCTCGGACGGCCTGTCCAGGAACCGCCCCGACGCCGACGCGTCCAAGGGCGAGAACGTGCTGGTCATCGGCACGGACGCGCGCACCGGCGGGAACAGCGACCTCGGTGGCGGCGACAAGCACGACATCGGCCGCTCCGACACCGCGTTCCTGCTGCACGTCTACGCCGACCACCGGCACGCCGTCGGAGTCTCCATCCCGCGCGACACCCTGGTCACCATCCCGCCGTGCAGGCTGCCGGACGGCACGTGGAGCGACACGCGCACCAACGTGATGTTCAACGCGGCGTACACGACGGGCCAGACCGCCGAGGGCAATCCGGCCTGCACCCAGAACACGGTCGAGCAGCTCACCGGGCTGCGCGTGGACCACACCGTCGTCGTCGACTTCAAGGGCTTCTCGCAGCTGACCGACGTGGTCGGCGGTGTGCGGGTGTGCCTGCCGAACGACGTCTACCAGAAGGACCTCAACCCGAACCGGGCCACGCAGGGCAGGCGCCTGTTCAAGAAGGGCGAGCAGACCGTCGCCGGGCAGCGGGCGCTCGACTACGTCCGTATCCGGCACGGCATCGGCGACGGTTCCGACATCGGCCGCATCCAGCGCCAGCAGTCCTTCGTCTCCAGCCTCATCAAGAAGATCAAGTCCGACGGCTTCACCCCGACGAAGCTGCTGCCGCTCGCCGACGCCGCGACGAAGTCGATGACCGTCGACCCCGGCCTGGGCTCGGCGGACAAGCTGCTCGCGTTCGCGATGTCCCTGAAGAACGTCGACCTGCACAACACCAAGTTCGTCACCATCCCCTGGGAGTACGAGGGTGATCGTGTCGCCGTCGTGCACCCGGACGCCGACGCGCTGTGGGCGGCGCTCAAGGAGGACCGCACGCTCGACGGCAAGGACGCGAGCGGGAAGAAGGGCTCCGGATCCGCCAAGGCCGGGGCATCGCCCAGTCCGAGCGCCACCGAGGAGGTGAACGGCAAGGGCGTCTCCGTCACCGTCTACAACGGCACCGCCACCCCCGGCCTCGCCGCCGACGCCGCCGCGGCGCTGACCGGCCGCGGCTTCACCGTGCCGGTGACGGGCAACGCCGCCGACCGGGCCCGCGCCACCACGACCATCACCTACGGCCCCGGCGAGAAGGCCCACGCCTCCGCCGTCGCCCGGCTCTTCCCCCACGCCGAACTGACCGCGGGCACCACCCCGGGCATCGGCGTGGTCCTCGGCGCGGACTACCGGCCCGGCAGCGCGGCCTCGCCGACGCCGACCCCGACGGCGGTGCCGTCCGGGGTCGCCGACACCGCGCGCTCGGCGGACCAGGACATCTGCTCCCACCTGTCCTACGGGTGAGGGGCCCGGCCGCCTACGGGCGTCCTACGGGCGGTCCGCCCAGCCGGCTCTGCGCCGCAGCAGGACCAGCGCGAGCGCGTACGCCACGAGGACCGCCGCGAGCAGCGGGTAGTAGAGCGGCGGCAGGCCCGAGACGCCGAGCCACGGGCCGAGCGGGGTCAGCGGCAGCAGGATGCCGACGGCCGCGAGGCCCGTCGCCGCCCAGCGCACGGGGCCCGGTGTGCGGCCCTCGGCGGTGCGGCGGCCGGTGCGCAGCAACAGCATCACGAGGGCCTGGGTGAGCAGGTTCTCCGTGAACCAGCCCGCGTGGAAGCCCTGCTGGTCGCCGAGGTCGAGGGAGCCGGGCAGGCACAGGGCGAGCGCGCCGAAGGTCGCGATGTCGGCGAGCGCGCCCAGGACGCCGAACCCGGTGATGAAGCGCAGGAAGGGCCGGGGCCGCAGCACGGTGGGGCGGCGCAGCACGGCCGTTCGCGGCCGGTCGAAGGCGAGCGCCAGCTGGGCCGCGTCGAAGCACAGGTTCTGCACGAGGACCTGCGGCGGCAGCATCGGCAGGAACGGCAGCAGCAGGCCCGCCGCGAGCATCGCGATCACGTTGCCGAGGTTGGAGGAGAGCGTGATGCGCAGGTACGAGGCGATGTTGGCGCTGGAGTGCCGGCCCGCCACGACGGCGTGCTCCAGCGCGGTGAGGTCCTTGTCGGCGAGCACGACGTGCGCGCTCTCCCGGGCCACGTCGACGCCGCCCGCGGGGCACACCCCGACGTCGGCGGCGCGCAGGGCGGGCAGGTCGTTGACGCCGTCGCCGAGGAATCCGGCGGTGTGGCCGCGGCCGCGCAGGGCGGCGATGACGCGGGCCTTGTGCTCGGGGGTGCAGCGGGCGAAGACAGCGGTGCGGTCGGCGAGTTCCCCGAGGCGTTCGTCGTCGAGATGCTCGATGTCGGCTCCGACGACGACCTCGCCGGGCTCGATGCCCACGTCGCGGCAGACGCGGGTGGCGGTGGCCGGGTGGTCGCCGGTGAGCACCTTGACGGTGACGCCGCGCTCGCCGAGGGCGGCCACGGCGTCCAGCGCGGTGTCGGCGGGGGCGTCGTGGAAGGCGACGAAGCCGCGGAAGGCCAGGCCGCGTTCGTCGGCCGGGGTGTAGCCGCGGGTGCGGGCGGGGCGCTCGGCGGTGGCCACCGCGAGCAGCCGGACGCCCTCGGCCGCGAGCTCCCCGGCCCGCTCGTGCAGCGCGGCCCGCTCGTCCTCGTCGAGCGCGCAGCGTTCCAGGACCTCGGCGACGGCGCCCTTCACGGCGAGCACGTGCACGCCGAGGGTGCCCGGTTCCCTGACGACGGCGGTGGCCAGGCGGCGCAACGGGTCGAAGGGCAGCGCGTCGATCCCGTCGTACGCCTCCCAGTCCTCGGGTCCGGTGGCCGCGAGCAGCGCCTCGTCGAGCGGGTCGGGGTCGGTGAGTTCGGCGGTCTGCAGGGTCCACCAGGCGGAGGCGCCCGCCCAGTGCAGGGCCTCGGGGTCGGTGCGGTCGATGTCGACGGCGGGTTGGTCGCGGGTGAGGGTGCCGGTCTTGTCGACGCACAGCACGTCGACGGCGCCGAGGTCGTGCAGCGCGGGCAGGCGGCGCACGATGACGCCGTGCGAGCGGGCGAGCAGGGAGGCGCCGCGGGCCAGGCAGATGGTGACGATGACCGGCAGCATCTCGGGGGTGAGGCCGACGGCGACGGCCACCGCGAACGGCAGGGTCTCCAGGCCCCGGCCGCGCACGGCCGCGTTCGCCATGAGCACCAGCGGCGGGGTCAGCAGCATGAAGCGGATCAGCACCCACGAGATGCCGTGCACGCTGCGGTCGAAGGCGCTCGCCGGGCGTTCGCGGCGCGCTCCGTGCACGGCGGCGAAGCGGGTGTCGGCGCCGGTCGCGAGGACGACCGCGGTGCCGCTGCCGGAGGCGACGCTGCTGCCCTGGAACAGCAGATGCCCCTCGCCGTCCCCGTCCGGCACGTCGGCCGGTTCCTTCGGCACGGGCGCGGACTCGCCGGTCAGGGCGGCCTGGTGCACGGTGAGGCCGCGCGCCTTCAACAGACGTACGTCGGCGGGGACGAGGGCACCGGGCGCGAGGCGCACCACGTCGCCGGGCACGAGGTCGTCGACGGGGATCTCGCGCACCCGCGGCTCTTCGCCGGAGCTGTCGCGGCGCTGGACGCTCGCGGTGCCCGCTACCAGTTCGCGCAGCCCGGCGCCCGCCCGGTCGGCGCGGTACTCCCCGTGCGCGCGCAGCACGGCGCTGACGATCACCAGGGCGAGGATCACGCAGGCCGTGCCCCAGGAGGCGACGAGAGCGGAGACGAGTCCGAGGCAGAACAGCACGGTGGTGAACGGGTCGCGCAGGCTGCGCCACATCCGCAGCGGCCAGGAGGGCCGGCGGGCGGTGGGCAGCGTGTTGCCCCCGTACCGGGCAAGCCGTTCCTCGGCCTCGTGCGTGGTCAGTCCGCGCGGCCCCGTGTCCAGGGCACGCAGCGTCTGCAGCGCGGTCGGACCTTCGGGTGCGGTACGCGGCTGCGGCAGCGCTCCGGTCCGCTCGGCCGGTTCGGAAACGGCCACGCGGCGGCCTTCAGGCCCCGGCGCCACGCAGGCGGCGCACCGGCGCCTGCGCCTGCTCGGCGCGCTCGGCGAGCTGGCCGATCATGAGGTGGACCACGCTCACGACCTCGGGATCGTCGACGTAGTACACCTGGCGGCGGCCCTCGCGCCGGGACCGTACGAGGCCCGCGAGCTTCAGCTTGGTCAGGTGCTGGCTGACGGCGGGCAGCGCACCGCCGACCCGCTCGGCGAGCCCGCTCACATCGCTCTCGCCCTGGGCGAGGGCCCACACCATGTGCAGCCGCACCGGCGACGCAAGCAACGCAAACGCCTCGGCCGCCTCGGCGAGCACATCGGCGGACGGGTCGTCGAACCGCCTTGCCCCTGCCACCACTGCCACTCCTGTTCTGCTGCCGGCCTGCGTACGCGGGCAAGTCTAGGCGGGCGCCCGTCGGCCGGCGCCCGCCGTCGTCCGGGCGGCCCCAGGACCGGCCGGACTAGGGCTTGTCGTTGGGATCAGGAGTTCCTCTTCGAACGGGAACCGCGAGAGGGCTTCCGTGCCGGTTTCGGTGATCAGGAGCTGCTCTTCGAGCTTCACGCCTTCGTCGCCGCCTTCGAGTCCGATGTAGCTCTCCACGCAGATCGTCATGCCGGGCACGATCTCTCCGTCGTATCCGGAATCGGGGAAATCGCCTTCGTGGTAGAGGTACGGGTATTCGCCCGTCATTCCGCAGCCGTGGGCCGACAGGTAGTACCTGTTCGCGTAGTACCGCTCGGGAATGTCCCAGGCTTCCCGCGCGTAGTCCCGAATTCCCATGCCGGGGCGGAGGACGGACATGTTGTGGTGCAGCTGCTCGTACGCGACCTGGTAGAGCGTCCGCTGTTCCTGGGTCGGCTTTCCCGGGCCCGCGTGGAAGGTACTGGAGAAGTCCGAGTCATACCCGTGGCAGCCCACGACATCGGTGTCGAGCGCGATGAGTTCATTGGTCCCGATGACGTTCTCGCTCGTCTCCTGGAACCAGGGGTTGGTCCGCTGCCCCGCGTTCAGCAGCCGGGTCTCGACGTGGTCGCCGTTCTGGACGATGACCGACTGGTGCAGGACCGACCACAGTTCGGCCTCGCTCAGGCCCGGCCGGATGGCGTCGCGCGGCGCGCCCACGCCGCGCTCCGTCGCCCGCAGCGACGCCTTGACGCACTTCAGCTCCTCGGCGGACTTGACGGCTCGCGCCATCTCCACCGCGTACTGGGCGTCCACGACCCGCAAGCGCGCTCGAACGCGGCGATGTGCGGGCCCGCGGCCACGAAGCCGGCTGTCCTGGCCGGGCGTACTTCGTCGATGGTTGCGAGGCCCTCGGCCAGATGCAGGCACCCGGTGAACTCGTGGAGGACGGAGCGCTCCTGGGTGAGCAGCAGGTAGCGCGAGGGGGCGTTGCGCATGGAGAAGACCTGTATGTTCCGCGCCCCGGTGGCGTAGCGGATGTTGACGGGGTCGGACAGGATCACCGCGTCCACACCCAGCTCCGCCATCTGGGCCCGGACCCTGTTCAGCCGGTAGCGGCGCACCGATTCCAGGTCGATTCCCTCGTCGTCGGGTTCCCGGTCGAGTTGAGCCAGGTCCTCCAGGTCCGCGCGTTCGGCGTGCCAGTCCAGTTCCGCCATTCTTCTTTTCCTTCCTGGGTTGAGTCAGCGTGCGACTTCGGGACGTGGGGCCGCCGTTTCGCGGCCTTTCCGGTATTTGTTCTCCGCGGTTCCGGCGGAAGCCTCGGTGAGACGTACTCCGTTGGTTTCGGGGGCCAGCCACTGGGACAGTGCCGCGCCGACCGCCGCGACGCCGGCGGCGATCAGCATCGTCACCGTGGTACCGAGATTCGTCATCGACCACGGCAGCAGGAACGTGCCGAGGGCCGCTCCCATCCGACTGACGGCGGACGAGAATCCCGTTCCGATGCCGCGGATTTCGGTCGGGACCACCTCGCCCGGATACACGCTGGTCAGCGTGCCGTACACGGCGGTGAAGAACGAGAACGCCAGGAACAGGGCCAGCACGGCGATCGGCGGGGCGCCCACCCACGGGCCGATGAGCGCGAGGAGTCCGGTGCAGATCCACTGCGGCGGGACGGTCAGCGCGCGGCGGCCGAGCCTGTCGATCAACAGCACCGTGATCGTGACGCCGACGACGGAGACCGCGGAGAGGCCGACGCCGCCGGCGATCCCGCCGCCGAGGCCGTACTTCTGCAGCACGCTGTCGGCGAAGGTGGCGATCGCGAAGTACGGCGTGACGGCGCAGAACCAGAAGCCCGACGCGAAGAGCGTGGTCCGCCAGTACTGCCGGGAGAACAGCATCCCGAAGGTGCCCGCATGAGTGTCCTCGTGCTCGACGTCGCTCATGTCGGCGGCGCTCTCCATGCACTGGTGAGCGATGTCGAGGGCTTCCTTCTTGCGGCCCTGGTTCCACAGCCAGCGCGGCGACTCGGGCAGGCCGAGGCGGGCGACGAACAGGACCAGCCCATCAGGAGGCGCGCCACGAAGTGCTGCACGGTCGAGTCGACGAAGAACTGCAGTGAGGCACCAGGTGGCGGTCCGCCAGGGCACGCCCATTGAAGCGGCGGGCCTCAGCGGGCCACTGCGGGACACCGCCGACGGACTCCCCACGGCGATCCGCGAGGCCGGGTTCGCCGCGCGGGTGGCGGCCCGGGTACCGGAGTTGGGGCGGCAGGCCTGCTGGAAGACGCTCGGCGAGTACCGGCTGTTCTACACGTACGAGTGGAGCCCCGACGGCGTCGCCGCGATCGATCCGGGCGTCGCGAGGATCCTCGGCCAGGAACGCGCGCCCCTGGCCCGGACCGTGCTCACCTACCTCGACCGCCAAGGGGATGTGAACGCGGCCGCCGCGGCCGTGAACGTGCATCGCACCACGCTCTACTACCGCCTCAACCAGGCCGCCGGACTGATGGGCCAGGACCTCAACGGCCCCGCGCGGTTCCGCATCCACGCCGCACTGCGACTCGCCCGACTGGCCGGGCTGTAGGGCCCGCGCGGGCTCAGGCCGCCCCGCCCTCCCACGTCTCCGGCCGCCACACCCCCGCCCGGTTCAGCGACTGGGGGCAGTGGAGGTAGATCTCGTCGATGTCCAGGAGCAGGGCCAGGGTCGGGGGTTGGCCCTTCACCGCCATGTCCGCGAAGAAGGGGGCGGCGGTGAGGATGCGGGCCCTGCCGTTGATGCGCAGGACGTCCTTGGCGCCGGGTATCAGGAAGAGCAGGCCCGCGTGCGGGTTCTGCAGGATGTTGTGGAAGCTGTCGCCGCGGCGGTTGCCTGGGCGGTCCGGCAGGGCGATCGTGCGGTCGTCGACGACGTGCGCGAAGCCGGGGGCGTCGCCGCGCGGCGACGTGTCGCAGTTGCCGTCCGCGTCGGACGTCGAGACCAGGCAGAACGGCGAGCGGGCCAGCAACTCCCGGTCCTTCTCGGTGAGTTCCGCGTGCACCTTCTCGATCACGATGGGCCACGGCTCGCCGAGGAGCTCGCGCAGCAGGGTCGGGGAGCGCAACTCCTCGTACCCTTCGGGCAGTCGGGGCGATCGGGGCGCGAGGGTGTCCGTGACGTGCGACAAGCCGACTCCTGGGTCCGGGGTGGTTGATTCTCGCACCTTATCCGATGTTAGGTTAGGCTACCCTAACGTTCGGAGCGCCCGGTTCCGGCGCCTGCCGCTGCGCGGTGACAAAGGTGAACAGGACAGAACGGTGCCACTCATAGCGCGAAGACCCCGCGGCCCCCTGCTCGCGGGACTGCTGCCGGTCTCCCTCGTCCTCGGGGGCGCCCTCCTGCTCAGCCTCGCCGTCGGCTCCGGCGACGTCCCGCTCGGCGATGTCGTGGCGGGCCTGTTCCACCCCGACCACGCAGACCGGGCGCAGCTGATCGTGCGTGAGGTCCGTGTCCCGCGCACGGCCGCCGGGCTCCTCGCGGGAGTGGCGCTCGGGCTCGCGGGCACCGTGATGCAGGGCGTGGCCCGCAACCCGCTGGCGGATCCCGGCCTGTTGGGCGTCAACGCCGGCGCCTCCGTCTGCGTCGTCTTCGCCATCAGCGTGCTCTCGCTGAGCGACCCCTCGCAGTACATCTGGTTCGGCTTCCTCGGCGCCTGCCTCGCCGCCGTCCTCGTATACGGCGTCGGCAGCCTCGGCCGGGACGGCGCGACGCCCGTGAAACTCGCCCTGGCCGGCGCCGCCGTGGCCGCCGCCCTCGGCTCGGTGACCAGCGCCATGCTGCTCACCGACAGCCGCACCTTCGACCAGTTCCGGTTCTGGCAGGTCGGCTCGCTCACCGGGCGCGAGCCCGAAGTGCTGTGGCAGGCGCTGCCGTTCATCGCCGTCGGCGCCGTGCTCGCGCTCACCCTCGGGCCGCAGCTCAACACCCTTGCCCTGGGCGACGACACCGCGCGCGGCCTCGGCCAGCGGATCGCGCTCGCCCGGCTCGGCGCGGCGGCCTGCGTGGTCCTGCTGTGCGGGGCGGCGACCGTCGTCGCGGGCCCGATCGCCTTCGTCGGGCTCGCCGTCCCGCACGCCGCGCGCCTGGTCACCGGCCCCGATCACCGCTGGATCCTGCCGTACAGCGCGCTCATCGCACCTTCCGCGCTGCTCCTCGCCGACGTCGCCGGACGCCTCGTCGCACACCCCGGCGAGGTGCAGGTCGGCGTCATGACGGCGGCGCTCGGCGCGATCCCCTTCGTCGTCCTGGTACGCCGCAGGAAAGTGGTCGAGCTGTGAACACCGAACTGCGTCCCGCCGTCGGACGCGTCGCCGCCGTACGCCGCCGGGGGCGCGCCCGGTTCGGCGCCGTGAGCGCGACGCTCGCCGCGGCCGCGTTCGCCGCGCTGTGCGTCTCGCTCAGCTTCGGCGACTACACGCTCCCGCTGACCGACGTCGTCCGTACCCTGTTCGGCGGCGGCGACAGCGGCACCCTGTTCGTCATCCAAGAACTCCGGCTCCCCCGGGCCCTGTTGGCACTCCTGGTCGGCTGCTGCTTCGGGCTGTCCGGCGCCGTCTTCCAGACGCTGCTGCGCAATCCGCTGGCCAGCCCCGACATCATCGGCGTGAGTTCGGGCGCGGGCGCCGTCGCCGTGCTCGCCGGGGCGATCGCCGGGCTGAGCGGACCGTCCCTGTCGGCCGTCGCGCTTGTCGGCGCGCTGGTGACGGGAGCCGCCGTCTATCTGCTCGCCTGGCGCAAGGGCGTCACCGGCTACCGGCTCGTCCTCATCGGGCTCGGCGTCGGCACCGGCCTGTCCAGCCTCATCTCGTACCAGATGACCCGCTCCGACGTGACCGAAGCGCAGACCGCGTTCCTGTGGCTGGCCGGAAGCCTCAACGGGCGGTCTTGGCCCCAGTTCTGGCCGCTGCTCGGGGCTGCCGTGCTGCTGCTTCCGCTGACCGCTCTCGCCTCCCGCGCCCTCACCGCGCTGCAGCTCGGCGACGACACCGCCGGCGGACTCGGCGCCCGCGTCGAGCGGGACCGGCTCGCCCTCCTCGCCTGCGCCACCGCCCTCGCCGGCGTGGCCACCGCCGCCGCGGGCCCGGTCGGTTTCGTCGCCTTCGTGTCCGCGCCGATCGCGCGCCGCCTGGTGCCGGGCCAGGGCGCGGCCCTGCTGCCGTCCGCCCTGACCGGGGCGCTGCTCGTGACGGTCGCCGACTTCGTGGGGCAGCACCTGCTGTCCGGCACCCAGCTGCCGGTCGGCATCGTGACGAGCGTGATCGGCGCCCCGTATCTGCTGTGGCTGCTCGCCCGGTCCAACCGCGCGGGGACGGGCGGCTGACCATGACCACCATCAAGGAGAAGACCGTGGCATCCCCGCACACCTTGCAGGCCCGCGGCCTCGAACTCGGCTACGGCGAGCGGCGGATCATTTCCGGCCTCGATGCCGACATCCCGGCGGGCCGCATCACGGTCGTTGTCGGTCCGAACGCCTGCGGCAAGTCGACGCTGCTGCGCTCGATGGCCCGGCTGCTGACCCCGACCGACGGCGCGGTCCTGCTCGACGGGCGCGACATCCAGCAGACGTCGACCAAGGACGTCGCCGCCGTGCTCGGTGTGCTGCCGCAGACGCCGGTGGCGCCCGATTCCATCACCGTCGCCGATCTGGTGGGCCGAGGACGCTACCCGCACCAGGGCTGGTTCCGCCGCTGGACGCCCGGCGACGACGAGGCGGTCGCCGCCGCCCTGCACGCGACCGACGTCCTCGACCTCGCGGACCGGCCCCTCGACCAGCTCTCCGGCGGCCAGCGCCAGCGCGTATGGATCGCGATGGCGCTCGCGCAGGAGACGGACGTGCTGCTGCTCGACGAGCCGACCACCTACCTCGACATCAGCCACCAGCTCGACGTCCTCGACCTGCTGACCGACCTCAACCGGGAGCGCGGCGTCACCCTCGTCGTCGTCCTGCACGACCTCAATCTGGCCTGCCGCTACGCCGATCACCTCATCGCCATGAAGGACGGCCGGATCGTCGCCGAGGGCGCGCCGCGCGATGTCGTGACCGAGTCCCTCGTCGACGAGGTCTTCGGGCTGCGCAGCACCGTCATCCCCGACCCGGCGTCCGGCACCCCGCTGATCGTCCCGATGGGCCGCCACCACATCCGGTAGCCCCACCTCCGCACCCTTTGTAGAGAGAACACACACCATGCCCCTCACCACCCCTCGCAGACTTCTCGTCGGCGCCGCCGCCCTCGTCCTCACCGGCTCGCTCGCCGCCTGCGGAGCCGAGAAGAGCGACGCGTCCGACGACTCCGGCCAGAAGACCTCCGGCGCCTTCCCCTCGAAGGTGGCCACCAAGTTCGGCACCGTCACGGTCAAGGAGCGGCCCAAGCGGGTCGTCGCCCTCGGCTGGGGCGACGCGGAAACGGCGCTCGCGCTCGGCGTGCAGCCCGTGGGGGCGAGCGACTGGCTGGCGTTCGGCGGCGACGGCGTCGGGCCGTGGGCCAAGGGCGCGTACGACAAGTCCCCGCAGAAGATCGGCACGCTGGAGCCCGAGTACGAGAAGATCGCGGTCCTCAAGCCGGACCTCATCCTCGACACCAAGGCCAGCGGGGACAAGACACGCTACGACACCCTCAACAAGATCGCGCCTACGGTCGGCGTGCCCGAGGGCGGCGACCAGTACAAGATCTCCTGGAAGAAGCAGACCACGATGGTCTCCCAGGCGCTCGGCCTCGCCGACAAGGGCGAGAAGCTGATCGCGGACACGGAGAAGGAGTTCGCCGCGGCCGCGAAGGAGCACCCGGAGTTCAAGGGGAAGACCATCACGATCGGCTCGCGCACCGCCTCGTCCTGGGGCGCCCATGTGCACGGCACCGGTCGCGTCGACTTCGTGGAACGGCTCGGCTTCGAGAACAACCCGGCTGTCGAGAAGAGGGCCGGCAGCGCGTTCTCCGTGCCCGTGTCGGAGGAGAACCTCCAGATGCTGGACGCCGACCTCATGGTGATGGCGCCCATCGGCACCACCGCGAAGAAGATCAGCAGCGACCCGCTGTACCGGGCGATCCCGGCGGCAAAGAAGGGCCACTCGCTCGTCTTCGACGACAAGAACATCAGCTCGGCGTTCGCCACCGACTCCGTCCTGTCGGTGCGGTACGCACTGAAGCACGTGGTGCCGCTCTTCGCGGACACGCTGAAGTAGTCACACCCTGCTGCCCGCCGCCGTGTCCGACGACAGCCGCTGCGCCACGTACACGGGGATCACGGACAGCAGGACGAGGACGACGGCCACCACGTTGACGACGGGGGCCTGCTGGGGGCGGGACATGTTGGAGAAGATCCAGATGGGCAGGGTCTGGACGCCCGCGCCCGCCGTGAACGTCGTCACCACGATCTCGTCGAAGGAGAGCGCGAACGCGAGCAGGCCGCCCGCCGCGAGCGCCGAGCGCATCAGCGGGAACGTGATGTCCCGGAAGGTGCGGAAGGTGTCGGCGCCGAGGTCCATCGCCGCCTCCTCGTACGAGCCGGCCAGGCGCCGCAGCCGGGCCGCGACGTTGTTGAAGACGACCACGACGCAGAACGTGGCGTGCCCGACGACCACCGTGAACAGGCCGAGCCCGATACCGATGGGCTCAAGGACCGTACGGAAGGCCGTGTTGAGGGCGACGCCGGTGACGATGCCGGGCAGCGCGATCGGCAGGACCACCGCGAAAGCGAGTTGACGACGACCAGGAGCAGCGGGACGTAGATGACGGCGAAGCCGAGCAGGGCGCCGACGCGGAGCGCGATGCGGGCCGGGCGGGAGAGGTGCATCCGACCTCCTTCAGAGGCTGCCGAGCGCGCCCGTGCGGCGCACCGCCAACAGATACAGGACGATCACCACGACCGGTACGGTGCCGAGCGCCGCCGCCAGCGGCAGGTCGAGCGTGATGTTCGCGTAGACGAGGTTGCCGATCAACTGCGTCTTGCCGCCCACGATTTGGACCGCGATGTAGTCGCCGAGGCTGAGCGAGAAGGTGAAGACCGAGCCCGCCGCGACCGACGGCAGGACGAGCGGGAACAGCACCGTGCGGAAGGTGCGCCAGGCGCGGGCGCCGAGGTCGGCGGAGGCGTCGAGCATGCTGTCGGGGACGCGTTCCAGGCCGGCGTGGATCGGCAGGATCATGTACGGCAGCCAGAGGTAGGTAAGGACGAGGACCGTCGCGACAAGCCCGTAGCCGGGCGCGTTCAGGCCGAACGGCTTCAACAGCCAGTCCAGTAGGCCGCCTTGGGCCAGCATGACCCGCCACGCGTACGCCTTGACCAGATAGCTCGCCCACAGCGGCGTGAGGATCGCGACCACGAGGAGCGGACGCCACCGCGGCTTCGCGACGCGCGCCGTGCAGAAGGCGATCGGGAAGGCGATGACGATGCACAGCGCCGTGACGCCGAGAGCCACTCCCACTGTGCGCAGGGCGACTTGGCGGTACACGCCGGTCGTGAACAGCGCCTTGAGGTTGTCCGGCGTCCACGTCCGCACGATGTCCGAGGTGAACGGGTCGGTGGTCCACAGGGCGGACAGGAACAGGACCGCGAGCGAGCCGAGGTAGGCGACGACCAGCCAGGTCAGCGGCGCGGCGAGCAGCAGGGACAGGCGCAGCCGGGGGCTGCGGTGCAGCGCCCCGGCGGCCAGAAGGGCGCGCGCCGGGTCACCTCCTCGCCCGCGAGGTGGACCGCGCCGCCCGAGGGGTTCTCGAAACCGGCGACGAGGCGCAGCACGGTCGTCTTCCCGGATCCGGAGGGCCCCAGCAGCGAGAAGAACTCGCCCTCCGCGATGTCGAGGTCGATCCCGTCCACGGCACGCACCGCGCCGAACGTCTTGCGCAGCCCTCGCAGCCCGATCGCTGCGCTCTCCTCGGCGGTAGCCATAGCCAATAGATCATGCACACTTCAACGTCGCCCACAAGGGTCCGGGCGGCCCATGGATCACGTTTGTACGGGAATTGACGCACCCGTCAACTCGCCAGTGCCGACTGCCACACCTGCACCACGGTTGAAACCGGTGACAGAGGTCACTCGATTTCGACCGGGTTCAGGCGCACGGATTCCCTCATTCCGCCGTCTATTCATATGAGGCCGTGCAGTGGTCCCACCGTCCAGCCGTCACAAGGGAGCAGGCGTTGTCCGTCATCGAGCAAGCCGTCGAGGCCCGTCTTGTCGCCGCCGCGCCGCGCATGGCGCACATTCCGGCGACCCTGCGTTACGACGTGCGCGACCCGTTCGCCGTGCGCATGTCCTTCCCGGCCCCGGCCACCCTCGAAGGCGTCGCCGTGAGCTGGACCTTCGCCCGTGACCTGCTCGCCGTCGGCGTGACGGACCCGGCGGGCGACGGCGACGTGCGGGTGAAGCCGTACGGATACGACCGCACGGTCCTGGAGTTCCACGCCACGGAGGGCACGGCGATCGTGCACATCCGCACCGGCGAGCTGCGCCGCTTCCTGGCGGAGACGACGGACCTGGTGCCGGTCGGCGAGGAGGCGGCGCACGTGGACGTGGACGGCGACCTGGAGGAGCTGCTGCGGGACGCCTGTTAAATCCTTTGACGGCTCCGGCCGGTGCTTCTACCTTGATTGACGGTTCTGTTGCCGTCGACAGGAGAAGGACGTTGCTCGACTGAGGTCTTGAGACACCGCGCATGACACGCCCTCGCGTGTCCGTGCCGTCGTGTGTACGACCTCGGTCCTTCCGAGCCGTCCTCCGCTGCAGGCCCTTTCGTGCCCCCGCGGTGTCTCGAACGCGTTGCATCCCACCGTTCACACCGAGCAACCGCGAGGCCGCCTCATGTCACATCCACAGAGCTTTTCGCACGCCTCCCCCGCCTCCGTCGCCTGCACCGCACTCGACTTCGCCTGGCCCGACGGCACCGGCGTCTTCGACGGCCTCCAGGTCGCCTTCGGCCCCGGCCGCACCGGCCTCATCGGCCTCAACGGGTCGGGGAAGTCGACCCTGCTGAAGCTGATCGCCGGCGAGCTGACCCCGGCCGACGGCACCGTACGGGTCTCCGGCGACGTCGGGTACCTGCCGCAGAACGTCACCCTCGACACCGCGCTCCGCGTCGACGAGGCGCTCGGCATCGCCGACACCCGCGCCGCGCTGCACGCCATCGAGGCCGGCGACGTACGGGAGGAGCACTTCACCGCGGTCGGCGACGACTGGGACGTCGAGGAGCGGGCGCGGGCCATGCTCGGCGAGCTCGGCCTCGGCCGCATCGACCTGGACCGCACGATCGGCGAGGTCTCGGGCGGCGAGTCCGTGCTGCTGCGGCTCGCCGCGCTCCTGCTGCGCCGCCCCGACGTGCTGCTGCTCGACGAGCCCACCAACAACCTCGACCTGCGCGCCCGACAGCGGCTGTACGCCACTGTGGAGGGCTGGTCCGGGATCATGATCGTGGTCAGCCACGACCGTGAACTCCTCGACCGCGTCGACCAGATCGCCGATCTGCGCGACGGCGAGGTCACCTGGTACGGCGGGAACTTCTCCGCGTACGAGGAGGTGCTCGCCGCCGAGCAGGAGGCGGCGGAGCGGATGGTGCGGGTCGCCGAGTCCGATCTGAAGAAGCAGAAGAACGAGCTGACCGAGGCCCACGTCAAGCTGGCCCGGCGCAAGCGGTACGGCCAGAAGATGTACGACATCAAGCGCGAACCGAGGGCGGTGATGAAGCTGCGCAAACGCTCGGCCCAGGTCTCCGCGGGCAAGCACCGCATCCTGCACGAGGAGAAGCTCGCCGAGGCGAAGGAGCGCCTCGACGAGGCTGTGGAGGCGGTGCGCGACGACGACGAGATCCGCGTCGACCTGCCGTACACGGCCGTGCCGCCGGGCCGCTCCGTGCTGTGCCTGCACAACATCACGACGGCGTACGGGGCGCGGCTGGCGGGCGAGGTCGAACTGCGCGGGCCCGAGCGGATCGCGCTACTCGGCCGCAACGGCTCGGGCAAGACGACGCTGCTGCGCACCATCGCGGGCGAGCTCGCACCGGTCGAGGGCGAGGTGGAGGCGCACGTGCCGCTGCGTTTCCTGCCGCAGCGGCTCGACGTCCTGGACGACGGGCTGAGCGTCGCCGAGAACGTGGCCCGGTTCGCGCCCGAGGCCACGAACAATCGGGTGCGGGCGCGGCTCGCCCGCTTCCTGTTCAAGGGGGCGCGCGCGGACCAGCCCACCGGAACCCTGTCCGGCGGCGAACGGTTCCGGGCCACACTCGCCGCGCTGATGCTGGCCGAGCCGGCCCCGCAGCTGCTGATGCTGGACGAGCCGACGAACAACCTGGACCTCGCGAGCGTGGCCCAGCTGACGTCGGCCCTGGAGTCGTACGAGGGCGCGCTGATCGTGGCGAGCCACGACATGCCGTTCCTTGAGTCCATCGGCATCACGCGGTGGCTCGACCTCGACGCGTAGAAATGCGGCGGAATACCCGACATAGACTGTCGGGTATTCCGCCTAGCGTCGCTGTCATGACGTACTTGCACATCGTCGGCGCCCGCGAGAACAACCTGCGGGACGTCACCCTGCGTATCCCGAAGAACCGGCTCACCGTCTTCACGGGGGTCAGCGGCTCCGGCAAGTCCTCCGTCGTCTTCGACACCATCGCCGTGGAGTCGCAGCGGCAGCTCAACGAGACGTACACCTGGTTCGTCCGCAACCGGCTGCCCAAGTACGAGAAGCCGCACGCGGACGCGCTGGAGGAGCTGACGCCCGCGATCGTCGTCGACCAGAAGCCGATCGGCGGGCACTCGCGGTCCACGGTGGGCACGATGACCGATGTGTACTCGGTGATCCGGGTGCTGTTCTCGCGGCACGGGACGCCCAGCGCGGGGCCCGCGACCGCGTACTCGTTCAACGACCCGAGCGGGATGTGCCCGGAGTGCGACGGGCTCGGGCGCACCGTGCGCCCCGACTACACCCGCATCCTCGACCCGTCGAAGTCCCTCGCGGGCGGCGCGGTGCTGTTCCCACCGTTCGCCGTCGGGACCTGGCAGGGGCAGACGTACACGAACACCACCGACCTCGACACCGCCAAGCCCGTGGGCGAGTTCACCGCCGACGAGCGGGAGTTCCTGATGCGCGGGCGCGGGCGCTCGGTGAACGTCGCGAACACTGGCGGACGCCGCGACATCGGCTTCGAGGGGCTCGCCGACCGCTTCGAGCGGCTGTACCTCAACCGGGACCTGTCGACGCTGAGCCAGCGCACGCGCGACCTGGTCGGCCGGTATCTGACCGAGGGCACCTGTCCGGTGTGCGACGGGGCGCGCCTGAACGCCGCCGCGCTCGCCACCCGCGTCGAGGGCCTGAGCATCGCCGAGTGCGCGCGCATGGAGGTCGGCGAGCTGATCCCCGTGCTGCGCCGCATCAAGGGCGCCGTGGCCGGGCCCATCGCCGAGGCTGCCGTCACCGCCCTGGAGCGCATCGAGGCGATCGGCCTCGGTTATCTGAGCCTCGACCGGGAGACGTCGACGCTGTCCGGCGGCGAGGGGCAGCGCCTGAAGACCGTGCGGCACCTGGGCTCCAGCCTGACCGGGATGACGTACATCTTCGACGAGCCGAGCGTGGGACTGCACCCGCGCGACGTCGGACGCCTCAACGAACTGCTGCTGCGGCTGCGCGACAAGGGGAACACCGTGCTCGTCGTCGAGCACGACCCCGATGTCATCGCCGTCGCCGACCACGTCGTCGACATGGGTCCCGCGGGCGGGGCGGACGGCGGGCGCGTGGTGTTCGAGGGCACGCCGGGCGCGCTGCGGCGCGCGGACACGCTCACCGGCCGCTGCCTGCGCCGCACAGGCGGGGTGAAGGAGCGACCGCGCTCCGCGACCGGCCATGTGCGGGTCGAGGGCGCCCGGGTCCACAACCTCAAGGACGTCACCGTGCGGGTGCCGACCGGGGTGCTCACCGCCGTCACCGGGGTCGCCGGGTCCGGAAAGAGCTCCCTCGTCTCCGGGGCGTTCCGCGCGGCGCACCCGGAGGCGGTGGTCGTCGACCAGTCGTCCATCGGGATCTCCGGGCGCTCCACCCCGGCGACGTATCTCGGGATCATGGACACCGTACGGAAGGTGTTCGCGCGCGAGACCGGCACCGAGCCGGGCCTGTTCAGCTTCAACTCGGGCGGGGCCTGCGAGCACTGCGAGGGGCGCGGCACGATCTACAGCGACCTCGCGTTCATGGACCCGGTGACCACGGTGTGCGAGGCCTGCGGCGGGCGGCGCTTCAAGGAGGAGGTGCTCGCCCTCACCGTGCGCGGGCGCAATGTCGCCGACCTGCTCGACATGACGGCGGCGCAGGCCCTCGACTACTTCGCGGACCTCGACGACAAGGGCGTAGGCCGCCGGCTGCGCGCGCTGCGCGACGTGGGCCTCACCTATCTCACGCTCGGCCAGCCGCTGAGCACGCTGTCCGGCGGCGAGCGCCAGCGCATCAAGCTGGCCACCCAGTTGCACCGCTCCGCGGCGACGTACGTCCTGGACGAGCCGACCACCGGCCTGCACATGGCGGACGTCGACGAGCTCGTGGCGCTGCTCGACCGGCTCGTCGACGCGGGCAACACCGTGGTCGTCGTCGAGCACAACCTCGACGTGGTCCGGCGGGCGGACTGGATCATCGATCTGGGCCCCGAGGGCGGCCGGCACGGCGGCGAGGTGCTTTTCGAGGGCACACCGGCCCAACTGCTCGACGCGGAGGGTTCGTTCACGGCCGAGCACCTGCGGCGGGCGGTCGTGGGCGCGGACAGGCCGGGTGAGGGGGACGTGACGGCCGCGTGACAGGGGATTCCGCGACACGTGTCGCCCTGTGCATGATGTGGGCACCGTCACTCTCGCGTTTCGTCATGGAGTCCGCCGTGCCCAGCAAGAAGGCCCTCGTCCGCCGCCCCGGACCGCGCATCGCGGACGGGCTCGTCACCCACATCGAGCGGACCCCGGTCGACGCCGAGAAGGCACAGGAGCAGTGGAAGGGGTACGTCGACGCACTGGAGGCGCACGGCTGGGAGACGTTCCTGGTGGAGCCGGTCGACCTGTGCCCGGACGCCGTGTTCGTGGAGGACACGGTGGTCGTCTTCCGCAACGTCGCACTGATCACCCGGTCCGGCGCCGAGTCGCGGCGCCCGGAGACGGCGGGCGTCGAGGAGGCCGTGGCGCGGCTCGGCTGCTCCGTCAACTGGGTGTGGGAGCCGGGCACCCTCGACGGCGGCGACGTACTGAAGATTGGCGACACGATCTACGTAGGGCGCGGCGGGCGCACCAACGCGGCGGGCGTGCAGCAGTTGCGCGCCGTCTTCGAGCCGCTCGGCGCGCGCGTGGTCGCCGTACCGCTCTCCAAGGTGCTGCATCTGAAGACGGCAGTGACCGCGCTGCCCGACGGCACCGTCGTCGGACATCCGCCGCTGGTCGAGCACGCCTCCCTGTTCCCGCGCTTCCTGCCGGTGCCCGAGGAGTCCGGGGCGCATGTGGTGCTGCTCGGCGGGGACCGGCTGCTCATGGCGCAGAGCGCGCCCAAGTCGGCGGAGCAGCTCGCCGACCTCGGGTACGAGCCGGTTCTGGTGGACATTTCCGAGTTCGAAAAGCTGGAGGGGTGTGTGACCTGCCTCTCAGTTCGCCTGCGAGAGCTCCACACGTAACCGCCATCTTTATTGGGCGCTTAACCTACGGCAACGTAACCTACGACACCGTAGGTATCTCCGCTCGCATTACCTCCGTCCCCCAGGAGCCCCCGTGACCGTCATCTCCCCCCGCCTCGGCTCGTCGACCACGTGGACCGACGCCCGCCTGCTCCACGCGCTGGAAGAAGTCGTCGAGCAGGAGCTCAACCGGCACCTCAAGGTCGCCAAGGACTGGATGCCGCACGACTACGTGCCCTGGTCCGACGCCCGCAACTTCCCGCAGTTCTTCGAGGACGGCGAGGCCTGGGACAAGGAACAGTCCAAGGTCACCGAGATCGGCCGCACCGCCCTCATCGTCAACCTGCTGACCGAGGACAACCTCCCCAGCTACCACCACGAGATCGCCTCGCTGTTCGGCCGCGACGGCGCGTGGGGCACCTGGGTGCACCGCTGGACGGCGGAGGAGGGCCGGCACGGCATCGTGATGCGCGACTACCTGCTCGCCTCGCGCGCCGTCGACCCCGACAAGCTGGAAGCCTTCCGCATGTCGCACATGAGCGAGGGCTTCGAGTCGGACAACCGGCACTCGATGCTGCACTCGGTCGCCTACGTCTCCTTCCAGGAGCTGGCCACCCGCGTCTCGCACCGCAACACCGGACACCAGTCCGGCGACCCGGTCTGCGACCGCATGCTCGCCCGGATCGCCACGGACGAGAACCTGCACATGGTCTTCTACCGCAACCTGCTCAAGGCCGCGTTCGAGATCGCCCCCGACCTGACGATGCAGGCCGTGCGCGACGTCGTCGTGAACTTCCGGATGCCCGGACACGGCATCCCCGGCTTCGAGCGGGCCGCTGCGCAGATGGCGATCGGCGAGGTCTACAACATGCGCATCCACCACGACGACGTGATCCAGCCGGTGCTGCGCTTCCTCAAGGTCATGGAGATCGACGGCCTGAGCCCCGAGGGCCTCAAGGCGCAGGAGGAGCTGGGCCTGTTCATGAACGGCCTGGACACCGAGGCGTCGAAGTTCGACGAGAAGCTGGCGGCCCGAAAGGCGCGGATGGCGGCGCGGGCGGCGTCTGCCTGACCCCGGCCAAGCCCCGCCGGCACCTTGCGGCGGCGCCGGTGCCACATTCAAGCCCCGCCGCCGATTGCGGCGCTGCGGGACCAGATCAAGCCCCGCCGGCGATTGAGGCGCGGGGTCCGGGGCAGAGCCCCGCGGCGTGGGGACGGGCAGGCGCAACCTCCCGACCCACGCCGCTACGGCGCCGTGTTCGTCCGCGAGGCGGCGTCGCGGACGTCCGGGGACGGATGGGCCCGCAGGGCCGCCAGGTGGGCCCGCCACGCCGCGGGCCATGCCGCACGCTCCCCGGCCGCCGCCGTGATCGCCCACGCGAACAGCCCCTCCGGGTGGGTGCCGGCCGCGGCGAGTGTGCTCACCGTCCGGTCCAGTTCCACCCCCGGCCCGTCCTCCCGCCGCAGTCGCCCCCGCAGCGCGTCCGCCGTGCGCGCGGCGAGTGCGGGACGCTCGGCGTGCAGCGCGGCCAGCTCCCGCAGGCCGGGCCCCGGGTCCGAGAGGTCCACCGCGCCGAGGAGCGCCCGCGCGGCCGACGCCACGAACGGGTCCCGCTCGGCGAGCCGCCGCGCCACCGACCGGGCGACGGGGCGCAGCGCCGCCTCGTGCGGCGCCCGGTCGGCAAGCAGCCCGGCGACGCATTCGACCCTGCGGTGCGCGGGGCGGTCCAACTCCTCCCCCGCGTCCGGCGCGGGCCCGTGGTCCATGAGGGCGGTGAGCGCGCCGAGCAGCACGTCCGCGCCCTTTGGTGTGCGGGCGGCTTCCCCGACCAGGCCAGCGGCGGCCGTGCGCCACAGCGCCGGGGCCCGGCGCGCCACGTCGCCGAGCGCCCGGGCGAACAGCTCCGGCGCCTGCGGCGACCAGGCGGACCAGCGCGCGAGCGCGGCGAGGGCCGTGGCCGCGAGTTCGTCGTCGTCCGTGCCCGCGACGGCGGCGACGAGCGCCGCGTACCGCCCGCGGTGTCCCGCGGCGACATCGAGCGGTGCCCGGCGCAGCGCGGCGTCGCGCACCACCGGTTCCCGGCCCTCGCGCACGGCGTCCGCGAGGATCTCCCAGGCCGGCTCCTCGCCGAGCAGGCCACGGGCGACGAAGGCGACACAGGCGGCGCGTACGTCGCGGTGGGCGTCCGGCGCCGCGTAGGCGCGCGCGAGCAGCCGGGCGGCGTCGGGCGCGGGCAGCCTGGTCGCCGCGAGGCGTGCGCCCTCCTTGCGGCTGGTCACCTTCTTGCCCGGACCGGTGAGCAACTCGTCGAGCAGCGGCGCCAGTTCGGACGGGCGGACGTGTCGGGACGCCTGCGTCGCGGCGTACACCGCGACCCGGGCCCGGTCGCCGCCCGCGTGGCCGAGCAGCAGCGGCAGGTCCTCGCCGGTGCGGCCGAGCGCGGCGATGGCCGCCTCGGCGAGCGTGACGTCCGAGGCGTCGGCCCACTTCCCGAGCAGGTCGCGGCCCCCTTCGGGAACGTCGGCGGCGCACTGGATGGCGGTGCTGCGGCGCCAGTGCCGCAGTCCGGCGTCGTCCGCGAGCCGCTTCAACTGCCGCAGATACGCCTGCTGTTGGCGCGGCAGCCAGCGCCGCACCGCGGCCCCGCCCACCGGGAAGGCCCACGCGCTCTTGTCCGTGAGGAAGCGCCCGTACGG
Organism: Streptomyces sp. NPDC051684; assembly: GCF_044453445.1. Taxonomy (NCBI): domain Bacteria; kingdom Bacillati; phylum Actinomycetota; class Actinomycetes; order Kitasatosporales; family Streptomycetaceae; genus Streptomyces; species Streptomyces sp. NPDC051684. Next base: position 10,389 of record NZ_JBITCS010000031.1, on the reverse strand, counting down.
CGGCCGGTCGGTGAGGAAGCGGTCGAGCAGATCCGTGCGCCGGTGGGCCACCACCTGGGCCACGCAGCCGAGTTCGGCGGCGGACGGCTCCAGGTCGAGGATGTGCGCGGCGCGTTCGTCGCGGGTCGCGGGCGGTTCGAGCCACAGCTGAACCGCCGAGCGGACCGTGGCGTCGTTGCCGTGCTCGACGGCGTGCCGCAGCAGTTCCTGGAGCTCCGTCATCCCGGCGGCGCGGCGGCCCGTGGCGCGGGCCAGGGCGAGGACGAGGCGGTACTCGCCCTTCTTCACCTCAACGTCGATGCGCCTGCGCAGCGCCGCGAAAACCTGGTGCTCCTGACCGCGGCGCAGTGTGCGGTCGAGGCGACCGAGGTCGACGCCGCCGCTGTAGCCGTGCAGGCCGACGAGGACGCCCAGCGCCCAGCCGGTGTGCACGGGGTCCTGGTCCACGGCGTGCTCACGCAGGACGCCGAGGACGAGCCGGGACAGCGCGCCGGTCGTCGGGTAGGAGCGGTCGCGCGCCTGGAGGGCGTCGGCGACGAGCTCGCTCAGGTGCGGCAGCGCGTCCGGCGACCAGAGCGCGGGATGCACGTCGTCGGCGAGGGCGCGCAGGGCGGCGCCGCGCACCGGGTCCTGTTCGTTGCGCAGCCTTCCCGCCAACTTGGTTGTCAGTTCCGCCAGTTGACCCGGATCGGCGGCGCGGGCGACGTTGCGGACGAGCAGCGGCCAGGCCGCGGCGCGGTCCTCGGCGCGGGGCCTGCGCGTGGCGGCGTCCAGTGCTGCGCGGGCCTCGTCGGGCGGCAGGTAGGACTCGGCCGCGAGCACGGTGGTCCAGTCGGCGCCCTGCTTGCGTGCGGCCTCGGCGGCCAGCCGGGCCACGGCGGCGACGTGCCCGCGCGGCAGGACGTCGAGCAGCTCGGTGGGCGCCCCCTCGTGCGCGACGCCCCGCCCGGCCATGGCCGTCTCGTACGTCGCCCAGCGGGCGGACGGCGCCTGGGCCCGCAGCAGTGCGGCGAGGTCACCGGTGCTGCCCGCGAGCGCACGGGCGTACCCGTCGAGTTCCGGCGCCCCGGAGCGGGCCAAGGCGCGCAGGGCGGCGGGGCTCAGTCGGCGCGGGCCGGGCAGCGTCCTGCGCCAGGGACCCGCGTACATCCGCAGCACCCGCTCGGGCGCGGCCTTCGCCCACGCGTCCAGGCAGCGGCCGAGCAGGGCGGGGAAGCGGGTGGGCGGGTACGCGTCGAGGAGGTCGAGCGCGCGCGGCGCTGCGGCCGGGGACACGGCGACCAGCATCCGCGCGTACCGCCCGAACCAGCCGTCGCGGGCGGCCTCCGGGAGCCCCGCCAGTTGCCCTTCGGCGACGTCCAGGACGATGCCGGGGTACCGCCTGACGAGCGCCCGCCAGCTCCGCACGGCGTGGAACACGTCCGGCAGGAGCCGCGCGAGGACGTCGGGCGAGCAGCCGGGCAGCAGCCTCGCCGCCTCGGCGTCGCCCCATTCCGCCCGCACCTCGGCCACGCACCGGTCGGCGAGCGCGGGGCGCCGGCCGCTCGCCAGCGAGCGCAGCAGCCCGCGCCGGACGGCCTCGGGTGCGTCGCGCAGCGCGGTCTCGAACGCGGCGTCGGGCACGTCGAGCCCGTCGGCGGCGCGCAGGGCGTGCCCGCGCACGAACGGGTCGGGGTCGGCGAGGTGCCCCGCGACCCAGTCGGCATCGCGCCCGACGCAGGCGAGCAGCGCGCAGACGCTCCGCTCGTAGCTGCCCTGGGCGTCCAGCTCCGCGAGGACGTCGGCCAGTTCACCACTCGCCGCCAGCTCCCCGGCCCGGCGCGCGATCTCGCGCACCCGCCCGGGGAAGGGCAGCGGTTCGAGGGTGTCGAGGAGTCGGGCGGCGGTGGTCACGCGTGCTTCGGGCATGCGACGAGTGTGCCTGCCGCCACCGGGCGGGCCCACCGAATATCGTCCCGGCCCCCGTCGGCCCGGGACGCCCGGCGGCGTACGGCGACGCCGTCAGCTGTTCTTGAGCCGGTGTCGCTCCTTCTCGGAGAGTCCGCCCCACACCCCGAACCGTTCGTCGTGCGTGAGGGCGTACTCCAGGCAGCTCTGCCGGATCGTGCACAGGCCGCAGATCGTCTTGGCCTCGCGCACGGAGCTGCCCGGCTCGGGGAAGAAGAACTCGGAGCCGGTCTGGGCACACAGGGCCTGGTCCTGCCAGGTGGGGCCGGCAGGCGTGAGGGTCGTGTTCGCGTACATGTCGGCCAGTGTGCCGCCCGCCGAAAAACGTTTGATCAACACTCCATCAACGGGCGGCAATCGGGCACCGGGGACGCCGCCGACGCCCGATCGGTCACTGCTGTTCGGGGTCCCCCCGCAGCACCGCGAACCCCGCTCCATAGGGGTCGGCCAGCTTCGCGATCCGCCCGACACCGGCGATGCTGACCGGCTCGGAGCGCACCGTCCCACCCAGCTCCTGTGTACGGTCCGCCGTCGCGTCCACGTCCGGGACGTGGATGTACGGCGTCCAGTGCGGGCCCGCCTGGGCCTCCGACGGATCGCTGTCCAGCTTGGCGAGGCCGCCGAACATCGCGTTCTCGTCCGTGCCCGGCGGATTGATCGTCGTGTAGCTCCCGCCGGGGAACTCGACGTCGAACGCGCCCCAGTTGAAGACCGATCCGTAGAACCGCTTCGCGGCGGCCACATCGGGGGCGTACAGCTCCACCCAGTTGAGCCCGCCGTCGTCCCTGGTGTATTCGAGGCCCTTGTTCTTTCCCGGCTGCCAGATGCCGAAGGGGGCACCGGCCGGGTCGGTGAAGACGGCCATGCGGCCCAGGTCGAACACGTCCATCGGCTGGAGCAGGGCGCTGCCGCCGGCCTGCTCCACCGCCTTCGCCGTGGCCTCCGCGTCCGCGCTCTGGAAGTACACGGTCCAGCCGGGCTCGCCCTGCTCGGCCGTGACCGTCATGGCACCGCTCACGGTCCTGCCTTCGAGCTGGAACATTCCGTACCCGCCGGCCTCTGGTCCAGCCGACTGGAAGGTCCAGCCGAAGAGGCCGCTGTAGAACGAGATCGCACCGTCCATGTCGGGGGTGCTGAGGTCCAGCCAGTTCGGCGCGCCGTCCACGAACTCCGTAGTGATCATGGGTCCTGCCCTCCTCGTCGAGGGTTTCTCTTCCGGACTCCAGAGTCTTGCACCGGGCACTGACAACCGCCCTCGCACCACGCTGACCTGGGCTGGTTCAGACCAGAGGAACCGAACGATCCGGCTTCAACAATTGAACGCAAACAAAAAATGGGAGCGCTCCCTGCGCAAAGTATTGACGGCTCTGTTCCCCCTCGCCACAGTGGGGCTCCCCCACACACCCCCCACATTCAGGGAGTGCGCATCGTGATCTCGCGCAGAATATTTCTCGCCAGTGCCGGAGCGGGTCTCGCCACGACGGCCGCAGCACTCACCGTTCCCTCCTGGACCGCGGGCGCCGCACCCGCCACCTGTGAACTCGCCCTGGAGAACACGTCGTTGGGCGGCACGGTCCGCGCCTACGTCACCGGGCACGAGAACGGGACCGGCGACTGGGTGCTGTTGCGCTCCGACGGCAGCGTCTACCGCCCCGAGTCGCCGAGCGCCCCGCAGACCCCGCTGCCCGTCGACTGCGCCATCCCGCTCGGTGCCGCGGGCTCGGCGCCAAAGGTCGTGACGCTGCCTCAGATGTACGGCGCCCGCGTCTACTTCGTACGCGACGACACGCTCGACTTCTTCCTCAACCCCGGCCCCTCCCTGGTCGAGCCCGCCTTCGCCACGAAGGAGGACGCGAACTACGGCAAGACCTGGGCGTTCGCCGAATTCACCTTCACCTCCGAGCAGTTGTACGCGAACATCAGCTACGTCGACCTGGTCACGGCCCTGCCCATCGGCCTGAAGCTGGAGGGCGACGCCACGCACACCGTCGCCCCGCTCCCCGACGGCGCCATCGACAAGATCGCCTCGGATCTCGCGGCGCAGGCCGCCAAGGACGGGCAGCCCTGGGACAAGCTCGTCATCAAGGGCGAGGACGGAAAGGTGCTGCGTGCGATCTCCCCGCAGAACCTCATGGCGCCGTACTTCGACAAGCCGGACGAGATGCCGTTCCGCGACGTGTGGAGCGACTACATCGACAAGGTGTGGGCCAAGTACGCCTCGACCGACCTGAAGATCGACCTCCAGGGCGGGCGCGGCACCTTCACGGGCCGGGTCAGCGGCGACACGCTCACCTTCAACGGCGGGCACACTTTCGCCAAGCCCGCCTCCAAGGACGTCTTCACCTGCAACCACGGGCCGTTCGCCAACAACCCGGGCGACTCCGACGACAAGAAGGGCATCCTGTCCCGCCTCGCCGCCGGGTTCAACCGCAGCATCATGCTCACGCACCCGGAGCAGCCCAACGGCCTGACGACCGCGGACTACTACCAGGACGCCACGACCAACCACTGGTCGCGCATCGTGCACGCCAACTCGCCCATCGGCTACGCCTTCCCCTACGACGACGTGCAGGCGGAGGGGCAGCCGGACGTGTCCGGCGCGGCGCACGACGGCAATCCGCGCCGGTTCACGGTGAGCGTGGGGTCGTAACTCCCCTTTTGCTCAGCGCTGCTTGGTGGCGTCCTCGCGGATCAGGTCGGCGGCCCGTTCCGCGAGGGCGACCGTCGGCGCGTGCGTGTGGCCGCGGGTGATGCGCGGCATGACGGAGGCGTCGACGACGCGCAGGCCCTCGGTGCCGCGCACGCGCAGGCGCGGGTCGGTGACCGAGCCCTCGTCGGAGCCCATCCGGCAGGTGCCGACCGGGTGGTAGAGGGTCTCGGCGCTCGCGCGCACCGAGCGGGTGAGCGCCTCGTCGTCGACGACGCCGGGGTAGCCGCCCATCGGCTCCGTATGGTGCGCGGCCAGCGCGCTCTGGGCGAGCAGCTCCTCGGCCCGGCGCACACCGGCGACGAGCGTGCGCACGTCCTCGTCGTGGGCCAGGTAGTCCGGGTCGATGCGCGGCTTCCCGTCGGGCCCGCCCGGGGTGATCCGGCCCTCGCTCTTGGGCTGGAGCAGGATCACGCCGAGGGTGAGCCCGTGCTCGGTCGGCGCCTCCAGACCGTGGTTCACGAACGGCACCGGAGCGTAGATCAACTCAATGTCGGGGGCCGTCAGTTCGGGCTTGGTGGACAGGAAGGCGACGGCCTCGCCGACGTTCGAGGTGAGCGGTCCGCGTCCGCCGAGCAGGAAGCGGGCGATATTGGCGGGCGAGTCGGCGCCGGTGAGCGAGATCGGCTTCGCGGCGCGGACGTTCAGCGCGTACATCAGGTGGTCCTGGAGGTGGCGGCCGACGTCGGGCGATGCGACGAAGGTGTCGATGCCCGCCTCCGCGAGGGCCTCCGGGTCACCGATGCCCGCCTGCTGGAGCAGCTGCGGCGAGTTGATCGCACCCGCGGAGAGGATGACCTCGCGGGTGGCGCGCAGGGTGCCCGCGGGTATCCCGGAGGCGACGACGCCGGCCGCGCGGTTGCCGTCGAAGTCGATGCGGGTGACGCGGGCGCCGGTGTGGACGTCGAGGTTGGGGCGGCGCGCGGCGGGCTTGAGGTAGCCGTCGGCGGCGCTCCAGCGGCGGCCCTTGTACTGGTTGAGGGGCGTGAGGGCGAAGCCGGAGTGGTCGGCCTGGTTCAACTCGTCCAGTTCACGCAGGCCCTGGTCCCGGCACGCGTCGAGAAACGCGGCCGTGGTCGGGTTCGGGTGGCGCGGCGGCGAGATGTGCAGCGGGCCGCCCGTGCCGTACACTGAGTCCTCCCGCGCCGCCCCCTGCCACTGCTCGGCGCGCTGGAAGTAGCGCACGAACTCGTCGTACGACCAGGGGGATCCGGCTGCCTCGCCCCAGGCGTCGTAGTCGGCGCGGTGGCCCCGCACCCACATCATGGCGTTGATGGCCGAGGAGCCGCCCAGGGTGTGCCCGCGCGGCCAGTACAACTCGCGGTCGGCCAGGGCGGATTGACTAGTCGTCGAGTAGTCCCAGTCGTAGAGCGTCTTGAACAGCTTCGGGAACGCGGCCGGGATCCTGATCTCGGTCTTGCGGTCGCGCGGCCCGGACTCGACGAGGGCGACCCTGACGGAGGGATCCTCGGAGAGCCGCCCGGCGAGCACACAGCCGGCGGAGCCGGCCCCGACGATGACGTAGTCGTACGTACGGTCCTTGCTCAACGCGGCTCCCTCGACGATCAGTGCCATGCACAGGTGGCACCGATGCTCTACTCCCCGGTAAGCGCTGTCCAGAGCCGGTTGTGCGGGATGAGCGAGGATCGCGTCACGAGGGGGTCACGTTCCGCAGTGCGCCCGGGCGGCGCATCGTCAGCGCGTAGCAGAGGCAGGCCACCACCATGCCGACCGGCAGCGCGAGGTCCACGTGACCGAGGGCCGCGGCGATCGGTCCGGTGAAGTACAGGGTGTTCACGCAGAGCGCGGACGTCGCGGCGCCGGCCAACAGGGAGAGCGCGCCTGCCCAGTTGACTCCTCCGCGGTACCAGAACGGGCTGCCGGGCGACTCGTCGGCGAGGGCGGGACCGTCGTAGCGGTTGCGGCGCAGCACGATGTCGGTCGCGTAGATCGCCATGCTCGGGCCGAGCAGCACGACGGTCAGTTGCATGACGTTGCTGACGGTGTCGAGGAAGTTCGAGACGAGCAGCCCGTACAGGGTCAGCGCGACGGCGGCCGTGCCGTCGAACAGGACGCTGACGGAGCGGCGGATGCGCAGCCCGACGGCCTGCAGGGCGAGGCCCGCGCTGTACGCGGTCAGGGCGTTGATGGCGATGGTGCCGAGCACCAGGGCGAGCAGGAAGACGGGCGTGAACCAGCCGGGCAGGATCTTCTCCAGGGCCGCCTGCGGGTCGGTCATGTCGACGGTCGTGGCGGCGAGCACGCCGAGGGCCGAGACTCCCACGCCCGGCAGGAAGCCGCCGAGCGCGGTCCAGCCGACGATGGCCCGCTTCGGCGTCGTGCGGGGCAGATAGCGGGAGAAGTCCGCGCTGGTGGTGTACGACAGCGGCCCTGAGGCAATGAGGGTGACACCGGCGAGCACCGTCGCCCACAGGTCGATGCCGGTGAGGTGGTGTGCGGGTACGTAGCCGAAGTCGGCGTGCCGGACGACCACGACGGCCACGACGACGAAGGCCGCGGCGAGGACGAGGCTGATCGGCAGATACAGCTTCAGGATCAGGGCGTGGCCGTAGACGCTGATGGTCAGCGTGAGCGCCGCGATGACCACGATGACGGCGGCCTTCACTCCCGTGTTCACCGGGATGCCGACCTTCGCGACCAGCGAGAACGCGGCGACGGCCGCGGCCGAGAGGTTCAGCGCGAAGTAGCAGACCGAGATCACCCAGCCGACGATCGCGTTGTTCACGCGGTTGCCGATGACACCGTAGAGGGCGCGGGTGATGACCTCGCTGGGGGCACCGGCCGCGGGTCCGGAGACGGAGAGCCAGCCGGTGAGGATCCAGAACAGGTTGCCCACGAACAGCACCGCGAGGGCCTGCCACAGGTTCAGGCCCATCAGGACCAGGGCGCCGCCGACCACCAGGCTCAGATAGTTGATGCCGCCCGCGGCCCAGACCGAGAACAACTCGCGGGCCCTGCCGCGGCGTTCGGAGTCGGGGATGTGGTCGATGCCGTGGGCCTCGATCCGGGAGGCCGCCGCGGAGTCCTCGACGGGCGGGGTGTTTGCGGTGACTGCCGCCGGGCCGCCCGCGTCGGGAGACGGGTCGGGAAGCGTGGACGCCATGGGGCCCTCCGGGGTGCTGGTCTCGTCCCACCTGCTTGCTTATTGGTCGCACACTCAATAACGTGGCGAGCATGTCGTCAAGCGTTGAGCGCAAGCGAATCCGAAAATCTCCGGCCGCCAGGCGTGCGGAAATCGTTGCGAAGGCCGCTGAGATTGCGCTTTCCGAAGGTCTGGAGTGCATCACGCTGCGGCGCATCGGGGAGGATCTGGAGGTGCGTCCGGGCCTGGTGAGCCACTACTTCCCCTCGGCGGAGGAGCTGGTGGCGGAGGCGTTCGGGAGCGCTGCCGCGGGGGAGCTCGACGCGTTGCTCCCCGAGGGTGATGCGGATACGTCCGCCGTGGAGCGGCTCGCCGGGTTCCTGGCGCGGACGTCCGGGCCGGCGTGGGACGACATCAGCCGGTTGTGGATCAACGCGCGCCATCTGAGCCGGTACCGGGCCTCGCTGCGCGAGCGGGTCCAGGTGCAGGAGGCGGAGTGGCGGGGGCGGCTGACGGGGCTGCTCGCGGACGGCGTGGCGGGCGGGGAGTTCCGGGCGGCGGATCCGGAGGTGGTGGCGATGCAGATTCTGGTTGTGCTGGATGGGCTCGGCGCGAACGCGGGCACTGACGTGGGGTCTGTGCCGGTCGGGGTCGGGCGGATGGCGTTTTGGGTGGCCGAGTCTCAACTGGGCCTTCCAGGCGGGGCATTGGACTCTTGAGCCGCGACGGGGTTGCGGTCACGGGGCTCTGCCCCGGGCCCCGCGCCTCAATCGCCGGCGGGGCTTGATTGTGCCCACCCGGCCCTGATGCGCGATCGACAGAACACGACTGAAGCACCCATGAGGAGATGCGCACCATGCACCACCCCGAACTGATCCTTCTCGGCGCCCGGTTTCTCGATCCGGTCGACGGCGGGGGGCGGCCGTACACCGCGCTCGCCGCCACCGGGGGCCTGATCAGCGCGCTCGGTGACGACCGGGAGGTGCGCGCGCTCGCCGGGAGCACCACCGTCGTCGTCGACCTCAAGGGGGCCGTCGTGACGCCCGGGCTCGTCGATGGGCACACGCATCCCGTGTCCGGGGCCGAGCTCACCGCCGGTGTCGATCTGTCGCGGTGCGAGAGCCTCGACGACGTGCGTGCCGAGCTCGGGCGGGCGCGAGAGGCGCTCGCCGAGGGTGCCTGGCTGCACGCCTGGGGACTCGATCCGAATGTGTTCGGGGAGCGGGCCATCGAGGCCGCGGCGCTGGAACCCGTGCTCGACGGGGTTCCCGCGCTGCTCCAACTCTTCGACGCGCACTCGATGTTGGCGAGCGCCCGCGCCCTCGAACTCGCCGGGGTCGACGGACCGCGCGCCTTCGACCAGGCCGCCGAGATCGTCTGCGACGCCGACGGGCGGCCCACCGGGATGCTCCTGGAGGACGCCGCCTGCGAACTCGTCGAGCGGGCCGCGCCGCAGCCCACCCGCACCGATCGCCGCGAGCGGCTCGCGCGGACGCTGCGGGAGATGGCCGCGAGCGGGCTCACCGGCGGGCATGCCATGGACGCCAATGGGGACAGCCTTGAGCTGTACGAGGAGTTGGACCGTGACGCGGAGCTGGCCGTGCGGCTGCGGGTCGCGCCCTGGTGCCAGCCTGGCGCGGACGCCGATGCCGTGCACCATCTCGTTCAACTACAGGCGCGCGGTGGCGAGTTGTGGTCCGTCGACGGCGTCAAGCTGTTCATGGACGGCACCATCGACAACGGCACCGCGTGGCTGGAGCGGCCCGACTGCCACGGTGAGTCGACGCACGCGTTCTGGCCGGACCCGGCCGCGTACACCGACGTCGTCACCGCCCTGCACGGCGCGGGCGTGCCGACCGCGACGCACGCCATCGGGGACGCGGCGGTGCGGCACGCGCTCGACTCCGTGGCGAAGGCGCGGGCCGGGGCCCCCGGCGACGTACGGCATCGCGTCGAGCACATCGAGACGGTGCCGGACGACACGGTGCGGCGGTTCGCAGAGCTGGGCGTGATCGCGTCGATGCAGCCCACGCACTGCTGCGACTTCACGTGGGCCGACCACAGCGACAACTGGTCGCGGCGGCTCGGCGAGGAGCGTGCGGGGCGGGCCTGGCGCTGCCGTGACCTGTGGGACGCGAGGGCGACGGTCGTGCTCGGTTCGGACTGGCCGATCGCGCCGTACCCGCCGCTGGGTGTGATGGCGGGAGCGCGGCACCGTCGGCCGAGCCGGGATCTCGCGCTGCCGCCGCACGGACCCGAGCAGGCCCTGACCGGCATGGAGGCGCTGCGGGCGATGACGGTGAACGCCGCCCACGCCGCCGGTGAGGAGCGCGGCGCCGGGCGGATCGCGGTCGGCTTCCGCGCCGACCTCACGGCGTTCGCGGTGGATCCGGCCGCCGCCCCGGCGACCGAACTCCCCGACATACCTGTGCAGTTGACGGTGCTGGGCGGCCAGGTGACGCACCGGGTAGCCGGTCTGTAGACCCGTTCAACTGCCGTCGCCCTCCTCGTGCCTGGCGCGGATCGACTGCACCCGCTCGGGCTCGCCCGGCATCTTTCGCGGCCGCAGGCGAGGGGATCGACGACCTGTTCCGGGCAGACGAGGAGAACGTCTGCCGGAACAGCCGGCCGC
>NZ_JBITCS010000030.1:0-104486 GCF_044453445.1 Streptomyces sp. NPDC051684 | reverse complement strand
CGACGCTCCGCGTCGCCTCCCTCCTCCGCCTTGCGATCGCACGCACCAGGCCCCGCTCCCTGATCCGGCCTGATCCAAACGACAAGCCCTAAGCGGCTAAGAGTTGCGGCGGCGGATTTTGTTGCCGAGCCAGACCACCGGGTCGTATTTGCGGTCCGCTGCTCGTTCCTTCAGGGGGATCAGTGCGTTGTCCGTGATGTGGATGCCCTCGGGGCAGACCTCGGTGCAGCACTTGGTGATGTTGCAGTAGCCGAGGCCGTGGTCGTCCTGGGCGGTGCGTTTGCGGTCCAGGCCCTCGTCGGCGGCCGCGTCCAAGGGGTGCATGTCGAGTTCCGCCACGCGCATCAGGAAGCGGGGGCCCGCGAAGGCCGCCTTGTTGTCCTCGTGGTCGCGGACGACGTGGCAGGTGTCCTGGCACAGGAAGCACTCGATGCACTTGCGGAACTCCTGCGAGCGGTCGACGTCCTCCTGCATCATCCGGTACTCGCCGGGGCCGACCCCCTGGGGCGGGACGAAGGCCGGGACCTCGCGGGCCTTGCGGTAGTTGAAGCCGACGTCGGTGACGAGGTCGCGGACCACCGGGAAGGCGCGCAGCGGTGTCACCGTGATCGTGTCGGTGCGTTCGAAGACCGACATGCGGGTCATGCACATCAGGCGCGGGCGGCCGTTGATCTCCGCCGAGCACGAACCGCACTTGCCCGCCTTGCAGTTCCAGCGGACCGCGAGGTCGGGGGCCTGGGTGGCCTGAAGCCGGTGGATGATGTCGAGGACGACCTCGCCGTCGTTCACCTCGACCTTGAAGTCCTCCAGGCCGCCCCCGCCGACGTCGCCCCGCCACACCCGGAAGGCCGCCTCGTAGCTGCTCACTCGAAAAGCTCCTCTTCGGCCAGGTACTTCACCAGCTCCTCCTTCTCGAACAGGGCGAGCAGGTCGGGGCGGATGGGTTCGGTGGTCTCGCGGGTGAGGGTGATCTGGCCGCGCACCGGGTCGGTGGCCGCCAAGCCGCCCGAGGGATCGCGGAGTTGGCACAGGAGGTTCGCGCGGCGCCACTCCCGGTTCATCGCCGGATGGTCCTCGCGGGTGTGCCCGCCGCGCGACTCCGTGCGCTCCAGGGCGGCCCGCGCCACGCACTCGCTGACCAGCAGCATGTTCCGCAGGTCGAGCGCGAGGTGCCACCCCGGGTTGAACTGCCGGTGCCCCTCGACCCCGGCCCGCCGCGCCCGCACCCGCAGATCCGCGAGCTTGCGCAGCGCCTGCTCCATCTCGCCCTCCCGCCGGATGATTCCGACGAGATCGTTCATCGCCTGCTGGAGCTCCTGGTGCAGGGTGTACGGGTTCTCGGGCGTGACCCCCTCCTCCTGGCCCTCCGCCGAGAAGGGACGCAGCGCCTCCGCCGCCGCCGTGTCGATCTGCTCGTCCGCGACCCCCGCACGGACCGTGCGCGAATCCGCGTACGTCGCCGCGTGCAGGCCCGCCCGGCGACCGAACACCAGCAGGTCGGAGAGCGAATTGCCGCCGAGCCGGTTGGACCCGTGCATGCCGCCGGCCACCTCACCGGCCGCATAGAGCCCCGGCACACCGCGCGCCGCCGCCGTGTCCGAGTCGACCGCGATGCCGCCCATCACATAGTGGCAGGTCGGCCCGACCTCCATCGCCTCGGCCGTGATGTCGACATCCGCCAGCTCCTTGAACTGGTGGTACATGGACGGCAGTCGGCGCCGGATCGTATCGGCGGGCATACGGGTGGAGACGTCCAGGAAGACCCCGCCGTGCGGCGAGCCGCGGCCCGCCTTCACCTCGGCGTTGATGGCCCGCGCCACCTCGTCGCGCGGCAGCAGCTCGGGCGGCCTGCGGTTGTGGTCCGGGTCCTCGTACCAGCGGTCGCCCTCGTCCTCCGACTGCGCGTACTTCTCCTTGAACACGTCGGGGACGTAGTCGAACATGAACCGCTTGCCCTCGGAGTTGCGCAGCACACCGCCGTCGCCGCGCACCGACTCCGTGACCAGGATGCCCTTCACGGAGGGCGGCCAGACCATGCCCGTCGGGTGGAACTGCACGAACTCCATGTTGAGGAGGGGCGCTCCCGCGAGCAGCGCGAGTGCGTGCCCGTCGCCCGTGTACTCCCACGAGTTCGACGTCACCTTGAAGGACTTGCCGATGCCACCGGTCGCGAGGACCACGCTCGGCGCCTCGATGACGAAGAAGCGGCCGCTCTCGCGCTCGTAGCAGAAGGTGCCGGAGACCGATCCCGCCTCGTCCTTCAGCACCCGCGTGACCGTGCACTCCTGGAAGACCTTCAGCCGGGACTCGTAGTCCCCGGTCTCCTTGAAGTCCTCCTGCTGGAGCTGCACGATCTTCTGCTGGAGCGTGCGGATCAGCTCAAGACCCGTGCGGTCGCCGACGTGCGCGAGCCGCGGGTACTCGTGCCCGCCGAAGTTGCGCTGCGAGATCCGCCCGTCGCCGGTGCGGTCGAACAGGGCGCCCCAGGTCTCCAACTCCCATACACGGTCCGGGGCTTCCTGCGCGTGCAGCTCCGCCATCCGCCACTGGTTGAGGAACTTGCCGCCGCGCATCGTGTCGCGGAAGTGCACCTGCCAGCTGTCCCCGGAGTTCACATTGCCCATGGAGGCGGCGATGCCGCCCTCCGCCATCACCGTGTGCGCCTTGCCGAACAGCGACTTGCAGATCACCGCCGTACGGGCGCCCCGCTCACGCGCCTCGATCGCGGCCCGCAGCCCCGCGCCACCGGCGCCCACCACGACAACATCCCACTGCTGCCGCTGAACCACGCTCATCAGAAGAACCTCGGATCGTCGAAGGCGCCGGACGCGACCAGGTACACGTAGAAGTCGGCGAGCGCCACGCTCACCAAGGAGGCCCAGGCGAGCAGCATGTGACGGGCATTCAGTTTCCCGACCCAGCCCCAGAGCCGATACCGCACCGGGTGCTTCGAGAAGTGCTTGAGGCGGCCGCCGACGATGTGCCGGCAGGAGTGGCAGGAGATCGTGTACGCCCAGATCAGCCCGATGTTGGCGAGGAACACGAGCGTCCCGAGGCCCATGTGGCCCCACTCGTAGTTCTCGTCGCGGAACGACAGCACGGTGTCGTAGGTGAGGATGCAGGCGACGAGGACGGCCGCGTAGAAGAAGTAGCGGTGGATGTTCTGGAGGATCAGCGGGAACCGCGTCTCGCCGCTGTACTTCTTGTGCGGCTCCGCCACCGCGCAGGCCGGCGGCGACGCCCAGAACCCGCGGTAGTAGGCCTTGCGGTAGTAGTAGCAGGTCAGCCGGAAGCCGAGCGGGAAGATCAGGATGAGCAGGGCGGGAGACAGGCCCCACCAGCCGCCGAAGATCTCCCAGTTGGGGCCGTGCCGCATCGGTTCGCAGTTGTCCGCGAGGCAGGGCGAGTAGAACGGCGAGACGTACGGGGTCGCGTAGTAGTCGGCGTTCGCGAAGGCCCGCCACGTCGAGTAGACGATGAAGGCGAGCAGCCCGCCCGCGGTCGCGGCCGGGGCCAGCCACCAGCGGTCCGTACGCAGATGGGGCGCGGCGATCGCGGCCCGCGTCCGGCCGCGGACGCCGGTGGCGGCCGGGCCGCGGGCGGGATGGGGTTCTTCGGTACTGGTGGGTTCCGTGCCGGTGGCCAACGAAGCCTCCGCTCGCAGGGACGGGGGGGATGGGGGAGTGCGGACAGAGCGGCGTGGGCGGATCAGGGCGCGTGCCGGTCCCGCGCGCCGAGCCCCTCGTCGTCCGAGTCGGTCCACAGGGAGCTGTCGTACGGGGCGTCGGGGATCGTCACGAGGTCGGGGCGGTGCGGCGCGTCCGGGCTCGCGGCCGTCTCGCGCAGCAGGGCGACGCTCTCGCGCAGATGCGCGGTGTCGGCCCGCACCCGGCGCAGATCCGGGCCTCCCGCGACGCCCTCGAGCTGGGGCCCCAGGCGCCCGACGGCGCGCGCGAGGTCGTCGACGCAGCGCTGAACCGCCGTCAAGTCGTCGTGCAGGGACATGACTTGGCCTCACTTCCGCTGGTGCGGCGGAGTTGCTCATGCGCCTGCGAGTGTCGCGCGTCACATTGCCGTTTGTGAAGGGATCCGTGCGGATTGCCGGTGTACGCCGTGGTGCGCGCCCGCGAATTCACGCCGCGGGGGCGAGGGCGGAACGGGCCCCCTTTGGGCCGCACGGGTGGCTTCCGGGCGGCCTACGGGCGTGTCGGACGGCGCCCCTCCCCGGATCCACTTCAGTTGGCCGATAGATGTGATCAGCTCCATATACCGCCAAACGAGACAAAATCGGCCATCCCCGGAGGTACCAGTGATGCCCCACGTCCCAAGGCGCCCAGGAGCCGCCGCACGCTCGGCCGCGTTCCTCGTGAGCGGTGCGCTCGCCATGACCGCGCTCGCCGGCTGCGGCTCCGACGACGAGTCGGGGCGGCCCGCCGCCGGCCCCGACGTCGCCTCGGCCGCCCGCACGCAGGTCAAGGACGGCGGCACGCTGCGGTGGGCGATCGACGACGTGCCGCGGACCCTCAACTCCTTCCAGGCCGACGCGGACGCGGCCACGAGCCGGGTCACCGGGGCCGTGCTGCCCTCGATGTTCCGGCTCGACGCCGAGGGGCGCCCGCAGGTCGACTCCGACTACCTGGAGAAGGCCGAGGTCATCGAGACCGAGCCCAAGCAGATCGTGCTGTACAAGCTGAACCAGCAGGCGGTGTGGAGCGACGGCCGGGAGATCGGCGCCGCAGACTTCGCCGCGCAGTGGCGTGCCCTGTCGGGGAAGAACAGCGCGTACTGGACCGCCCACAACGCGGGCTACAACCGCATCGAGAACGTCGAGC
The DNA here is from genome assembly GCF_044453445.1 of Streptomyces sp. NPDC051684. Lineage (NCBI taxonomy): Bacteria > Bacillati > Actinomycetota > Actinomycetes > Kitasatosporales > Streptomycetaceae > Streptomyces > Streptomyces sp. NPDC051684. The sequence continues at coordinate 99,654 of NZ_JBITCS010000030.1, read as the reverse complement.
GCGGCAAGAACGACCTGGAGGTCCGGGTCACGTTCGCCAAGCCGTACGCGGACTGGCGCTCGCTGTTCTCTCCGCTGTACCCCAAGGACGTCATGGGGACCCCGGACGGCTTCAACGAGGGCGCGCGCGACAAGCTCAAGGTGACCGCGGGCCCCTTCGCGCTCGGCAAGGTCGACCGGAGCGGCGAGCAGGTCACGCTGGAGCGCAACCCCCGCTGGTGGGGCCGCCCCGCCAAGCTGGAGAAGCTCGAACTCACCGCCGTGCCGCGCGACAAGCGGCCCGCCGCCCTCGCCGCGGGCAAGCTCGACCTCGCCGACGTCGACCCGGAGGCCGCCGAGCGCATCGCGTACGCGGCCCGCGACAAGGGCGCGTCGGGCCCGCTCGCGCACGGACCCGGCGCCGGCGTCACCTCGGGCGAGGCGCTGCGCTCCTGGGCGCGGGCGCACAACGAGGACTGGGAGGTCGCGGAGGCGGAGCTGGAGGCCCGCGCGAAGAGCCGCAAGGCCGTCAAGAAGTACGCGAAGGAACAGCAGGGCCTGAACGGCTTCGTCGTCCGCAAGTCCCTCGAACCGGCCTACACGCAGCTCGCCCTGAACGGTTCGACCGGCCCGCTCGCCGACGAGCGGGTGCGCCAGGCCGTGGCCCGCGCCCTCGACCGGGGCAAGCTCGCCCAGAGCGTGCTCAAGCCGCTCGGCCTGCCGGCCGCGACCGTCGGCAGCCACCTCGCCCTGTCCGGGCAGGCCGCGTACGCCGACAACAGCGACGCGCTCGGCAAGCAGGACGCCGACAAGGCGCAGGCGCTGCTCGCGGAGGCGGGCTGGGTGCGCGGCGGCGCGATCGAGGAGAAGCAGCAGAAGCCGAAGACGGCGGGCGGCAAGGCGCAGGACGCCGCGGCCGGGTCCGACGACGGCACGTACATCATGGGCGAGGACGACCAGAAGGCGGGCGACGACGCGAAGCCCGGCGACGCCGCGCCCCCGCTGCTCGGTCCGGGCGCCCTGGCGGCGGCGCAGCACTCCGCGCTGCTGCACCAGGCCGACGCCGCGAAGGTGCGCTCCGCCGAGCGGGAGGGCAAGCACGCGGGCGACGCCAAGCAGGGCGCGGCCCCCGGCGCGTACGCCCCGAAGGGGACCCCCGCCCCGCAGCAGGCCGCCGCGAAGGACGCGGGCGAGGCCGGTGGCAAGGACGGCGCCAAGGCCGGCGCCGCCACGGGGCAGCTCGCCAAGGACGGTAAGCCGCTGACCCTGAACTTCGTGCTGCCCGCCGGGCCCGACGCCGAGCAGCTGCAGTCCGTCGCCGACCGGATCTCGGCCATGCTGCAGAAGATCGGCGTGCGCACGGACATCACGAAGGTCGACGACGAGACGTACTTCAAGGACCACATCGCGGCGGGCGACTACGACCTGGCGCTGTACTCGTGGCCCGGCTCCGCCTACCCGGCCACCGACGCCCGCCCGATCTACGCCAAGCCGGTCCCGGCCGCCGACGGCGAGCTCACGGTCGAGCAGAACTACACGCGGGTCGGCACCGACCACATCGACCAGCTCTTCGACCAGGCCGTCGGGGAGCTCGACCAGGAGAAGGAGCGCTCGCTCGTCCGGCAGGCCGACGAGCGCATCTGGGCCGCCGCAGGATCGATTCCGCTCTATCAGCGGCCCGAACTGGTGGCGGCGAAGGCGAACCTGGTGAACGCCGGGGCGTTCGGCTTCCAGGAGCCCTCCTACGAGGACATCGGCTTCCTGAAGCCGGGCGGGAAGCTGGGCGGCGCTCCCGCGCAGGACGAGGGCTGACCTGCGCTTTCTTCGGACGGGCCGCTGCTTGGGGAGCGGCCCGTCCGGCCCGGCTGAGCCGTAGGGCGCCGAGGCACGTAGCATGGGGTGAGGCCGTGGCATGTCCAGCCCGGCAGGGCCCGCGCAAAGCAACGTATGCGCAGCCGACCACTCACTCCAGGAGTACGCCTCACTATGGCCACGCGCCACGACATCCGTAACGTCGCCATCGTCGCCCACGTCGACCACGGCAAGACCACCATCGTCGACGGCATGCTGAAGCAGGCCGGTGCCTTCGCCGCCCACCAGCTGGAGTCGGTCGACGACCGCGTGATGGACTCGAACGACCTGGAGCGTGAGAAGGGCATCACGATCCTCGCCAAGAACACGGCGGTGAAGTACCACCCGAAGGATGGCGGCGACGTCATCACGATCAACATCATCGACACCCCCGGCCACGCCGACTTCGGTGGTGAGGTCGAGCGCGGCCTGTCGATGGTCGACGCGGTGGTCCTGCTCGTGGACGCCTCCGAGGGCCCGCTCCCGCAGACCCGCTTCGTGCTCGGCAAGGCGCTCAAGCAGCGGCTGCCCGTCATCCTGTGCATCAACAAGACGGACCGGCCCGACTCGCGCATCGACGAGGTCGTCAACGAGACGTACGACCTCTTCCTCGACCTGGACGCCGACGAGGACCAGATCGAGTTCCCGATCGTCTACTCCTGCGGCCGCGACGGCATCGCCTCGCTGACCAAGCCGGAGGACGGCACCGTCCCGGCCGACTCCACCAACCTGGAGCCGTTCTTCTCCACGATCCTGGAGCACGTGCCGGCCCCGACGTACGAGGAGGACGCGCCGCTCCAGGCCCACGTCACCAACCTCGACGCCGACAACTTCCTCGGCCGTATCGCGCTGCTCCGCGTCGAGCAGGGCGAGCTGCGCAAGGGCCAGACGGTCGCGTGGATGAAGCGCGACGGCACGGTCCAGAACGTCCGCATCAGCGAGCTGATGATGACCGAGGCGCTCACCCGCAAGCCCGCCGAGGTCGCGGGCCCCGGTGACATCTGCGCCGTCGCCGGTATCCCCGACATCATGATCGGCGAGACCCTGGCCGATCCGGAGAACCCGGTCGCCCTGCCGCTGATCACGGTGGACCAGCCCGCGATCTCCATGACCATCGGTACGAACACCTCGCCGCTGGTCGGCCGTGGTGGCACGGGCAAGGGCGCGGACGCCAAGGCCGCCGTCAAGGACCGCAAGGTCACCGCCCGCCAGGTCAAGGACCGCCTGGAGCGCGAGCTGATCGGTAACGTCTCGCTGCGCGTCCTCGACACCGAGCGCCCCGACGCCTGGGAGGTGCAGGGCCGCGGTGAGCTGGCGCTGGCGATCCTGGTCGAGCAGATGCGCCGCGAGGGCTTCGAGCTGACCATCGGCAAGCCGCAGGTGGTCACCAAGGAGGTCGACGGCAAGACGCACGAGCCGGTCGAGCGCATGACCGTCGACGTCCCCGAGGAGCACATGGGCGCCGTCACGCAGCTCATGGGTGTCCGCAAGGGCCGGATGGACAACATGTCGAACCACGGCTCCGGCTGGGTCCGCATGGAGTTCGTCGTGCCGTCCCGTGGCCTCATCGGCTTCCGTACGGAGTTCCTGACGAACACCCGTGGCACGGGCATCGCCCACTCCATCCACGAGGGCCACGAGCCGTGGTTCGGCACGCTGACGACCCGTAACAACGGCTCGCTGGTCGCCGACCGCGCCGGTGCGGTCACCCCCTTCGCGATGATCAACCTCCAGGAGCGCGGTGTGCTGTTCACCGAGCCCGGCACCGAGGTGTACGAGGGCATGATCGTCGGCGAGAACTCGCGCGCCGACGACATGGACGTGAACATCACCAAGGAGAAGAAGCTCACCAACATGCGTGCGGCTTCCGCGGACTCGACGGAGAACGTCGTCCCCGCCCGCAAGCTCTCCCTGGAGCAGTCCCTGGAGTTCTGCCGCGACGACGAGTGCGTCGAGGTGACCCCGGAGGCCGTTCGCATCCGCAAGGTCGTCCTCGACCAGAAGGAGCGCGGCCGCAGCGCCTCGCGCGCCAAGCACAGCTGAGTCACCGCTGCCCGCGGGCAGTTGGCAGTCGGGCCCGGTACCCCGTTGGGGGTGCCGGGCCCCTTGCGTTGCCGCTAGTCTTCACGCGGTCTACGCGCAGTGACGCCCGCGGCCGTGCCGTCTCCCAACAGAGGGTCAAGAATCGGGCGAGCGCAAGTGATTAAGTCCATCGCGGAGTCCGGAATCCGGACGTGGATGGTCGATAGATATGTAACACGTCCGTTTCGTAACCCTCTATCTCGGATCCGTTTGTCCGGATTTTGGGAGAAGTACGCATCAGGTGTGATCGAACCGAGACCAAAAGGGTGTGGTCGCGACAGCGGCTGTGGCTAATAGTGGTCCGCGTAGAGCTCGGGTCAAAGGGTCACGCGCTAAGGGGGGCGGCGACTCGCGAGCGCACTGAGGCAGCGTCAACTTCGCCGTCAGGGGTGTCGGCTGGGTGACGATCTTCTGCCTCCACTTGCAGTGAACGAAGTGGACTCATGAGGAGGCGGTCGAGGTGGCGATCCGACGCTGCGAAGGTGTTTGACAGTTCCTCAGGGGTGGGCCTCACCCCAGTCGTTGGTCCCTCTCGCGCGCTTCGAGTGACGTACGCCGTGCGACGGCCGCCGGACCGCTTCCACTTCCGACGGCCTCCAATACCTGTGAAATGGACGAATCATGACAAGTCCAATCGAGATTGAGGGCGCCGAGACCTCTTCCGCCTTGGACAAGGAGAGCGCGCCGCAGGGCGACGCGAAGGAGCCCAAGAAGCTCGAGGGGCGCAGCCCCGGTCAGTTGATGTGGCGGCGCTTCAAGCGGGACAGGACGGGCGTCGTCTCCGCCTGGATCGTGCTGGCCTTCTTCGCGATAGCCGCGCTCGCCCCGGTCATCTGCAAGCTGTACGGCCAGGACCCGTACACCTTCTACGGCCAGGACGACCCCACGCTCCTCAACGAGTTCAACCTGCCGGCAGGACCCAACGGCGGCATGTCGCCCGAGCACTGGTTCGGCATCGACCCGAACTACGGACGCGACGTCTTCGCGTATCTGCTCTACGGCATGCGTACGTCGCTCTACACCGCCCTGTGCGCGACGATCGGCATGGTGCTCCTCGGTGTCGTGATCGGCCTGGTGTCCGGCTACTTCGGCGGCAAGATCGACTACTGGCTGGGCCGGCTCACCGACTTCATGATGGCGCTGCCCAACCAGCTGTTCATGGTCGCGGCCATGCCCGTCATCGTCACGGTGTTCGTGGCTCCGGACGAGGAGACGCCGGTCTACGTCCGGTTCCTCGCCATCACGGGCATCATGTGGCTGCTCACCTGGATGAGCCTGTCCCGCCTGGTGCGCGCGGTGACCATGTCGCTGCGCGAGCGGGAGTTCGTGGAGGCGGCGAAGGTCGCGGGTGCCTCGCCCTGGCGGATCATCCGCAAGGAGCTGCTGCCCAACCTGGTGACGCCGATCATCGTGCAGGGCACCTACCTGCTCCCCAGCACCATCCTCTCGGTCGCCTTCCTCTCCTTCGTCGGCGTCGGCTACCAAGACCCCACGCCCGACTGGGGATTGATGTTCGCCACCGCGGCGAAGATCTACGAGGTCGACCCGACCTACTTGTACTTCCCGGGTGTCGCCATGGTCGTCTTCTTCGTGGCGTTCAACCTCTTCGGTGACTCGGTCCGGGACGCCTTCGATCCCAAGACCGGACGCTGACCGGGCATCACCGAGGGTCGCTGCCACCCGGGCGCCGGACCGACACAGCCGGATGCGTCAGGCAGCACACAAGGATCACTACTCACAGGCAGGTGGATTCAACTCCATGAGCATCCTTCGTTCGCGCACGGCGCAGGCGACGATCGTCGCCGCCGCTGTCGGCGCCCTCACGCTGACCGGCTGCAGCAGCGGCAGCAACGACAACGACAAGACCGTGGGCAAGTCCAAGGACGACGCGAAGGCCCAGGCCAAGCCCGTCGTCATGGGCACCGCGCAGCAGTCGGTCGGCCCGGCCAAGGCGGTCCCGGGTGCCAGGAAGGGCGGCATCGCCCAGGTCTACCAGGAGACGGACTTCTCGCACCTGGACCCGGGGCAGATATACGTCTCCGACGCCGGTCTGCTCTCCAAGCTCCTCTACCGCGGCCTGACCACGTACACCGAGGACGACAAGGGCACCCAGACGGTCGTCGGTGACCTCGCCAAGGACGCGGGCAAGTCCTCGGACGGCGGCAAGACCTGGACCTTCGAGCTGAAGGACGGGATCAAGGACGAGAACGGCCACGTCATCACCTCGGCCGACATCCGGCACTCCATCGAGCGCCTGTACTCCTCGTTCCTGACGGACGGCCCGACGTACATCCAGCAGTGGCTGTCCGGCTCCGGTACCTCGTACCGCAAGGCGTACAAGGGCCCGTACGAGGGCAAGCACCTGCCGAAGTCGGTCCTGGACACGCCGGACGACAACACCATCGTCTTCCACTTCAAGGAAGCCCACACCGACGTCCCGCAGGCCCTGGCCATGGCGGCGTACTCGGTCGTGCCCGAGAAGACGGACACCAAGCAGAAGTACGACCAGAAGCCGGTCGCCACCGGCCCGTACAAGATCTCCGCCTACAAGCCGGGCAAGAGCCTCAAGCTCGTCCGCAACGACAAGTGGGACGAGAAGACGGACCCGATGCGCCACAACTACGTGGACGGGTTCAACATCGACTACAACGTCTCCAAGGCCGACCAGACCAAGACGATCCTGGCCGACCGCGGCGAGGCCAAGAACGCCGTCATGTTCTCGGGCCAGATCGACGCCACCCAGCTGCAGAAGATCACGACCGACAAGAAGGTCATGAAGCGCACGGTGCAGGGCTACGGCCCCTACGTGTGGCAGCTGAACATGAACATGGACCGCATCAAGGACAAGAAGATCCGCGATGCCATCGCCCTGGCGATCCCGGCCACCGCGGCCGGCCACGCCGACGGCGGCGCCTACGGCGGTGACGCCGCCAACTCGCTGACGTCGCCCTCCACCCCGGGCTACGACGAGAAGCTCGACCCGTTCAACCGGGCGAAGAAGCCGAACGGCGACATCGAGAAGGCCAAGAAGCTCATCGACGAGGCCGGCGCCAAGGGCAAGAAGCTCGTCTACGCCTACGCCAACGTCGACGTCCGCGTCACCCAGGCGAACCTGATCATCAACAACCTGGAGAAGATCGGGCTCGACATCCAGAAGAAGGAAGTTGACCAAGCCACCTGGTACGAGCAGATGGGCAAGGTCAAGAACGGCATGGACCTCTACATGACCGGCTGGGGCCAGGACTGGGCCGACGGCAACACCGTCTTCCCGCCGTCGTACGACGGTGCCAACATCCAGGACGGCGCCTCCAACTACTCCCACGTCAACGACAAGCACGTGAACGCCGAGAGCGCCCGCATCCAGAAGATCGCGGACGCGGCCGAGCGCGCCAAGGAGTACGGAAAGCTCTCCAAGTACATCTCGGAGAAGATCAACCCGGCCGCCCCGATCTACTACACCAAGGTGTTCCAGATCGCCGGCTCCAACGTGGGCGGCCTGCGTTACTCGTCGGTGACCAACTACACCGACCCGACGCGGATCTTCCTCAAGAAGTAGTTCGTACAAGGCAGTTCCCGGGGGTGAGAGCGCGGCGGAGCTCTCGCCCCCGGGCCGCCGCACAACGCCTCCTGGTCTCCCACCGCCGCCGTCCTGAGAGCAGCTTTCTGCCATGCTTCGATTTCTCATACGCCGGACGTCTGGCGCAGCACTCATCCTCCTGCTGATCAGCGCCTTCACGTTCTTCATGTACTTCGCCATCCCACAGGACCCGGCGACGCTCGCGTGCGGCAAGAACTGCACCCCGGACGCGCTGGCGATCATTCACAAGAACCTGGGCCTCGATCAGCCGGTTCCGGTGCAGTACTGGGAGTTCCTCAAGGGGATCTTCGTCGGCCGTGACTTCGCGGTGGGTCACTGCGACGCCCCGTGCTTCGGCGTCTCGTTCCGGAACAACCAGATGGTCTGGGACACGATGATGGACCGGCTCCCGCTGACCATCTCGCTGATGATCGGTGGCCTGGTCGTCTTCCTGATCGCGGGTCTGGGCGCCGGTCTGCTGGCCGCCCGCTTCCGCGGCACCTGGATCGACAAGCTCTTCTCGGGCGCCTCGCTGGTGACCAGCTCGTTCCAGATCTACCTGCTCGGCCCGATCGTGATGGGCATCTTCGTCTACAGCACCGGCTGGCTGAAGGCACCCAAGTACGTGTCGTTCTGGGAGAGCCCGTCGTCCTGGTTCATGGGTCTGCTGATCCCCTGGATCGTGATGGCGACGATCTTCACCGCCAACTACACCCGTATGTCGCGCTCCTCGATGATCGAGCAGCTCCAGGAGGAGCACGTCAGGGCCGCCAAGGCCAAGGGCATGAGCAGTCGCTTCGTGTTCTTCCGGTACGCCTGGCGCGGCTCGCTCATCCCGATCATCACCATCCTCGGCATGGACCTCGCCTCGCTGCTCAGTGGCGGCATGGTCACCGAACTGACCTTCAACCTCTCGGGGATGGGCCGACTGGCGATCTCGTCGGTCAACGGAAAGGACCTGCCGGTCCTCATGGGCGTGATGATCATCAGCGCCGCCTTCATCATCATCTGCAATGTCGTCGTGGACGCCCTGTACGCCGTGATCGACCCGCGCGTGCGGCTGTCCTAGGAGAACCCCCGTGACCACTCTCACCAAGCCCGAGGACGCCCCGGCCCCGACCGGATCCGACGCGTTCTTGTCGGTACGCGACCTGCGGGTGCAGTTCTCCACGGAGGACGGCGCCGTCAAGGCGGTGGACGGCCTCTCCTTCGACCTGGAGCGCGGCAAGACGCTCGGCATCGTCGGCGAGTCCGGCTCCGGCAAGTCGGTCACCAACCTGACCGTGCTCGGCCTGCACCCCAAGAAGAACACCACCATCGACGGCGAGATCCTCCTCGACGGCAAGGAGCTCCTCACCGCCACGGAGCCCGAGCTGGAGAAGCTCCGCGGCAACAAGATGGCGATGGTCTTCCAGGACTCGCTGACCGCGCTCTCGCCGTACTACACGGTGGGCCGGCAGATCGCCGAGCCGTTCCGCAAGCACACCGGAGCCTCCAAGAAGGAGGGCCGGGACCGGGCCATCGAGATGCTGGAGAAGGTCGGCATCCCGCAGCCCAAGCAGCGCGTCGACGACTACCCGCACCAGTTCTCCGGCGGTATGCGCCAGCGCGCCATGATCGCCATGTCGCTCGCCTGCAACCCCGAACTGCTGATCGCCGACGAGCCGACCACGGCCCTCGACGTGACGGTCCAGGCGCAGATCCTCGACCTGCTCAAGGACCTCCAGCAGGAGTTCGGCTCCGCGATCATCATGATCACGCACGACCTGGGCGTCGTCGCGAACATGGCCGACGACCTGCTCGTCATGTACGCGGGCCGGGCCGTCGAGCGGGGCAGCGTGCGCGAGGTGCTCAAGCAGCCCCAGCACCCCTACACCTGGGGCCTGTTGGGTTCGATGCCGAGACTGACCTCGGACATCGACGAGCCGCTGCTGCCGATCCCCGGCTCGCCGCCCTCGCTGCTCAACCCGCCCTCGGGCTGCCCGTTCCACCCGCGCTGCGCCTTCACCGACAAGGTGTCGGGCGACCGCTGCTCGGGCGAGCGTCCGGCCCTTCCGGCGGGGCGCGGATCCGCCTGCCACCTGACGGCGGACCAGAAGCAGCAGGTGTTCATCGAGACGATTCAGCCCCGGCTGGGCTGAGCTGAAACCGGCGACTGGGGTCAGGTCCTGTCTGGAGTTCCCCGTCTGCGCCCCGACGCCCGGCACGCACGCTCGGCGCACGGGGCCGCAGGACAGGTGGCTCCGCCACATGACCTACAGCCCCGCCCGCCGATCGCACGCACCGACCGCCGCGACGCCCGCGCTGCGCGCGGACGACGGGGAACTCCAGACAGGACCTGACCATGAGCGACAACAAGAGCAACACCACCACGGCGGTCGCCGACGCGATCCCGGGCCAGCGCGACCGCGACACCGAGCCGCTGCTCCAGGTCCAGGGGTTGCAGAAGCACTTCCCGATCAAGGGCGGCTTCCCGATCCGCCGCACCATCGGCGCGGTCAAGGCGGTCGACGGCGTGGACTTCGAGGTCCGCGCGGGCGAGAGCCTGGGCCTCGTCGGCGAGTCCGGCTGCGGCAAGTCGACCACGGGCCGCCTCCTGACCCGCCTGTACGAGCCCACGCAGGGCACGGTCACGTACAAGGGCCAGGACATCAGCCACGCGAGCCGCAAGCAGCTGGCGCCGATCAGGTCCGAGATCCAGATGATCTTCCAGGACCCGTACGCGTCCCTGAACCCGCGGCAGACGGTCGGCTCGATCATCTCGGGCCCGATGGAGATCAACGGGATCAACCCGCCCGGCGGCCGGGAGAACCGGGTGCGCGAGCTCCTGGAGATCGTGGGCCTGAACCCGGAGCACTACAACCGCTTCCCGCACGAGTTCTCAGGCGGTCAGCGTCAGCGCATCGGCGTCGCCCGCGCGGTGGCGCTCGAGCCGAAGCTGATCGTGGCGGACGAGCCGGTCTCGGCGCTCGACGTGTCGATCCAGGCGCAGGTGGTGAACCTTCTCCAGGAGGTTCAGCGGGAGATGGGCATCGCGTTCGTCTTCATCGCGCACGACCTGGCCATCGTGCGGCACTTCTCGCAGCGCGTCGCCGTGATGTACCTCGGCAAGATCATGGAGATCGCGGACCGCGACTCGCTCTACAACCGGCCGCGGCACCCGTACACGCACGCGCTGATGTCGGCCGTGCCGGACGCGGACCTCGACGCCGACAAGCGGGAGCGGATCCGGCTGGAGGGCGACGTGCCCTCCCCGATCATGCCGCCGTCCGGCTGCCGGTTCCGCACCCGGTGCTGGAAGGCGCAGGACAAGTGCGCCACGGAGGAGCCCCCGCTGGTCCAGCTCTCGGGCAACGAGGCGGGCCACCTCACGGCCTGCCACTTCCCGGAGGACCCGAGCGTCGAGGCGCGTGTGGAGGACATCGTGCTCGACCCGGCCCTCGCGGCCCTGGAGGACGACGACAAGTCCTGACGGCCGTTCTGCCGCGCTGCCCGGCCCCGGTGTTCGCACCGGCGCCGGGCAGCGGCATGTCCGGGGACCCCGGCCCCGGGGACGTCGTCCCCCTCGCCCTCAGATGGGTGACATAACAGGCGTATCCAGTCCTTCACGGGTCCAATAGGCGCAAGGCTCGTACCCGTACCGCCCCTGGAGGACCCTGATGCGCCTCGGCCTGCGTACCGGCGCCCTGGCCGCCGCCCTGGTACTGGGCGTGCCCTGGCTCGCGTCCTGCGGTGCCACGGCCACCGAGTCGGGCATCGTGCGCGCGAAGTGGGGCGACCCGCAGAACCCGCTGGAGCCGGCGAACACCAACGAGGTCAACGGCGGCAAGGTCCTCGACATGATCTTCCGGGGGCTCAAGATCTACGACCCCGAGACGGCCGAGCCCACGTACGCCGTCGCCAAGTCGATCAGCAGTGACGACGCGCAGAACTTCAAGGTCACCCTGAAGGACGGCTGGAAGTTCGCGGACGGCACGAAGGTCACCTCGCGGTCCTTCGTCGACGCCTGGAACTACGCCGCCTATCTGCCCAACGCGCAGATCGGCGCCGACTTCTTCGGCTACATCGACGGCTACGACAAGGTCCACCCCGTCAAGGGGAAGCCCACCGCGAAGAAGCTGTCGGGGCTCAAGATCGTCGACGACACGCACTTCACGGTCAGGCTCAACCAGAAGTTCTCGCTCTTCCCCGACATGCTCGGCTACGCCGCCTTCTCCCCACTGCCGAAGAAGTTCTTCACCGACCACGACGCGTGGCTGGAGAAGCCCTTCGGGAACGGCCCGTACGAGGTGACGAACTACGAGCGCGGCGGCCGCATGCAGCTGCGCCTCAACGACCAGTACAACGGCACCAAGCCCCGCAACAAGGGCGTCGACCTGCTCGTCTACACCGACGACAACACCGCGTACACCGACGTCGTGGCGGGCCAGCTCGACGTGACCGACGCCGTCCCCGCCGAGCAGCTCAGCAACCTCCACAAGGACATCGACAACCGGTACATCAACACCCCGGCCGGCATCATCCAGACGCTGATGTTCCCGATGTACGACAAGGAGTGGGCCACCGCCGACGCCCTCAAGGTCCGCCGGGGCATCTCGCTCGCCATCAACCGCGAGCAGATCACCGACAAGATCTTCCAGAAGACCCGGATCCCGGCGAAGGACTGGACGTCCCCGGTGCTGCGCGACGAGGGCGGCTACAACCCCGAGATCTGCGGCGACCGCTGCGAGTACAACCCGAAGGAAGCCAAGCGGCTGATCGACGAGGGCGGCGGCTTCCCCGGCGGCAAGCTCGTCCTCAGCTACAACGCCGACACCGGCAACCACAAACAGTGGGTCGACGCCATCTGCAACAGCATCAACCGGGTCATGGGCAACTCGAAGTCCTGCGTCGGCAACCCGGTGGGCACCTTCGCCGACTTCCGCACGCAGATCCAGAGCGGCAAGTTCCACGGCCCGTTCCGCAGCGGCTGGCAGATGGACTACCCGCTGATCCAGAACTTCCTGCAGCCCGTCTACACCACGGGCGCCCCCAGCAACGACGGCAAGTGGAGCGACAAGCGGTTCGACGCGCTGATCAACAAGGCCAACGCGGACCCGGACCCGAAGAGCGCGATCAAGGACTTCCAGGACTCCGAGCGGATCCTCGCCGAGCAGCTGCCGGCGATCCCGCTCTGGTACCAGAACGGCACCGCCGTCTACGGCACCCGCGTGCACGACGTGAAGCTCAACCCCTTCAGCGTGCCGGTCTTCGAGGAGATGACCGTCGATGACTGAGATCCGCGACCGCTCGGGTGACGTGAGGGAGGTGCCGTGGGGCGTTATGTGATCCGACGGCTGCTGCAGATGATCCCGGTGTTCATCGGCACCACGCTGCTGATCTTCCTCATGGTCAACGTCATGGGCGACCCGACCGCGGCGCTCTGCGGCGACAAGGCATGCGACCCGGCCACCCAGGCGGCGCTGCGCGAGCAGTTCCACCTCGACAAGCCGCTGGCGCAGCAGTACCTGATCTACCTCGGCAACATCTTCCAGGGCGACTTCGGCACCGCCTTCAACGGGGACTCCGTCGCCGACCTGATGCTGCGCGCCTACCCCGTCACCATCAAGCTGACGTTCGTGGCGATCGTCTTCGAGATCGTCATCGGCATCGGCCTCGGCGTCATCACCGGCCTGCGCCGCGGCAAGCCCATCGACACGGGCGTCCTCGTGCTGACGCTGGTCGTGATCTCCGTGCCGACGTTCGTGACCGGCCTCGTCGCCCAGCTCCTGTTCGGCATGCAGTGGGGGATCGTCAAGCCCTCGGTGGCGTACGAGGCGCCGCTGAGCGAGCTGATCCTGCCGGGCCTCGTCCTCGCCTCGGTCTCGCTGGCGTACGTGACCCGCCTGACCCGCACCTCCGTCGCCGAGAACGCCCGCTCCGACTACGTGCGCACCGCCGTCGCCAAGGGCCTGCCGCGGCGCCGCATCATCTGGCGGCACCTGCTGCGCAACTCGCTGATCCCGGTCGTCACGTTCATCGGCACCGACATCGGCGCCCTGATGGGCGGGGCCATCGTGACCGAGCGGATCTTCAACATCCGCGGCGTCGGCTACCAGCTCTACCAGGGCATCCTGCACCAGTCCTCGCCGACCGTGGTCGGCTTCGTGACCGTCCTGGTGATCGTCTTCCTGCTCGCCAACCTCATCGTCGACCTGCTCTACGCCGTCCTTGACCCGAGGATCCGCTATGCCTGAGCCCGTCACCCCGGTCACCGTCGAGGCCCAGCTCACGCCCGGCACGCCCGAGGGCGGCGGCGCGGAGGGCCCCGCGCGCTCGCTGTGGTCGGACGCCTGGCGCTCGCTGCGCCGCAACCCGGTCTTCATCGTCTCGGCGCTGATCATCCTGTTCCTGGTGATCGTCGCGATCTGGCCGCAGCTGCTCGCGAGCGGCGACCCCAACGACTGCGACCTCGCCCACGGCCAGGACACCTCCACCTCGGGACACCCCTTCGGCTACGACGCCCAGGGCTGCGACGTCTACACCCGCACCGTGTACGGGGCCCGGGCCTCGATCACCGTCGGCGTGTGCGCGACGGCCGGGGTGGCGCTCCTGGGCGGCATCCTGGGCGCGCTCGCCGGGTTCTTCGGGCGGTGGGCGGACGCCCTGCTGTCCCGCGTCGCCGACATCTTCTTCGGCATCCCGGTCATCCTCGGGGGCCTGGTCCTGCTGTCGGTGGTCACGTCGACTACGGTGTGGCCGGTGGTCGGGTTCATCGTGCTGCTCGGCTGGCCGCAGATCTCCCGGATCGCCCGCGGCTCCGTCATCACGGTCAAGGAGAACGACTACGTGCACGCGGCGCGCACCCTCGGCGCCTCCAACTCGCGCATCCTGCTGCGGCACATCCTGCCGAACGCCGTCGCGCCCGTGATCGTCGTCGCGACCATCGCGCTCGGTACGTACATCGCCCTGGAGGCGACGCTCTCGTTCCTCGGCGTCGGCCTCAAGCCGCCCGCGGTCTCCTGGGGCATCGACATCTCGAACGCCGCCCCGTACATCCGCAACGCCCCGCACATGCTGCTGTACCCGGCGGGCGCGCTGGCCCTCACGGTCCTGGCGTTCATCATGCTCGGCGACGCGGTGCGCGACGCCCTCGACCCCAAGCTGAGGTAGTCGCACATGGCACTGCTGGAAGTACGCGACCTGCACGTCGAGTTCCGCACCCGCGACGGCGTCGCCAAGGCGGTCAACGGCGTCAACTACACCGTCGACGAGGGCGAGACGCTCGCCGTGCTGGGCGAGTCCGGCTCCGGCAAGTCCGTCACCGCGCAGGCCGTGATGGGCATCCTCGACATGCCGCCGGGCCGGATCGCCGGCGGCGAGATCCTCTTCAAGGGCCAGGACCTGCTGAAGCTCAAGGAGGAGGAGCGGCGGAAGATCCGCGGCGCCGAGATGGCGATGATCTTCCAGGACGCGCTGTCCTCGCTGAACCCCGTGCTCACGGTGGGGGAGCAGCTCGGCGAGATGTTCGTCGTCCACAAGGGGATGTCGAAGAAGGACGCCAGGGCGAAGGCCGTCGAGCTGATGGACCGGGTCAGGATCCCCGCCGCGAAGGAGCGGGTGAGCCAGTACCCGCACCAGTTCTCCGGCGGCATGCGCCAGCGCATCATGATCGCCATGGCGCTCGCCCTCGAACCCTCGCTGATCATTGCGGACGAGCCGACGACCGCCCTCGACGTCACCGTGCAGGCCCAGGTGATGGACCTCCTCGCCGAGCTGCGGCGCGAGCTCGACATGGGGCTCATCCTCATCACCCACGACCTGGGCGTGGTCGCCGACGTCGCCGACAAGATCGCCGTGATGTACGCGGGCCGGATCGTCGAACAGGCGCCGGTGCACGAGATCTACAAGGCGCCCGCCCACCCGTACACCAAGGGCCTGCTCGAATCGATCCCGCGCCTCGACCAGAAGGGGCAGGAGCTGTTCGCCATCAAGGGGCTCCCGCCGAACCTCATGAACATCCCGCCCGGCTGCGCCTTCAACCCGCGCTGCCCGATGGCCCAGGACGTGTGCCGCACCGACGTCCCGCCGCTCGCCGAGGTCTCCGAAGGCCGCCGCAGCGCCTGCCACTTCTGGAAGGAGACCCTCGATGCCGCAACACGGTAAGCACGTGAGCAAGGACGACCTGAAGCGCGAGGGCAGGATCGCCGAGCACCTCCTCCACAAGGCACAGGCGGAGAACGACTACGCGCAGAACGGCTCGGCCTCGGGCCACGAACCGCTCCTCCAGGTCCGCGGACTGACCAAGCACTACCCGCTCACCCAGGGCGTCCTCGTCAAGAAGCAGATCGGCTCGGTGAAGGCCGTCGACGGGGTCGACTTCGACCTCGGGCAGGGCGAGACGCTCGGCATCGTGGGGGAGTCCGGCTGCGGCAAGTCGACGGTCGCGAAGATGCTCGTGAACCTGGAGCGCCCGACGGCAGGCGTCATCAAGTACAAGGGCGAGGACATCACCACGCTCTCGGGGCGCGCCCTGAAGGCCGTCCGCCGCAACATCCAGATGGTGTTCCAGGACCCGTACACGTCACTGAACCCCCGGATGACCGTCGGCGACATCATCGGGGAGCCGTACGAGATCCACCCCGAGGTGGCGCCGAAGGGGGACCGCAGGAAGAAGGTCCAGGACCTCCTCGACGTCGTCGGGCTCAACCCGGAGTACATCAACCGGTATCCGCACCAGTTCTCCGGCGGCCAGCGCCAGCGCATCGGCATCGCGCGCGGGCTCGCGCTGCGCCCCGAGATCATCGTCGCGGACGAGCCGGTGTCCGCGCTCGACGTGTCGGTGCAGGCGCAGGTGGTCAACCTCCTGGACCGGCTCCAGAAGGAGTTCGACCTCAGTTACGTCTTCATCGCCCACGACCTGTCGATCGTGCGGCACATCTCCGACCGGGTCGGCGTGATGTACCTGGGCCGGATCGCCGAGATCGGCTCGGACGCCGAGATCTACGACCACCCCACGCACCCCTACACGCAGGCGCTGCTGTCCGCGGTGCCGGTGCCCGACCCGGAGGCGCGCGAGGGCCGCGAGCGCATCCTGCTCGCAGGCGACGTGCCCTCGCCCGCCAATCCGCCCTCGGGCTGCCGCTTCCGTACGCGCTGCTGGAAGGCGCAGCAGAAGTGCGCGGACGAGGTGCCGCTGCTGGCCGTGCCGGAGGTCTTCAAGGGCGGCGACACCCCGGCGAGCCACCCGTCGGCCTGCCACTTCGCGGAGGAGAAGCAGGTCGTGCCGACCGACTGAGCGCTTTTACGTGGCGGCAACCCGGCCGACCCGACGCGGATATCTGGATCGGTCAGGGTGTTCCTCGTGCGGCCGTGCGGGTGCCGTGGAACCGGGCCGGGGCGCGCCATGTCGCTCCGGCCCGGACCCGTCTCAGGACAGGCCCAACGACCGCTTCAGGAAGTCCACCTGGAGCAGCAGCAGATTCTCGGCGACCTGCTCCTGCGGCGTCATGTGGGTCACGCCGGACAGCGGCAGCACCTCGTGCGGGCGGCCGTCCGCGAGCAGCGCGGAGGACAGCCTCAGGGCGTGCGCCACGACGACGTTGTCGTCCGCGAGGCCGTGCACGATGAGCATCGGCCGGTGCTGCTCGGCGGCCTCCGTGAGCCCGTCGTCGGTCACCACGGAACTCTTGGCGTACGTGTCGGGGGACGTGGCCGGGTCGCCCAGGTAGCGCTCCGTGTAGTGCGTGTCGTACAACCGCCAGTCCGTGACCGGGGCGCCCGCGATGCCCGCGTGGAAGACGTCGGGGCGGCGCAGCACGGCGAGCGCCGACAGGTAACCGCCGTAACTCCAGCCGCGCATCGCGACCTTGGACAGGTCGAGCGGGAACCGGTCGGCGAGCGCGTGCAACGCCGTGACCTGGTCGTCGAGGGTGAGCGTGAAGTCGCCGTGGATCGACTTCTCACGTCCTGGCGAGATGCCGGGCGTGCCGCGCCCGTCCGCGACGATTACCGCGAAGCCCTGGTCGGCGAACCACTGCGAGGTCAGATGCGGGTTGTGGGCCGCCACGACGCGCTGCCCGTGCGGGCCGCCGTACGGATCCATGAGGACCGGCAGCGGGCCGTCCCCCTCCTGGTAGGAGGAGGGCAGGAGAACGGCGCACGGGATGCCCGCCGCTTCCGTGAGCGTCACGCGCGGGGAGAGCAGGGGGCGGGCGGCGTGCGAGGCGATGTCGATCGACTTTTCGGGGGTCTTCCCCTCGCGCTCCACGCGCGCCCGTGCGCCGGGTGAGTCCGGTGTGGCCGACACGAGGACCGTCACGTCCCCGGAGCGGACCGCGGAGTGCACGCCGGGCTCCGTCGACACGCGCTGCAGGCCGAGCTCGTTGACCCGGTAGACGTGCACCTCGCCGGTCTCGGGGAACTCGGCGTCGGCCCCCGCCGAGGCGGCGACCAGCACGTCGCTCTCGCCCACGTCGAGCACCGCGCGCACGTGCAACTGGGGTCCGGTCAGCGGCCGTTCGCCCACCGCGAGGACCCGCGCGCCGCCCTCGTCGGCGATCCGTACGAGCTGCCCGCTCGGCGACCAGCACGGCACGCCCGGCAGCAGCTCCAGCCACTCGTCGTCCTCGTCGGCGTGCACCATGCGCGTCGAACCGTCGTCCGTGTTCACCGCGAGGTAGAGCGCGCTGCGCTGGTCGCGGGCCTGGACCAGGAGCAGCGGGGCGCCGTCCGCGGACCAGTGCACGCGGGCCAGGTACGGGTACGCCTTGCGGTCCCAGGTCACCTCGGTGCGGGAGCCGTCGAGGTCGTAGGCGAACAGGCGCACCTCGGCGTTGGGCGTGCCGGCGCGGGGGTAGGCGACGCGGGCCGGCTCCCGGTCCGGGTGCGCGGGGTCGGCGATCCACCAGCGCGCCACGTCCGCGTCGTCGGCGCGGGCCACGAGCAGTCGGTCCGAACCGGGTGACCACCAGTGGCCGCGGTACCGGGACATCTCCTCGGCCGCGGCGAACTCCGCGAGCCCGTACGTCACGGTCTCCGACTCCGGCTCGGCGAGCGCCCGGTCGTCCGCGCCCTCCGCGCCGACGACGCGCAGCGCGCCCCTGGCGACGTACGCGACGTGCCGCCCGTCGGGGGAGGGGCGCGGGTCCAACACGGGCCCCGGCACCCGCAGTTCCCGCGCGGTGCCCACCCGCAGCTCGGCCGTGAACAGGCGCCCCGACAGGGCGAACGCGGCCAACTCGACGGCGGCGTCCGTCGCATATCCCACGATGCCGGCGCCGCCCTCGCGGCTGCGCTCGCGCCGGGCCCGCTCCTCGGCCGACAGGTTCTCCGCGGCCCCGCCGAGCAGGGCCACCGGATCGGCGGCCACCCGTTCCTGACCACCCGCCACGTCAAGCACCCACAGCGCGTTCGCCCGATCGGTGCCCGAGGAGGAACGCAGAAAAACGACACGCTCGCCGTCCGGCGCCACCGTGAAGGCACGCGGCGCCCCCAACGTGAAGCGCTGGGTGCGCGCGTGCTGACGGGGGAAGGTCTCGATGGTCATTCAGGCAGCCTAGGAGAGATGAGGGCCGCGCGCCCCCGTGCGCTCCCGGTCGCATCGGGTGCTCCCTGATCGCGACTCGTGCGCGGGCACGGATAGTTATGATCGTTAGCAGTGCGTGGGTACGAGTCCGTCGGCGACCGGATCACTTTGGAGGAGGACCGCTGTGGCACTCTCGATCTCGGCCGTGGTGCTGTTCGCGATCATCGTCTTCATCCTGATCAAGAAGTCGGGACTGAAAGCGGGGCACGCGGTCGTGTGCGTGCTCCTTGGCTTCTACCTGGCGAGTTCGTCCATCGCTCCCACCATCAAGGAGCTGACGACGAACGTGGCGGACATGGTCGGCGGCATCAAGTTCTAGCCGCGCCCGGTGTCGGTGGGGCGTTCTAGGCTGGGGGCATGACGGAAAAGCCAGGTCGGCGCCTGCTCCTCGTGCACGCCCACCCCGACGACGAGTCGATCAACAATGGCGCCACCATGGCCAAGTACGCCGCAGAGGGCGCCCGGGTCACGCTGGTGACCTGCACGCTCGGCGAAGAGGGCGAGGTCATTCCGGACGAACTGGCCCATCTCGCCCCGGGCCGGGAGAACATCCTCGGCCCGCACCGGATCGGCGAGTTGGCCGCCGCCATGAAGGAGCTCGGCGTCACCGACCACCGCTTCCTGGGCGGCCCGGGACGCTTCCGCGACTCCGGGATGATGGGTGCCCCGCAGAACGAGCGGGAGGGCGCCTTCTGGGCCACGGACCTCGACGAGGCCGCGGCCCACCTCGTCGCCGTGATCCGCGAGACCCGCCCCCAGGTCCTGATCACGTACGACCCCGACGGGGGCTACGGACACCCCGACCACATCCAGGCCCACCGCGTCGCGATGCGCGCCGCCGAGCTCGCCGCCGAGACCGCCTTCCGGCGCGACCTCGGGGAGCCGCACACCATCGCCAAGGTCTACTGGAACCGCGTGCCGCGCTCGGTCGTCGAGGAGCGGTTCCGGTGGCTCGCGGGCGTGCTCGACACCACACCCTTCGACGTCGCCGCCGCGGTGGCCGACGTGCCGGGCGTCGTCGACGACGAGCGGATCACCGCCGAGATCGACGGACGGCCGTACGTGGAGCGGAAGGCGGCCGCGATGCGCGCGCACGCCACCCAGGTCGCCGTGCCGGACGACCGCGGCGTCTTCGCGCTGTCCAACAAGCTCGCGCAGCCGCTGTTCGACACCGAGTGCTACGAGTTGGTGCGGGGCGAGCCCGGATCGCCGTACGAGAAGGACCTGTTCGAGGGTCTTGAAGGAGTGACCGAGCGATGAGCGGCGACAAGAACCGGCGGGCCGCGGCGTCCAGCGGAAAGGCCTCCGGCGGAAGTGCCTCCGGCGGAAAGGCGGCACCCGGTGGGGCGGCGGCGCAGAACGTCGACCTGCCCTTCAGTTTCAGTGGATTCGGCGCCGGGCGGACGGCCGTCCTGCTTGTCCTTTTCGTCCTTGGCGCGGTCGTCGCGGTCGGCGGGGCGCTGGTCCAAGGGGGCTGGTTCCCGGGCGGGTTGCTGCTCGCGCTCGTCGGGGCGGCCGGCCTGTTCCACGCGGGTGCGCGGCTGGCAAGTGGTCGCGCGGGCGCGGTCGCGCCGGCGGCGGGCTGGGTGCTGGCGGTGATCCTGCTCACCGCGAGCCGCCCGGAGGGCGACTTCTTGTTCGGCGCAGGAGCCGGCTCGTACCTCTTCCTCCTCGGAGGGATGGCAGTCGCTGTGATGTGTGCCACCTTCTGGCTGCCGGGGCAACCACCCGCTTCCGCCGCCCGACTTGGGAAGTGACGGAGCACCTTGGGGCGTCGTGCGGCGCCCGCCGTTCCGGATTCGTCATCCGTCGCACCGTGACTTCCGGCGGCGGACAGTATGGTGGTGCGCGCCGCCGAGCAGCCCGCGCGAGGTCGAGACGGGCGGCGGAGCCAACCGGGAGAACCTGCCTTGAGTCGTGAAACTGACAGTTCGTCCTCCGGGCCCCAGGGGCGCGGCGCTGCCGCCTACCCGTCGGGGACGCCTCCGTACGGATCGCCTGCGCAGGGCGCGGCGTCCGACGACGCCGGTCCGACGCCGCCGGGCGACCAGGGCGCGGAGTCACCCAAGACCGAGACGACGCTGACGACCCGGATCCGGATCAACATCCCCGGTTCCCGGCCGATCCCGCCGGTCGTCATGCGGACGCCGATGAGCGATGTCGACGCCAACCCGGACAGCGGCGCCGGCCGCAGAGCCGACGCGGCCCCCGCGCCGGACGCGACGCAGGGCGGCCGTCCCGCGTCGCCTCCCGCGTACGGCGGACAGGCGGACCCGGGCCCGGCGCCCGCCGCCCCAGAGCCGCCCGCGCCCGCCGCTCCCGCGCCGCAGCGCGAGGAGAAGACGAGCGACTGGTTCGCGCCGCGCAAGCCGCGCGGCGGAGCGGGCGGCCCGGCGACCGGCGCGGTGCCGTCGGTCGGCACGGGTGGCCCGGCCACCGGTGCGGGCGCGCCCACGCCGTCCGCCCTGGGCCCCAACGGCGGCAACCCGTCCGGCACTTCGGGCGACCCGCTGGGCGGCCCCACCGGCGGCTCCGCCAACGGACCCATGGGCGGCCCCTCGGGCGGCCCGTCCGGCGGCTCCTCCGGCGGGTTCGACGTGTCCGGCGCCGTGGCGGCAGGCCCCCTCGGTACGGGCGGCGCCCCCGGCCCCCGCGACGATCTGCCGTTCTTCTCCGCCAACCAGGACCCGGGCGCGCCCGACCGCGGCGAAGGCCCCACCGGACCCGCGGGCCCCACCGCGGGCCCGGCTGCCGGCGACGGCCCGATGGTCCCGCCGAACGCCCCCAACCCGCCGGTCCCCGGCGCCGGTCAGTCGCCGCCGCGGATGAGCGACGACACCGCGATCCTCACGCCGCAGAAGCCCGCCCCGGAGCCGCCCGCGGGCGGCAACAGTGGCAACGTCTCGGGTGACACGCTCACCAGCGGCATGCGCGTCGTCCCCTCGGCCGGTGGCGGCCCCAAGAAGCCCGGCGCCGCCGACCCGTTCCAGCAGGGACCGGACGGCCCTGCCGTGCACACCCCGCCGAAGCTGCCCGACCCGGTGCCGTCCACCCCCGCGCCGAAGAAGAAGCAGGGCCGCAACAAGCTGGTGCTGCTCGGCGCCGGCGTCGTCGTACTGGCCGGAGTCGCGTACGGCGCGGGCCTGTTGATGAACCACGCCGACGTGCCCAAGGGCACCACCGTCGCGGGCGTCGACATCGGTGGCGGCACCCGTGACGAGGCGACCACCAAGCTGGAGAACGCCCTCGGCAAGCGCACGGAGCAGGCGCTGAAGCTACAGGTCGGCGGCAAGACAGTCGCGATGCGGCCGGCCCAGGCGGGCCTCTCGTTCGACACCGCGTCGACCGTGGCGGCCGCAGCGGGCAGCGACTACAACCCGGTCTCCGTGATCGGCTCGCTGTTCGGCAACGAGCGGGTCGTGGCCCCCGTCATGCCCGTCGACGAGGAGAAGCTGGCCGCGTCCCTGCAGCGGGCCGCGGGCGGCGCCGCGGCGTCCGGCGAAGGCACGATCAAGTTCGCGCCGGGCAAGGCCGTTCCCGTCTACGGCAAGACCGGCAAGGGGCTCGACCTCGCCCAGTCGGTGTCCGCCGTCAAGGACGCGTACCACGCGCAGATCGAGACCGGCGCGTCCGGAGCGGTCCCGCTGGCGACGTCGACGCAGAAGCCGACGATCTCGGACGCCGAGGTCGACCGGAAGATGCAGCAGTTCGCCGAGCCCGCGATGTCCGGACTGATCACGGTCAAGGCGGGTGGCGCCTCGATCCAGTTCGGCCCGGACAAGTCGCTGCCGAAGATCCTCAGCGTGCAGCCGGTCAACGGGAAGCTGGTCGAGAAGTACAACCTCCCGGAGCTCAAGAAGCTGTACGGCACGACCTTCGACGGCGTCCTCGTCACCCGCGGCACCGGCAAGAAGACGCCGGTCCAGCCCACGGACGTTGCCGCCGCCATCGGCAAGGCGCTGCTCGGCAAGACCACGGCCGAGCGCACCGCGGAGATCCAGACGAACGTCGGGTAGCCCCCCGCTCGCGCATCGGCGCACCCGCGTCACGAGTCCCGCATGACATCCGTCATGCGGGACTCACGCTTGTCGACACTGCCGCGCACCCCCGCCCACCGGCGACGCTGAATGCCATGACGACACACGCAGCGGTCACCTTCAGCGGGGTGACGAAGACGTACGGCACCGTGCGGGCGGTCGACGGCCTGAGCCTCGAACTGCACGCGGGGGAGACGGTCGCCCTGCTCGGCCCGAACGGCGCGGGCAAGTCCACCACCCTCGATCTGCTCCTCGGCCTGCGCCCCGCCGACACCGGCGAGGTCCGCGTCTTCGGCACGAGCCCGCGCGAGGCGATCACCGCGGGCCGGGTCGGCGCCATGCTGCAGAGCGGCGGCCTGATGGACGAGGTGACCGTGCGCGAGCTCGTCCGGCTCGGCTGCGCCCTGCACCCGAAGCCGTACCCGGCCGACGAGGTGCTGGCCCGCGCGGGACTCACCCAGATCGCCGACCGCAAGGTCAACAAGCTCTCCGGCGGCCAGGAACAGCGCGTCCGCTTCGCCCTCGCCACGGCCGGCGACAGCGACCTCATCGTCCTCGACGAGCCGACGACCGGCATGGACGTGAGCGCCCGCCAGGCGTTCTGGGCCACCATGCGCGAGCAGGCCGAGCAGGGCCGCACGGTGCTGTTCGCCACGCACTACCTGGAGGAGGCCGACGCGATCGCCGACCGCGTCCTCGTACTGCACCGAGGCCGCCTCCTCGCCGACGGCACGGCCGCCGAGATCAAGGCGAAGGCCGGCGCCCGCCGCGTCGCCTTCGATCTGGAGGGCGAGATCGAGGAGACCGCGATCAAGGCGCTGCCGTTCCTGACGGGCGTCTCCATCAGCGGCCAGACCGTGCGCATCCAGTCCACCGACGCCGACGCGACCGTGCACGCGCTCTACGGTCTCGGCGTCTACCCCCGCAACCTCGAAGTCGCCGGGCTCGGCCTTGAGCAGGCGTTCGTGGCCATCACCGAGGCCGAGGAGGCCAAGTCGCGATGAACAGCCTGATCAAGCTGGAACTCACCCGCGCGCTGCGCAACAAGAAGTTCCTGTTCTTCTCCGTGATCTACCCGTCGGTCCTGTTCCTGCTGATCGCGGGACAGTCCACGACCTCCGACGTCGTCACGGGCACCGGCGGCCTGAACCTGGCCGCGTTCATGATGGTCTCCATGGCCTCCTTCGGCGCGCTCACCGCCGTCCTCATGGGCAACAGCGAGCGCATCGCGAAGGAGCGGGAGAACGGCTGGGTACGGCAGTTGAGGCTGACGACGCTGCCCGGCCGCGGCTACG
This sequence comes from Streptomyces sp. NPDC051684, assembly GCF_044453445.1. Classification (NCBI taxonomy): domain Bacteria; kingdom Bacillati; phylum Actinomycetota; class Actinomycetes; order Kitasatosporales; family Streptomycetaceae; genus Streptomyces; species Streptomyces sp. NPDC051684. The sequence continues at coordinate 75,268 of NZ_JBITCS010000030.1, read as the reverse complement.
TCCTCGCGAAGACCGCGAGCGCCGCCGTCGTCTCGCTCCCGTCCATCGTGGTCGTCTTCGTCGTGGCCGCGGTCTTCAAGGACGTACGGCTCGACGCCTGGCAGTGGCTCGCGCTCACCGGCGCCATCTGGGCGGGCAGCCTCTGCTTCGCCGCGCTCGGGGTCGCCATCGGCTACGTCGCCTCCGGTGACGCCGTCCGGCCGATCACGATGATCACGTACTTCGGGCTCTCGATCCTGGGCGGCCTGTGGATGCCGACGACGAGTTTCCCGCAGTGGCTCCAGGACATCGCCGAATGGCTGCCCACCCACGCGTACGCTGCCCTCGGCCAGGCCATCGAGGTGGGTGGCGCCCCCGAGGCCAAGGACGTCGGGCTGCTCGTCGTGTACTTCCTGCTCTTCGCGGGCGGCGCGGCCTGGCTGTACCGGAAGGACACCTTGAAGGCGTGAGTACGGAACCGGACGGGCAGCGGGACGTCCCGAAGATCGGGCAGCCGCCGGAGAACCGCCGCGAGACGCTCCTGAAGCTGCTGTGGATCGGCATGTGGCTGGCCTTCCTCGGCAGCCCGGTCGTCGACCTGGCGCAGGGCGACTACGGCACGACGGGCACGATCCTCGGCTCGCTCGGTCTCGTCGCCTTCGTCGGCTGCTACGTCGTCCTGGTCATGCGCCGGATGGGCCGCCCGCTCGGGCGGCTCGCGGTGCACGCGTCGCTGGCCCTGTTGCCGGTGCTGGCCGTCGTCCTCTCCCTGACCCTCGGGGCCGACTGGCTCGTCCTGTTCGTGTACATCTCCGTGGCCTGCGGGGCGGTCCTGCCGCTGCGCTGGACCCGGCTCGCGATCCTCGCCACGACGGCCGTCATGGTCGGTGTGGGGCTGCTGCTCGACACGGAGCCGCAGTACTGGCTCCTCGTGCCCGCCCTGCTCGCCGGGTTCTCGATGATCGGCGTACGCGAACTGGTCCGTACGACCAGGGAACTGCAGGAGGCCCGGGCCCAGGTCGCCCTGCTCGCCGCCAACGAGGAGCGGCTGCGCCTCGCCCGCGACCTGCACGACCTGCTCGGCCACTCCCTCTCGCTCATCACGCTCAAGAGCGAACTGGCCGGCCGGATGCTGCCCGACCACCCCGGCAAGGCGGCCGACCAGGTCGCCGACATCGAGAAGGTCAGCCGACAGGCCCTCGTCGACGTGCGCGAGGCCGTCAGCGGCTACCGGCGCGCCCGCCTCGGCACCGAACTCGCGGGCGCCCAGGCCGCACTGACCGCGGCCGGCATCACCGCGGACGTGCCCGCCGAGGCCCCGGAGCTGCCCGAGACGCAGGAGTCGGCGCTCGCCTGGACGCTGCGCGAGGCCGTCACCAACGTCGTACGGCACAGTGGCGCGCGGCGCTGCGTCGTCGACGTCACCCGGCGCGAGACCCTCGAAGGGCCGCGCGTCGAACTGACCGTGGAGGACGACGGCTCGGGCCCCTCGGGAACACCCCCGGGCAACGGGCTCACCGGCCTCGCCGAACGCCTCACCGCGGCCGGCGGCACCCTGGAGACGGGCGCGGCAGGCAGCGGCGGCTTCCGCCTGGTGGCCCGGGTACCGGCCGCCTCCGTAGGATCCGCCGCATGAGCACGATCAAGGTGTTGCTGGCCGAGGACCAGTCGATGGTGCGCGAGGCGCTGGCCGCGCTGCTCGGCCTGGAGCCGGACATCGAGGTCGTCGCGCAGGTGGCGCGCGGCGACGAGGTGGTGGCGGCGGCCCGCGCGCACGCGGTGGACGTGGCGCTCCTCGACATCGAGATGCCGGGCTGCACGGGCATCGAGGCGGCGGCTCTGCTGCGCGAGGCGCTCCCGGAGCTGAAGGTCGTCGTGCTCACCACCTTCGGCAGGCCCGGCTATCTGCGCAGCGCCATGGAGGCGGGCGCGGCCGCGTTCCTCGTCAAGGACGCCCCGGCGGCGCAGCTTGCCGACGCCGTGCGCAAGGTGCTCGCGGGTGAGCGCGTCATCGACCCCTCGCTGGCGGCGGCGGCCCTCGCGGAGGGCGCGAACCCGCTCACCGACCGCGAGCGCGAGGTGCTGCGCGCGGCGGCGGACGGCCGCACCAACGCGGAACTGGCGGCCGCCCTGCACCTGTCGCAGGGCACGGTCCGCAACTACCTGTCGGTGGCGATCCAGAAGCTGGCGGTGCGCAACCGGGCGGAGGCGGTGGCCGCCGCGCGGGAGAAGGGCTGGCTGTAGTCGGCTTCCCCAGGCGTCAGTTCAGCATCGCGCGGGCCGCCCGTGCCTGCTCCCGCACCGACTCCGCCGCCGACTCGTCGACGGCCCCGACCACCTCCGCGTACGCCTCCAGCTCCACCGCGCCGGTCACGAAGTCCCCGCGGCGTACGAGGAGCTGGGCCCGCTCGTAGCGCAGCCGCGCCGGGTGCGCGGGCAGCAGCAGCGACAGCTCCACGGCCCACAGCGCCACGTCGGAGCGCTCGGGGCGCGTCGCCGCCCACGCCCGGATGTTGTTGAGGATCCGCAGCACCACGTCCAGCGGATCGGCGGGCACCAGCATCGAGGGGTCCAGCGGGCCGCCCGTCGCCCCCGCCACCAGCGTCCGCGCGTCGGCTCCCGTCAGCACCCGCCCGCCGTCGAACGGATCGGCCAGCACCTGCTCGTCGGCGGGGCCGAAGCCGACCACGAAGTGCCCCGGCAGGGCCACCCCGCACACCGGCGCCCCGGCCCGTCTGGCCACCTCGATCCACACCACCGACAACAGGATCGGCAGCCCTCTGCGGCGCCGCACGACCTCGTGCAGGAGGGAGGACTCAAGGCGCTGATAGTCGTTCGGCGTGCCGTGGAAACCGGTGCGCGCGCCGAGCAGCTCCGCGCACGCGGTGGCCCAGGCGTGCGGCGAACCGGGCCGGTACGGCAGCCGTCCCGCGAGCTCGTCCAGCGCGATCTGCACGGCGTCCATGCCGGCCTCGTCGAGCGAGGGGTCGCCCTGCGCGGCGAGCAGCAGACACAGCTGCGCCAGATCGGGCCGCTCGGCCCGCGCCTCCTCGGCGAACCGCCGCCGCAGCTCTGTGGAACGGGGGGAAAGGTGGGGGGACATACGTGCCTCGTGCCCTTTCGGGCCGATCGATTAGCGGGTCACCGCGGACTGTGTTCCGGAGCACGGTAGTGGTGATAGGCGTGATGCGTGGCGAAACCCAGGCGGTCGTACAGGGCGCGCGCCCCCTCATTCTCCGCCTCGACCTGGAGCCAGGCCGCCGACGCGCCCTCGTCGAGCGCCTGCCGGGCGAGCGCCGTCATCACGTCCGTGGCGAGTCCCCGGCGCCGCTGCGCGGGGTCGACCTCGACGGCGGCGAACCCGGCCCACCGCCCGTCGACCACGCACCGCCCGATCGCGGCGGGCACGGTGCCGTCGCCCGGCACGGTCGCGAACCACACCGAGGGCCCGGCGCGCAGCACCTTCAGGGCGACCTCGCTCGCTCCCTTGCGCTGGTACCGAGCGAGCCACGCCTCGTCCGGCTCCCGGCTCAGCAGCACGTGCGGCGCGTCCGGCGCGTCGCCGATCGGCGCGAGCGCGGCGATCCGCAGCTCGGCGCTCACCTCGCGCACCCAGCCGCGCTCCTCGAGGCCCGCGCACAGGACCTCCTGCGCCCCCTCGGCGCCGGTCGCCGTCTGCGCGTACGCCGGAAGGCCACGGGCCGCGTACCACTCCTGTACGTGGCGCAGCGCGTCATCGAGGGGACGTCCCGGGTCCCCCAGCGGGAGCACCGAGTTGGCCCGCCGGGTGAAGCCCTCGGAGGCGCGCAGCTCCCACTCGCCCAGCCGCTCGCTCTCGATCGGCCGCCACGCGCGCGAGGCGACGCGGGCGAGCTCCGGATACGTGGCGGACGGGCCGCGGCGACGGGCGGGGGCGGCGGGCACGACCTTCCCCGCGACCAGCGCGGACTCCTCGATCCGCACACCTTCACCGTTTCTCCGTGTGATGAGGAGCACACCATCGTTCCACGATGTGAGAACTCCGACGGTGTCGGTGAACTTTCGACCCGCGGAACCGTCCTCGCTCACCCGTCGCACAGAGACGCGTTTCCCCACGTCATCGCCTGAAATATGAACTTCCAGGCGTCCGCCCGCAGTGAATTCCACAGCTCGCCCCACCCCTCCTGTTCGGATCATGCCCGGGAACGGAGATACTAGAGGCGGGCATCGACGACGCCGCGCTCCCGCGCGCCAGGCGGCGGAGCCTGCGGAGGCCCGCCAGCGCCCTATCGAGGAGGAACGACAGCGTGACCTACGTCATCGCGCAGCCTTGTGTCGACGTCAAGGACAAGGCGTGCATCGAGGAGTGCCCGGTCGACTGCATCTACGAGGGCAAGCGGTCCTTGTACATCCACCCGGATGAATGCGTCGACTGTGGTGCCTGTGAGCCGGTCTGCCCGGTCGAGGCGATCTTCTACGAGGACGACACTCCTGAGGAGTGGAAGGACTACTACAAGGCGAACGTCGAGTTCTTCGACGATCTCGGCTCGCCCGGTGGTGCCTCGAAGATGGGCCTGATCGACAAGGACTACCCCTTCATCGCCGAGCTGCCGCCGCAGAACCAGTAGCCGAACCAGTGACTTCTGAGTTCAGTACCTTCTGAGTTCAGCGGCACGCACAGGCGCTGCCCCGGTCCCGTACGGCTCTGACTGCCGTACGGGACCGAGGCATTTGTTCCACCATCCCGTAAGAGAGCGAGCTGACCAGGTGTCCACCGTCCCGGCCCCCATCGACCGCATCCCCGCCTTCCCCTGGGACAAGCTGGAGCCGTACAAGAAGACGGCCGCGGCGCACCCGGACGGCATCGTCGACCTCTCCGTCGGTACGCCCGTCGACCCGGTGCCCGAGCTGATCCAGAAGGCGCTGGTCGACGCCGCGGACTCGCCGGGCTACCCGACGGTCTGGGGCACCCCGGAGCTGCGTGACGCGCTCGTCGGCTGGTGCGAACGCCGGCTCGGCGCCCGCGGCTTCGACCACACCAACGTCCTGCCGGTCGTCGGCTCCAAGGAGCTCGTCGCCTGGCTCCCCACCCAGCTGGGCCTCGGCCCGGGCGACAAGGTCGCCTACCCGCGCCTCGCGTACCCCACGTACGAGGTGGGTGCCCGGCTGGCCCGCGCGGACTACGTCGTCTACGACGATCCGACCGAGCTGGACCCCACCGGGATCAAGCTCCTGTGGCTCAACTCCCCGTCGAACCCCACGGGTCGGGTCCTTGCCAAGGACGAGCTGAAGCGCATCGTGGACTGGGCGCGCTCGCACGGCATCCTGGTCTTCTCCGACGAGTGCTACCTGGAGCTGGGCTGGGAGGCCGACCCGGTCTCGGTCCTGCACCCGGACGTCAACGGCGGCTCGCACGAGGGCCTGGTCGCGGTCCACTCGCTCTCCAAGCGCTCGAACCTGGCGGGCTACCGCGCGGCGTTCATCGCGGGCGACGCCTCCGTGCTCGGCCCGCTCCTCCAGATCCGCAAGCACGGCGGCATGATGACCTCCGCGCCGACGCAGGCGGCGGTCGTCGCGGCGCTCGGCGACGACGAGCACGTGCGGGTGCAGCGGGAGCGTTACGCGGCCCGCCGCGAGGCGCTGCGCTCGGCTCTGCTGGCCCACGGGTTCCGCATCGAACACAGCGAGGCGAGCCTGTACCTGTGGGCCACCCGCGACGAGTCCTGCTGGGACACGGTCGCCGCCCTGGCCGACCTCGGCATCCTGGTGGCCCCCGGCGACTTCTACGGCGAGGCGGGCGCCACCTTCGTCCGCGTGGCCCTGACGGCCTCCGACGAACGCGTGGCAGCAGCGGTGGCCCGTCTGACCTGAGGCACGGTACGGGGGCGCCGACGGGCCGGCTCCACCACCTGGCACCCCCGTTTCCCTCGCCCATCTCCCACCCGTCTCCCACCCACCCGCCCCCTCCGGGGGCGTCGGCCCGACGGGGTGCGATCGGCCGCACCGCGCCTTGGGGTCACAGCCGCGGGGTCGGCACCCCGCGGACTACCACGGTCGACGGGGACCGCGACGGTTGACAGGTGCCGCGACGGTCGACGTGAACCCCGACGGTCGACGTGAACCCCGACGGTCGACGTGAACCCCGACGGTCGACGTGAACCCCGACGGTCGACGGGGACCGCCACGGTCGACGGGGACCGCCACGGTCGATCCACCGCCATTCCCGTCTCCCCGCCCATCTCCCACCCACCCGCCCCCTCCAGGGGCGTCGGCCCGACGGGGTGCCGCACCCTGCCGCTGCCACGGGCCGCGGTCGAACGCCCCCCCCGCGAGGAAGGTTCCCCACCCTTTGCGGTCGGCCGTCGCCCGCCGTGGGCAATCTGGCGCGGGGGACGGTTCCCCACCCTTTGCGGTCGGCCGCCGCCCGCCGTGGGCAACCCGCCGCAGGGACGGTTCCCCACCCCTCGCGGTCGGCCGCCGCCCCGCCTAGGGCAACCCGCCGCGGGGACGGCTCCCCACCCGGGACGGCGGGCCGCCACTCGCCTTGGGCAATCTGCCGCCTTGGGCGGCAGGGTGGGCAAGGCGGCGCCCCGGTGCCGCGCACCGTCACGGTGGCTCCAGCCACGACGTGGGCAGGGTGCCGCGCACCGTCACGGTGGCCCCGCCACGACGTGGACACGGTGCCGCGTACTGACCACGACAGCCGCCCCCCCCGGTACAGCAGCAAAACGGGGTGCCAGGAGCAGAACGCTCCCGGCACCCCGTTCCGGTCAACCCGGCGGTCAGCCGATCGGCAGGCCACCCAGCGCATCGGTCGGCAGACCGCCACCACCCACCGGCAGCCCACCATCGGTCGCCGCCCCGGCCGTCTCGCCGAGCACGTCACCCGCACTGCCGGCCGCGCCACCCGCGGCCTCCTGCGCGGCCGGCGCCGCGGTCTTCGCACCCGAGCCCACGACCTTGCCCGCCGCCGGAACGGCCTTCTCGACGGCCTTGCCGCCGGTGGCACCGGCCATGCCGGTGGCGTTCTGCGCCGCGCCGTCCACGGTGCTGCCCACGTTCGCGCCGTCCAGCGCGGTCACGCCGCCCAGGTTCGACGTGGCCGGAAGGTCGACGGCGCTGGCGGAGCCGGCCGCACCGACCACGGGTGCCGCTCCTGCCGCTACGAGCAGCGCGGCACGGGCGATCCGGCGGGTCAGGGGGAGGGACATGATGCTCCTTCAACGGGAGAGAACGTTTGGTGCCCGGCTGCCGTGCGGCGACCGGACGCCGTGACAACCGCCCCAGGCCCCAGGAAGGTTGCGGGTCGGAAACGTAAAGGGTTCGCAATGCGTCGCATTATCGGTTGTGGGCAGAAACGGGCAAAGTGCACGCATCGCCGACCACTGCAGAACCCTTACAGCGCCCCGCTCGCAAGGGTCTTGGGGGCAGCGCCCCACCTCACTCGAAGGGGCCTCTCCGGCGTCCACCCCGCATGATCCGCATTACCCGTTCGGGTGAGCGCGGGCTACTGCCCGGTGACGATGCGGACCTCGCCGACGGACATCGAGGCCGCAGGACCGGACCGCCCGCCCCGCTGAGCGGACGACGCCTTGCGCCAGGAGTCGCCGGACTCGCCGGCGGTCCACTCGCGTCCCGCGTAGGAGACCCGCTCGATGCGCAGCGCCGAGGAGTTGGCCACGGCCCACTGCGCCAGCTCCCAGCCGCGCTGCCGCTCCCCGCCCTCGGCCGAGTCGACGGTGGCGGGCACGGGGACGCGGACGGAGTTCCCGCCGGGCCCCTTCGCGGGGGCCACGTCCCGCCCGAAGTCACGGGCGAGTGCGGCCCGCACGCGCGCGGGGTCGCCCGAGCGCGCGGCGTCGGTGCCGGCCACCCGGCCTTCGCAGGTGAGCGACGCGGCGGCGCGGCCGGTCAGCGAGGCGGCCAGCAGCGTCGCGTCCGGCTCGTGCTTCGCGTACGCCTGCGGGTAGCCGCTGCGCTGCACGCGCTGCGCGGCCGCGGTCAGCGGGAGCCGCGAGTAGCCGGGGATCTCCGCCAGGTGCGCGTAGAAGCGCTCGGAGGCGTACGCCGGGTCCATGATCTGCTCCGCCGTGCCCCAGCCCTTCGTGGGGCGCTGCTGGAACAGGCCCAGCGAGTCCCGGTCGCCGTGCTCGATGTTGCGCAGCCCCGACTCCTGGAGCGCCGTCGCGAGGGCGATCGTGATGGCGCGCTCCGGCATGCCGCGCGAGGTGCCGACCGCGGCGATCGTCGCCGCGTTCACCGCCTGCTCGGAGGTGAACTCGTACGACGCCCCGGCGCCCTTGCCGGTGTGCGCCGAGACGACCGTGCATCTCGGCTTGGGGCGGCCCCCGGTGGCGTACTGCACGGCCACATATGTGGCCACGGCGAGCAGCACTACGACGGCCGCGCCGATACGGAGGAGGCGGCCGCGCCGGACGAGAGTGGGGGGCTCAGGCACGCGTCCAAGGTACTGGAGTCCACTGACAGGACCCCCGTCCCATGGGTATTAGGCTCGGTGCCATGGACCGTACCTCCCTTGACCTCACGCAGGACGCCGCGCGCCTCACGGCGCAGTTGGTCGACTTCGCCTCGCCCAGTGGCAGCGAGAAGGAGCTGGCCGACGCGATCGAGGAGGTCCTGCGGGAGCTGCCGCACCTCACGGTCGACCGGCACGGCAACAACATCGTGGCGCGCACGAACCTGGGGCACGAGGAGCGGATCATCCTCGCGGGGCACATCGACACGGTCCCGATCGCCGACAACGTGCCCTCGCGGCTCGACGAGAACGGCGTGCTGTGGGGCTGCGGCACCAGCGACATGAAGGCGGGCGTCGCGGTCCAGCTACGCATCGCGCAGACGGTCCGCGAGCCCAACCGCGACCTCACGTTCGTCTTCTACGACAACGAAGAGGTCGCCGCACACCTGAACGGGCTCGGACATGTGGCCGACGCCCACCCCGACTGGCTGGAGGGCGACTTCGCGATCCTCCTGGAGGGGACGAACGGCGACGTCGAGGGCGGCTGCCAGGGCACCCTGCGCGTCATCCTGAAGACCAAGGGCGAGCGCGCCCACTCCGCGCGCGCGTGGATGGGCAGCAACGCGATCCACGCCGCCTCCCCGATCCTGGAGCGCCTCGCCGCATACGAGCCGCGCAAGCCGGTCGTCGACGGCCTGGAGTTCCACGAGGGCCTCAACGCGGTCCGCATCGAGGGCGGCGTCGCCACCAACGTCATCCCCGACGAGTGCGCCGTCACCGTCAACTTCCGCTACGCGCCCGACCGCTCGATGGCCGAGGCCGAGCAGTTCGTCCGCGACTTCTTCGCGGGCTGCCCCATCGAGGAGATCGTCGTCGACGACCACACCGGCGGCGCGCGCCCCGGCCTCAACCACCCGGCGGCGGCCGCCTTCGTGACCGCCGTGGGCGGCGAGGTGCGCCCCAAGTTCGGCTGGACCGACGTCTCCCGGTTCAGCGCGCTCGGCGTCCCGGCGGTGAACTACGGCCCCGGCAACCCGATCTTCGCGCACAAGATCGACGAGCGGGTCGACACCTCGCTCATCCTGGAGGGCGAGAAGCGCCTGGCCGCCTGGCTCACCGCTTCCTGATCCTCGGCTTCTCGATACGCCGAGGTCCCGCGCCTGTAACCCGCGTAGATCTACCCTTGCTCTACGCAAGTGCGTGATTCATGCGCGGGAAGGGAGCAGACGATGAGCAACCCGGAGGGCAAGCGACGTCCCAAGGAGCAGCGGACGGGGCCGGTGGTCCGGCGCCGTGACCAGATGCAGCCAGGGACGAGCGACCAGCGTCTGCTCGACACCGAAGGCCCTTCGGGGTGGGTGCACACCGACCCGTGGCGGGTCCTGCGCATCCAGTCGGAGTTCATCGAGGGCTTCGGCACGCTCGCCGAACTGCCGCCCGCGATCAGCGTGTTCGGCTCGGCCCGCACCCCGGAGGACTCACCGGAGTACGCGGCCGGTGTGGCCATCGGCAAGGCCCTGGTGGAGGCCGGCTTCGCGGTGGTCACCGGCGGCGGCCCCGGCGCCATGCAGGCGGCCAACCAGGGCGCCGTGGAGGCCAAGGGCACCTCGGTCGGCCTCGGCATCGAGCTCCCCTTCGAGCAGGGCCTCAACCCGTACGTCGACCTGGGCCTGAACTTCCGCTACTTCTTCGTACGGAAGACGATGTTCGTGAAGTACGCCCAGGGCTTCGTGGTGCTGCCCGGCGGCCTCGGCACCCTGGACGAGCTCTTCGAGGCGCTCACCCTCGTGCAGACCACGAAGGTGACGCGCTTCCCGATCGTCCTCTTCGGCTCGCAGTACTGGGGCGGCCTGGTCGACTGGCTGAAGAACACGGTGATCGCCCAGGGCAAGGCCTCGGAGGCCGACCTGCTGCTGTTCCATGTCACGGACGACGTGGAGGAGGCGATCACGCTGGTCACCAAGGAGACCGGCAAGTAGGCCCCCGGAAGAGGTCCGCTACGCGAGTCCCCGGCGGGCGACCGCCGGGGGCCTGTGGCCCGCGATGGACGCCACCATGTCCAGCACCTGCCGCGTCTCGGCGACTTCGTGCACCCGGTAGACCTGTGCCCCGAGCCACGCCGACACCGCCGTGGTCGCGAGCGTCCCGATGACCCGCTCCTTGACCGGCTTGTCGAGGGTCTCGCCGACGAAGTCCTTGTTGGACAGGGAGACGAGCACCGGCCAGCCCCTGTCGACCATCTCCGGAAGGCGCCGCGTCGCCTCCAGGGAGTGCCGCGTGTTCTTCCCGAAATCGTGTCCGGGATCGATCAGCACGGACTCGCGCGGCACCCCGAGGGCGACGGCCCGCTCCGCGTAGGACACCGTCACGTCCAGGATGTCCGCCATCACGTCCTCGTACGTCACCCGGTGCGGGCGCGTGCGGGGCTCGGCGCCGCCCGCGTGCGTGCAGACGATGCCCACCCGGTGGCGGGCGGCGACCTCCGCGAGCTTCGGGTCGGCGCCGCCCCACGCGTCGTTGAGGAGATCCGCGCCCGCCTCGCACACGGCGTCGCCGACCTCGTGCCGCCAGGTGTCGACGCTGATGATCACGTCGGGGAAGCGGCGCCGCACCTCGGCGACGAAGCCGACGGTCCGCCGCGCCTCCTCCTCGGCGGTGACCTCCTCGCCGGGACCGGCCTTCACCCCGCCGATGTCCACGATCATGGCGCCCTCGGAGACCGCCTGCTCGACACGGGCGAGCGCGGGCTCGTCCCGGAAGGTGGCGCCCTGGTCGTAGAAGGAGTCCGGGGTCCGGTTCACGATCGCCATGATCACCGGCTCGTGCGCACCGAATTCGTGCTGGCCCAGCCTGAGCATCCCCTGTGACTCTCCTTCTGGTTCTGTCTTGTTCCCGGTCGAACGTCGTCTGCGACCTTAACTGTCGGTGCGGCATGGCACGATCGAAGCCTGACGGTTGAGGGCCGCACGGCCCGTTCGAACCCAGGGGACGGCAGACATGGTCATGTTCTTGTTTCTGGTCGCCGCGCTGGTCGTGGTGATCGCGGCGGTGACGTTCGCGGTCATCGGCGGCGGCGACAGCGGCACGCTGCGCGACGAGCCGTCCCAGTTCTACGCGGACCCGCTGCCGCCCGACCGCCCCTTGGCCCCCGCCGACCTGGAGGCGCTCCGGTTGCCCACGGCGGTGCGGGGCTACCGCATGGCGGAGGTGGACGACGCGCTGAACCGCCTCGGGGCCGAACTGGCCGAGCGGGACGCGCGCATCACGGAACTGGAGGCCGCCCTCACGTCGGCCCACAGCCAGGCGGGCCCGCAGCCGGCCGAGCGCCGCCCGGACACGGGTTACGCGCCGCCCGACGAGTACGGATTCGGATTCGGAGCGGGGGAGGGATTCCGGTGAGCGAGCCGACAGGGGGCGCCGTCCCCGGTCCCGACGGAAAGCCGCGCTGCCCCTGGGGTCTGTCGACCGAGGACTACGTCGTGTACCACGACGAGGAGTGGGGCCGCCCGGTCCACGGCGACGATGCGCTGTTCGAGCGCCTCTGCCTGGAGGCGTTCCAGTCGGGCCTGTCCTGGATCACGATCCTCAGACGCCGCGAGGGCTTCCGCGCCGCGTTCTCCGGCTTCAAGATCGCGGACGTGGCGGCCTTCACGGACGTCGACCGCGAGCGCCTGCTCGCCGACGCGGGCATCATCCGCAACCGGGCCAAGATCGACGCGACGCTCGCGAACGCGCGCGTGCTCGTGGACTGGGCGCCCGGCGAGCTGGACAAGCTGATCTGGTCGTTCGCGCCGGACGCCGCCACCCGCCCGGCCCCGAAGGTGCTGGGCGACGTGGCGGCGATCACCGACGAGTCGACGGCCCTGTCCAAGGAGCTGAAGAAGCGCGGCCTGCGCTTCGTGGGACCGACGACGGCCTACGCGCTGATGCAGGCCTGCGGCCTGGTCAACGACCACCTGGTCGACTGCGTGTCCCGTGCGCGTACGAAGGTGTGAGTCCGGTGTGAACCGGGTCAGCGCCCGAGGTACTTCGGGCGCTCCTTCGCGATGAAGGCCTGCACCGCGATGGTGTGGTCCTCGGAGGCGCCGGCCCGCGTCTGCAACTCGTCCTCCTTGTCGAGCGCCTCGTCGAGGGAGTGGTCCCCGGCGAAGGCGAGGGACTCCTTCAGCGCGGCGTAGGCGACGGTCGGACCCTCGGCGAGCGTGCGCGCCAACTTCCGTGCCTCCTCGGCGAGTTCGGCGGCCGGCACCAGGCGGTTCGCGATCCCCAGCTCGTACGCCTCCTGGGCCTTCAGGGAGCGCGGGAAGAGCAGCAGGTCGGCCGCGCGGCCGGGGCCGATCAGGCGGGGCAGCGTCCAGGACACCCCGGAGTCGGCGGTCAGCGCCACGCCCGCGAACGAGGTGTTGAAGGACGCGCTGTCCGCCACGATCCGGTAGTCCGCGCAGAGCGCGAAACCGAACCCGGCGCCGGCCGCCACGCCGTTCACCGCGGCCACCACGGGCTTCGGCATCTGGGTCAGGGCCCGCACGATCGGGTTGTAGTGCTCACGCACCGTGTTCATGGTGCGGCCCTCGCCGGACTCCTTGTCCGCGAGCAGCGAGCCGACGTGTTCCTTGAGGTCCTGGCCCACGCAAAACGCCCGGTCGCCGGACGCGGTGAGGAGCACCGCCCGCACCGCCTCATCGGCGGCGGCCGCCTGTACCGCGTCGCGAAGGGCGACCTTGGACTCGGTGTTCATCGCGTTCATCGCCTCGGGGCGGTTCAGCGTGATCGTCGCGAGCCCGTCGCTCACCTCGTAGAGCACGGTGTCGGCCATGGGACTCCTCCTATGCGGTCGCTCAGTCGTCCGTGCTCAGCATGACGTAGATCACGACGCATGGAACGCTCTCGGCATGTGACCTGCGTCTAACAAATTCGCGTCGGCTGGGGTCCGAAGATGGCGCAGTATCGCAGTCGGATCCCCGAATTGAGTGGTTTTGGTCAAGTGCGTTGCGCAAGCGATGCAGACCGATGTTGGTCATCGGGTCCCGCGATGCGGGATAATGGCCTGGAAGCAATGTGTTCGATGCCGGTGACGTGTGCCCATCCATAGGGCCGTCGGCTGACGATGAGCTGGTTTCAGGAAGGGGAACGAGCATGGCGGCCATGAAGCCGCGGACGGGTGACGGCCCGCTCGAGGTGACCAAGGAGGGGCGGGGCATCGTCATGCGCGTTCCGCTCGAAGGCGGCGGTCGGCTCGTGGTCGAGCTGACGCCGGACGAGGCAAGCGCCCTCGGTGACGAACTGAAGAAGGTAGTGGGCTGACACCTTCTGCACCCGCGTCCCTTCCCCGCAGCGGTGGGGTGGGGCCGGTCGTCGGCTGACGCGCGAGCGACCATACCTTTTCGACTGCCCCGGCACACATTGGGTGCCGGGGCAGTCGTATGTGTGGGGGGGGCGGCCTCCGTGCAGGGACCGGTCTCCGTGCAGGGGCCGGCCTCAGCGCTTGACGGCGCAGAGCAGCCCGTCGCCGACCGGCAGCACCGACGCCACCAGCTCGGCGCTCTCCCGCACGGCCCGCAGCAGCTCGCGCTGGCGCACCACTTCCACCGGCTGCGGCCCCGAGTCGACGGTCCGCCCCTCGGCGAGGACCCCCTGGAAGACGACCAGGCCACCGGGCCGCAGCAGGCGCAACGATTCAGCGAGGTAGTCGAGGCACTCCATCGGGTCGCCGTCGCAGAAGACCAGGTCGTACCCGCTGTCGGCGAGACGCGGCAGCACCTCCAGGGCGCGCCCGGGGATGAACCGGGCCCGGTTGCTGGCGAAGCCGGCCGCGCGGAACGCCTGGCGCGCGAACTGCTGCCGCTCCGGTTCGGGGTCGACCGTCGTCAGCACCCCGTCGGGCCGCATCCCGTGCAGCAAATGGACCCCGGACACGCCCGTGCCCGTACCGATCTCGGCGACGGCCTTCGCCCCTACCGTGGCAGCGAGCATCCCGAGCGTCGCGCCCGCGCCGGGGGACACCGGGTACAGCCCTGCCTCGCGGGCCCGGTCCCGGGCCCAGCGAATCGCGTCGTCCTCGGCGACAAAGGCGTCGGCGAACGCCCAACTCGTCTGCCGGTTGCCGGTAATGGCCCTCTCCCGTCCCCGTGGATGCCTGCGCGTGACTTTATCCGTTGGTGGCGGGAACTCGCAGATGGGACCGCGCGTTTGAACAGGCAGGGGAAAAGAGCAGGCTGGACACGGGGAACTGCGGGGGAGAGCGCGATGGCGACAGTCGTGCGAGCGGCGGTCGGAAGCCGACCGGCAAATCTGAGTAAAAACGCTTATCCGGAGCTAACGGACGGAGTGGTTATGGTAGGTGCTCCACTGGACACCACCAGAGCCGACAGGGGAGGTGCGGCTGCGCCTGTGGATCGGGGAGGAGTGCTTCGGCGTCTTCTCAGGTCGGCGGGTGAGCCGAAATCCGTGACCAACACCGCTGACCGAATCCGCACCACTGACTCCGCGCAGACCGCGACCTTTGCCGCCGATGCGGAATCACAGGCGTGGACTCCCCCTTCCTGGGAGGAGATCGTCAGCACGCACAGTGGCCGCGTCTATCGCCTCGCGTACCGCCTGACCGGAAACCAGCACGACGCCGAGGACCTCACGCAGGAGGTCTTCGTCCGTGTCTTCCGTTCGCTCTCGACGTACACGCCCGGCACCTTCGAGGGCTGGCTGCACCGCATCACCACGAACCTGTTCCTCGACATGGTCCGTCGCAAGCAGCGCATCCGCTTCGACGCGCTGGGTGACGACGCCGCCGAGCGGCTGCCCAGCAGAGAACCGTCGCCGCAACAGGTCTTCAACGACGCGCACTTCGACGCCGACGTCCAGCAGGCCCTCGACACCCTCGCGCCCGAGTTCCGCGCCGCCGTCGTGCTGTGCGACATCGAGGGGCTCTCGTACGAGGAGATCGCCGCGACCCTCGGCGTAAAGCTGGGCACGGTCCGCAGCCGTATCCACCGGGGTCGCTCGCAGCTGCGCAAGGCGCTGCAGCACCGCTCGCCCGAGGCCCGCAAGGAGCGCCGCACGCTCGCGTCGACGGGGGCGTTCCCCATCCTCGGAGGAGGGGGCGCGACCGCGTGAGTGGATCACGTCTCAATCCTGCCGAACGCCAACAGACCGCGGCCGACGAACACCTGGGGGACAGGCTGGCCGCCCTGGTCGACGGCGAGTTGGACCACGACGCCCGTGAGCGCGTCCTCGCGCACCTGGCGACCTGTGCCAAATGCAAGGCCGAGGCCGACGCCCAGCGCCGCCTCAAGAGCGTCTTCGCGCAGACGGCCCCGCCGCCGCCCTCCGAGAGCTTTCTCGCCCGCCTCCAAGGGCTGCCCGCGGGAGGTGACTCCGACGGTGGCGCACCACCGTTCGGGGGAGGCGGCTTCGGCAGCGGCCGACCCCTCGGCGGCATCCGGGGCTTCGGCCAGGGAGTCTTCGACGTAGACCCGGAGCCCTTCGGTTACGCGCCGTCGGCGGCGCACGCCGCCGTCCTCCCCAGCGGCCAGCGCGGCTTCCGCATTCACGAAGTGGCCCGTCCCGACCGGCACGAGAGCGACCGGGGCTCGCGGTCCCGCCGCTTCGCGTTCGCCGCCGCCGGCGCGGTGTCGCTCGCCGCGATCGCGCTCGGCGGGGTCACGACCGCGGCCCCGGCCGACAGCAGCGACGCGCGCGGTGGCGGCTCCGGCAGCAATGTCACGCCGCTGCGCAGCCAGCAGGCCGGTGCCGCCGCGGCCTCGGACACCCAGCGCCGCAGGTCGAACGCCTCGCCGCTCGGCCGGCGCGGGGGCGCCCTCGCGGCACCCGTCTCGCCGACCGAGGCGGGCGCGCCGCTGCTGCCCGGTGGTGGCCACGCGGAGAGTGCGGGCTATCCGTTCTCGACGCCGTTGCTGGCGGGGGCGGCCCGTATGTCGCCTCTCATACGTCCCGCCGCGCCTGCCCCGGCTGTCGCGGTCTCGCTCGCGGCGCGGCCATCCGCCCCGCCCCCGCCCCCGGCCTCGGCCGACGACGCCTCCTTCGGGGCGACCGGGCCCGGCCTCTCCGCCGCCTCGGCCTCGTCACCGACCGCGTCGTCCCGTCCTTCGTCACTGCGCTGACACTCTCTGCGCCCGCGCCGCCGAACCTGGTTGAATCCAGGTGAGGCGGTGCGTCCGGTGCTGATCCGGTGTGTCCGTGCGGGAGCCGGCGGTGCGGTGCCGTGGGCCAGGCCTGGGGAGAGCGGCGGGACATGGACGAGGGGATTCCCACGGAGGGCTCCGCCAGGGATGTGGCGTCGGAGCGGTCGGCCGTTCCCACGCCTCGGGGCTCCGCCCCGGACCCCGCTGCTCAATCGCCGCAGGGGCTTGATTTCGCCCACCCGCCGCAGGGGCTCGATATTCGTCCGAAGCGGCGCAGGCTCGTGCTCGGGGTCGTCGTTCTCGCCCTCGTCGCCGGGGGGATCGGCGGGGCGATCGGGTCGTACATGGAGCGGACCGGGGTCGGGGCGCGCATTCGACTGCCGCAGGCCGCCGCCGAGTCCAAGCACCGGGACCCCGACAGCGTGGCCGGGATCGCGGCGCGCACCCTGCCCGGCGTCGTCACCATCCACACCGCGGGTGCGGCGGAGGAGGGCACCGGCACCGGCTTCGTGCTCGACGGCCAGGGGCACATCCTCACGAACAATCACGTCGTGTCGTCGGCCGGTTCCGACGGTGAGATATCGGTCACGTTCTCCAGCGGGGAGAGCGCCCGGGCCGATCCGGTCGGGCACGACAGCGGCTACGACCTCGCGGTGATCAAGGTGTCCGGGGTGCGCGGACTGAAGCCGCTGCCCCTCGGAAACTCCGAGAACGTACAGGTGGGCGACCCCGTCGTCGCCGTCGGTGCCCCCTTCGACCTGGCGAACACGGTCACCTCCGGCATCATCAGCGCCAAGGGGCGGCCCGTCACGGCGGGCGGCGAGAAGGGCGACGGGAGCGACGTCAGCTACGTGGACGCGCTGCAGACCGACGCGCCCATCAACCCCGGCAACTCCGGCGGGCCGCTGGTCGACGCGAAGGCCCGCGTCATCGGCATCAACAGCGCGATCCGCTCGGCCGACACCGGTGGTTCGGGGCTCCCCGAGGGGCAGTCGGGCTCCATCGGCCTCGGCTTCGCGATCCCCGTCAACCAGGCGAAACGCGTGGCGGAGGAGCTGATCAACGCCGGGCGGGCGACGCATCCGGTGATCGGGGTCACCCTCGACATGGACTTCTCGGGCGACGGCGCCCGCGTCGGCACGAAGGGCAACAGCGGCGGCTCGGCCGTCAGTCCGGGCGGCCCGGGCGCCAGGGCGGGGATCGCGCCGGGCGATGTGATCACCGCCGTCGACGGTGTCCCGGTGCACTCCGGCGAGGAGCTGATCGTCAAGATCCGTACCCACCGACCCAAGGACAAACTGGTCCTCACGGTCGAACGGGACGGAAAGGAACGGAAGGTGTCACTCGTCCTCGGTTCCGCCGACGACGGCTGACCGCGTTCCGGTCGATCCCTGACCGACCCCTGACCGGCGGCTGACCGGCTCTTGACCGGCCGTGGCGCGGGATGCGCGATCCTGGAGGTTCCCCGGTGGCTACCGAATGGACAGGTGGGCCGGGTACCGTGGACCGGGTCCGCTGCCGGACCCTGCCGAAGACCTGCTGCTGATGACCGATCGCGGGCCGAGGACACGCTAGGAGTGCAAGGTGTTCAACGATATTGGCCCGCTGGAGGTCGTGACGATCGTCGTGCTGGCCGTTCTCGTGTTCGGCCCCGACAAGCTCCCCAAGGTCATTCAGGACGTTTCGCGCACCATTCGTAAGATCCGGGAGTTCTCGGACAGCGCGAAGCAGGACATCAGGGACGAACTCGGCCCGGAGTTCAAGGACTTCGAATTCGAGGACCTGAACCCCAAGACGTTCATCCGCAAGCAGCTGGACAGCGACGAGTTGGGGCTCAAGGAGATTCGCAACGGCTTCGACCTGAAGAAGGAGATGGCCGACGTCTCCGACGCGGTGCACACCGTGGGTGAGCTGGAGGACTCCGGATCGTCGAGCCCGTCCGGCGGGGGGCGCGTGGACATGCAGAAGCGGCCCGAGGCGGTCGACATGCGCAAGCGCCCCGAGACGTCCGGGAAGCCTGCCGCCGTCGAGCCGCCGCCCTTCGACGCGGACGCGACCTGAACCACCCCGAACCCCCTCGAACACGGCTGAACCACGCCTGACGAAACCGGGCCCCGCGGGCCCGGTGTGGCATCCTGCCTTGTTGTTGCGCGGAGCGGACGTGAGGACGCCCGAGGGGGGCGGGCCGCGCCGGTCCGTAACTGAGCGAGGAGGCGGCCGGGTTCATGGAGACGACGAGTCGGGTAGGCGCGCAGGCGCCGGCCACCGAGGGGGCCGACGAGGCTCTCACGGCCCGGCGTACGGTCGACGGCTACCTGCTGGCGCCCTTCCCGTGGTACGGCCTCGACGAGGCCTTCACGGGACCGCGCTGGCTGATGCAGGTCGGCACCACGGCGGACGGTTCCGTCGAGCACGGTTCGATCGGGCACGGTGACGAGCCCTCCGTACGCAGTGAGCTCACGGAGGACAGCGAGCGGTTCGCGGTCGTGGTGACCATCGCCGCCAATCCGGTACGGCGCACCGCCGACGGCACCGGCGTCCTGGAGGCCACGTCCGTCTCCTCGGCGGCCTGGCTCGCCGGCGTCGGGCTGCTCTCGTACACCTGGCCCGTGCAGATGGACCACACGCTGCGCGACGACTGGCTGGAGCAGCAGACCGAGACGGCGTGGGTGCTCGCCGACGACCTCGCGTCGGACGACTGGGCGACGTTGACGCTGCCGGTGGACGGGGTGCCCACCCCGTTTCACTACCGGGAGTCCGAGTACGGCTGGGTCCTCGCCGGCTCCACGCAGGCCGGGGTGCACCTGGGCGCGTACGGGCGCGGTATGAGCGCGTACGGGCTCGGGTTCTCCGTCGTGAAGGACATCGCGGCGCTGGAGCCGGAACCGGACGCGTGACGAAGAACGGCGGGCCGCCCCGAAAAGGGCGGCCCGCCGTTCTTTCGAACGTCGCTGGGCGTCAGAACTTGTTGCGCGGCGTGATCCCCAGCGACATCCCCGAAAGGCCGCGCTGGCGCCCGCCGAGCTTGCCCGCGATGTCGCGCAGCGCGGAGCCCGCGGGGGAGTCCGGGTCGGTCAGCACGATCGGCTTGCCCTCGTCGCCGCCCTCGCGCAGGCGTACGTCGATGGGGATGGACCCGAGTACGGGGACGTCCGCTCCCGTGGTCCTGGTCAGGCCCTCGGCGACCAGCTTGCCGCCGCCCGTGCCGAACACGTCGACCATCTCGCCGCAGTGCGGGCAGGGCAGCCCGGACATGTTCTCGACGACGCCGACGATCTTCTGGTGGGTCTGCACGGCGATCGACCCGGCCCGCTCGGCGACCTCGGCGGCGGCCTGCTGAGGCGTCGTCACGACGAGGATCTCGGCGTTCGGGACGAGTTGGGCGATCGAGATGGCGATGTCGCCGGTGCCGGGCGGCAGGTCGAGCAGGAGCACGTCCAGGTCGCCCCAGAACACGTCCGCGAGGAACTGCTGGAGCGCTCGGTGCAGCATCGGGCCGCGCCACACGACCGGCGCGTTGCCCGGCGTGAACATGCCGATCGAGATGACCTTCACGCCGTTCGCCGACGGCGGCATGATCATGTCCTCGACCTGGGTGGGCTTGCCCTCGGCGCCCAGCATGCGCGGGACGCTGTGCCCGTAGATGTCCGCGTCGACGACGCCGACCTTCAGGCCGTCCGCGGCGAGCGCCGCCGCCAGGTTCACGGTCACCGAGGACTTGCCGACGCCGCCCTTGCCGGACGCCACCGCGTACACACGGGTCAGCGAGCCCGGCTTGGCGAACGGGACCTCGCGCTCGGCGGTGCCGCCGCGCAGCGCCGTCGCCAGCTCCTTGCGCTGCTCGTCGCTCATCACGTCGAGCGTGACCTGCACATCGGTCACGCCGTCGACGGCCGCGACGGCATCGCGCACGTTGTTCTCGATGGTCGAGCGCATCGGGCAGCCCGAAACGGTCAGATACACGGTGACCGCGACGACTCCGTCCGCACCGATGTCGACCGATTTGACCATCCCCAACTCGGTGATGGGCCGGTTGATCTCGGGGTCGTTCACTGTCGCGAGTGCCTCGCGCACCGCGTCTTCCGTAGCCATGCACCCGAGTCTACGGCGGGGTAACCCGGACCCGGAAAGCCCTGTCACCGGTCGTCTACGTCACGTCCCCGCTCGCGCTCCGCGGGGAATACGCCGGGCCCCGGAGCGGCCTGCCGCTGTTCCTCCAGCTCCTTGACGAGGTCCTGCAGCTCGGAGCGGATCCAGTCGCGCGTCGCGACCTCGCCGAGCCCGATCCGCAGGGCCGCCATCTCCCGGCTCAGATACTCGGTGTCGGCGATGGAGCGCTCGTTCTGCTTGCGGTCCTGTTCGAGATTGACCCGGTCGCGGTCGTCCTGCCGGTTCTGCGCGAGCAGGATCAGCGGGGCGGCGTATGAGGCCTGCAGCGACAGCATCAGCGTCAGGAAGATGAACGGGTACTCGTCGAAGCGCAGATCGGGGGGCGCGACGATGTTCCACACCACCCACACAATGATGAGCACCGTCATCCAGACGATGAACCGGCCCGTCCCCAGGAAGCGTGCGATCCGCTCCGAAAGCCTGCCGAAGGCCTCGGGGTCGTAATCGGGGATCAGCTTCCGCTTCGGCGCGCGCGGCTGGTCGAGCCGGATGCGCGGCCTGCGCGGCGTCTCCCGCTCGCGCTCGCGTTCCTCAGTCGGCATGCGTCACCTCCTCGATGAGGTGGAACTCCTGCTCGCGCCAGTCCTCCGGCAGCATGTGGTCCAGTACGTCGTCCACGGTCACCGCGCCGAGCAGCGAGCCGCTGTCGTCGACGACGGGCGCGGCCACCATGTCGTACGTCGCGAAGAACCCGGCGATCTCCGGCAGTCGGGCCTCCGGGGTCAGGGCCTGCAGATCCTCGTCGAGGATCGAGCTGACCATCGTGTACGGGGGATCGCGCAGCAGTCGCTGGAAGTGGATCGTGCCCAGGTACTTGCCGGTCGGCGTCTCGTCCGGTGGCCGGCAGACGTACACCTGCGCGGCGAGCGCGGGGGACAGGTCGGGGTTGCGGATACGGGCGAGGGCCTCCGCGACCGTCGAGTCGGGGCGCAGCACGATCGGCTCGGTCGTCATCAGGCCGCCCGCGGTGCGGTCCTCGTACGCCATCAGGCGCCGCACGTCCGCCGCCTCGCTGGGCTTCATCAGGTCGAGCAGGCGTTCCTTGTCGTCCTCGGGCAGCTCGCCGAGGAGGTCGGCGGCGTCGTCCGGGTCCATCTCCTCCAGGACGTCGGCGGCGCGCTCCTCCTTCAGCTTGCCGAGCACCTCGATCTGGTCGTCCTCGGGCAGCTCCTCCAGGACGTCGGCCAGACGTTCGTTGGTGAGCGCGGCGGCGACCTCCGCGCGGCGCTTGGGGGAGAGGTGGTGCAGCACGTTGGCGAGGTCGGCGGGGCGCAGCTGCTCGAACGTGGCGAGCAGGCTCTCCGCGCCCTGCCCGTGCTCCTCCAGGTTGAAGCCGTCGACGCCCGACCAGTCGACGGTGATCGCCTCGCCCTTGGCGCGCCGGAACGCGCCGCGCTTCGGGGTGTCCTTCCGTACGAAGACCCGGTCGATCTCCCAGTCGCGGCGCGCGGGCAGCTGCTGGATGGCGACGTCGAGGACGGTCACCTCCTCGCCGGTCTCCACGAGCCGTACGCGCCGGTCGAGCATCTCGCCGAGGACGAGCCGCTCGGTGGGCCGCTGCTCGAACCTGCGGACGTTCAGCACGCCCGTCGTGATCACCTGGCCCGACTCGATGCCGGTGACGCGGGTCATGGGCAGGAAGATGCGCCGCCGGGTCGACAGCTCGACGACGAGCCCGAGCAGCCGGGGCGGCCTGCGGCTCACGCGCAACATCGCCACCAGGTCGCGCACCCGGCCCACCTGATCACCGTTCGGGTCGAAGACGGCGATGCCGGAGAGGTGCGACACGAAGATCCGGGGAGCGCCTCCAGCCATACTTTCGCGCGCCTCCTTCCGGATTTCATCCGTATTCGTCCATATATCGAGCCAATTTCCCGCCCAGGCTAGCCGCTCCCCGTTCCCCGCGCCTTTGCGCGCCGGCCGCCTGCCCTGGGCGGGTAACCGCAGATCGCGGGGGTACGCTGCCGTACCTGCCCCCACCAAGCTGCCGTACGAGAGGTAGTCCGCCCGTGACCCTGCGCCCCCTCAACCGCCGTACCCGCAGGACACTCATGGTGGGCGTGATGTGCACGGGGCTCGCGGTGGGCCTCGCGGCGTGCAGCGAGGAGGACCCGGACGCGGGGACGAACGGGGTCGGGAAGCTGACCCCGGCCAAGATCCAGTCCCGTACGGTCCAGGCGGCGCGTGGCGCGGACGCGGTGCACGTCGCCGGCGCGGTGGTCGTCAACGAGAAGACGTACAAGCTCGACATGCGGCTGAAGGCCGACGGGGGCACGGGCTCGGTGAGCACGGGCGGCGGCACGTTCCGGCTGCTGCGGGTCGGCGACCACCTGTACCTCAAGGCGGGCGCCGGGTTCTGGACGCACTCCGAGGACGGCGAGGGCGGGCACGGGGCGGGCAATGCCGCGCAGAAGCTCGACGGCAAGTACGTGAAGGTACCGAAGGGCGACCCGGCCTACCAGCGGCTGAGCACGTTCACCGACAAGCAGGTGCTGCTCGACGGGCTGCTCGGGCTGCACGGCACGCTCGCGAAGGGCGACCGCGGCTCGTCGGGCGGCGTCCGCACGATCGAGCTGACCGGCGCCAAGGGGGCGGGCGGCACGCTCGACGTGTCCCTGGAGGGCGGCGCGTACCCGATGCGCCTGGAGCGGGCCGGGGGCGCGGGCACCATCCAACTCGGCGACTGGGGCAAGGACTTCACCCTCCGCGAACCGGGTTCCACGGAGACGGTCGACTACGGCCAGGCCCTGCCGGGCTCCTGATCGGCACCGTGGTCACGCCCTCGGGGCTTGATTTTTGCCGACCCTTGAATTCGCTCAGCCATCGGCGGGGATTGAGTAATTCAAGTCCCTGCGGCGATTGAGCAGCGGGGTCCGGGGCCGAGCCCCGAGGCGTCAACACCGGCGCCGCAGAAGTTTCGGCAGCCCCGCCGGCATCGGGTTCCGCGTCGTGGCCGGCGACCCCACGGGGGCGGCGGCCAACGACCCGTCCGACACCGGCTCCGGCGCGCCGCCCACGGGCTCAAGACGCACCACCCGGCACTCCCGCGCCCACCGCTCCGGCATCGCCTCGGAATCGGGCGCGTTGAGGCGCTTGCCCTTCAGCTCGCCCACGACGGAGTCGTACGCCTCCGTACCCGGCTTCAGCTCGACCACCTTCGCCCGCCAGCCGACGAGCCGCCCGCCCTTGTCCTTGCTGCGCACGGTGACGAGCGCCGCGCCGCCGTCGACGAGGTCGGGCAGCGGCTGCTCGCCGGGCCCGTCACCGACGAGGCACGCCGCGCCCTCGTGCCACACGTGCCACAGGGCGCGCTCCACGCCCCGCTCGCCGCGGACCCAGATCAGCCCGGACTTCTTCGTGGCCTCCTCGACGAGGGCGGCATCGAGCAGTTCAGCAGTCGTCATACGGAAAGCGTAGCCACCGCCACCGAAAGACCTACAGCCATCCGTTGCGCTTCAGCGTCCGGTGGATCGCGAAACACACGCCGCCGATGAGCACGAGCACCATCGGGTACCCGTACCGCCAGTGCAGCTCCGGCATGTGCTTGAAGTTCATCCCGTACACACCACAGACCATGGTCGGTACGGCGATGATCGCGGCCCACGAGGTGATCTTGCGCATGTCCTCGTTCTGGGCGACGGAGGCCTGCGCCAGATTGGCCTGGAGGATCGAGTTCAGCAGCTCGTCGAAGCCGATGACCTGCTCCTGCACGCGCTCCAGGTGGTCGGCGACGTCCCGGAAGTACTTCTGGATGTCCGGGTCGATCAGCCGCATCGGCCGCTCGCTGAGCAGCTGCAACGGGCGCCGCAGCGGGGCGACGGCCCGTTTGAACTCCAGTACCTCGCGCTTGAGTTGGTAGATCCGCCCCGCGTCCGAGCCGCGCGGGGAGCCCTTGCCGGGCTGCGAGAAGACCTCGGTCTCGACCTCGTCGATGTCGTCCTGCATCGCGTCGGCCACGGCCAGATACCCGTCGACGACATGGTCCGCGATGGCGTGCAGGACCGCGCTCGGGCCCTTGGCGAGCAGCTCCGGGTCGTCCTGGAGCCGGTGCCGCAGCGCGCGCAGCGAGCCCTGGCCGCCGTGCCGGACCGTGATGAAGAAGTCCCGGCCGGTGAAGCACATGACCTCGCCGGACTCCACGATCTCGCTGGTGGCGGTGAGTTCGGCGTGCTCGACGTAGTGGATGGTCTTGAAGACGGTGAACAGCGTGTCGTCGTAACGCTCCAGCTTGGGCCGCTGGTGGGCGTGGACGGCGTCCTCGACGGCGAGCGGGTGCAGCCCGAACTCGGCGGCGATACCGGCGAATTCCTCCTCGGTCGGCTCGTGCAGGCCGATCCAGGCGAAGCCCCCGTCGCGCCGCACCTGGTGCTTGGCGCCGCCGGGCGTGAGGCATTCGGAGGACGGGACGCGGACCCCGTCGCGGTACACGGCACAGTCCACGACGGCCGAGCAGGCGGCCGCGTCACGCGTGAAGTCGTACGAGGCGCGGGCCTCGTTGGCGTACGGGGCGACGCTCTTGCGCAGCGAGGGACGGACGGCGGCTCGCAGGTCGCGCATCATCGACATGGGCAGGCTCCTTCGCGGGCGGGAGTCGCCTGCGTCGGGTGGAACCACCCGGAATGAGGACGTCCTGGCCAACCGGAAACCGGGACATGCTGCACGTCCACAAAGCGGGAAGCACCGCACCGACGCGGGGCGGCTTCGCTGACTGATTCAGATCGCGACATCCGGGAGGGACGTCGATGAGATCAGGGGAACGAAGTGCTCTTCCGGCAGGCGCGGCCAGCACGGTGTGCGGCTGAACGCGGGTGAGATGAGGCCCTGGGCCCTACAGGCCGGAAGAACGGGTAGTACTGCACGGTCGACTTCGATCCATGACAGCCCCACCTCCTCCGGCCGGTCCCCCGTGGGGGACGTGAAAGGGGTCGGAATTCCGACGGGCTCGCGGGGGCCCTCGGCGGACACGCGCTGCGTGTTGTCCCGACCAGCGGCCAAGAGTATCAGCCGACCGGCGAAAGCGGGCCCCGTCCTTACCCGTTGATGGCGAGATCTATGCTCGCGGGATGGCAGAAGTTCTCGCGCTCGTGGAGGCGCGTCTCAGGACAACCCTGGGTGAACCGGACGCGCGAGCCGCGGTCACCTTCCTCGGCACCGACCGGATCGAGGTGTTGCGCTTCACAGATGGTGACATGGTGCGCTACGCCACCCTCGGCATGTCGGCGTCCCCGATGACCGACCCCACGGCGGCCCTTGCCGACCCGGTCGCGGGTCCTCGCGCCGAGTTGGTCCTGACCGTCCGCGCCGGCCTCGCCGACACCGACAAGGTGCTGCGCCCGCTCGCGGTCCTCGCCGCCTCCCCGCAGGTCGAGGGCCTCGTCGTGGCGCCGGGCGCCTCGCTCGACGTGGGCGAACCGCTGTGGCCCGCCGCCCCGTTCACCTCGACGCTCGTCGCGGAGCCGGGCGGTCTGATCGAGGACCTGGACCTCGACGCCCCGCTGGATCCCGTACGTTTCCTGCCGCTGCTGCCCATGACGCCGAACGAGGCGGCGTGGAAGCGGGTGCACGGCGCCGCCGCGCTCCAGGAGAAGTGGCTGAACAGCGGAACGGACCTGCGCGATCCACTGCGCAAGTCCGTACCGCTGGACTGAAGGGCTGAGGGTCGGTCAGGCCGCGTACACCGAGACGCTGTCCTCGGTGGCGTGCTTGGGCTCCAGCTCCTCGGCCTCGTGGGTGAGCGCGTTCCTGCGCACCCAGACCACGACCGCGCCGAGCACCGCCGTGACCGCGGCGACCACGAACGGGATGTGGATGTTGCTCCACTCCTCGATCTTCGGCGCGAAGAACGGGGCCGCGGCGGCGGCGAACCACCGGACGAAGTTGTAGCCGGCGCTCGCCACCGGCCGCGGCGCGTCCGAGACGCCGAGCGCGAGTTCGGTGTAGACGGTGTTGTTCACGCCGATGAACGCGCCGGACAGGATCGTGCAGACGATGGCCGCCGTGTGGCTGCCGTACCCGAGGACGAGCACGTCGAGGGCGAGCAGCACGAGCGAGCCGCCGAGCACCTTCAGCGAACCGAACCGGGCCTGCATGCGCGGCGCGACGATCACCGAGAACAGTGCGAGCAGCACACCCCAGGCGAAGAACACCGCGCCCGACTTGTACGGGGTCATGTTCAGCACGAACGGCGTGAAGGCCAGCACCGTGAAGAACGTGTAGTTGTAGAAGAAGGCCGAGACCGCCGCGGACGCGAGGCCGCCGTGGCCCAGCGCCTTGATGGGGTCGAGGATCGAGGTCTTCCGCGCGGGCTTCGGCTGCTCCTTCAGGAACACCGTGATGCAGACGAATCCGATCGCCATCAGCGCGGCGGTGCCGAAGAACGGGTAGCGCCAGCTGGCGTTGCCAAGCAGCGCGCCGACCAGGGGCCCGCAGGCCATGCCGAGCCCGAGCGCGGACTCGTAGAGGAGGATCGCGGCGGCGCTGCCACCGGCGGCGGCGCCGACGATGACGGCCAGCGCGGTCGACACGAAGAGCGCGTTGCCGAGACCCCAGCCCGCGCGGAAGCCGACGAGCTCGCCGACGGAGCCCGACGTGCCCGCGAGCGCCGCGAAGACCACCACGAGGGCGAGTCCGACGAGGAGGGTCTTCTTTCCGCCGATGCGGCTGGAGACGAACCCGGTCACCAGCATGGCGATGGCGGTGATCAGGAAGTACGAGGTGAAGAGCAGGGAGACCTGGCTCGGTGTCGCTTCGAGGCCCTTGGCGATCGACGGCAGGATCGGGTCGACCAGGCCGATGCCCATGAAGGCGACGACGGATGCCCCGGCGGTCGCCCAGACCGCCTTCGGTTGACGCAGAAGGCTGCCCGCCCCTGCGTCGAACGTGTCCCCTTCGGCGGGACCCCCTGTACTGCTGTGGCTCATGCCTGCTGCTCCTTCGAGTGCTTCGAGTCCATCGGGGCTCTCGGGCCCGCCTGGATCGTTGGCGTATACACATAATAAGTTAGAGCAGCTAATTAATGCAAGCTACACCTACCTCTCCTGGTCGGGGCGCCACGGAGCTGCCCTCCGGACGGGTGATCGTCCTTGACGCGGCGCGGGACGGGGAGGACCGTGGGGCTCTATGAGGGGCGAACCCAGTTGCCCGAAGTGTGGTGGCCGGGTCAGGGCTCCCGGACTCTTTGCCGACTCCTGGCAGTGCGATGTGCACGGGACCGTGCATCCGATGCAGCCCGTGATCCCGCCCAGCGTCGAGGCGCTCAGTGTCGTGGTGCGGCGTGCGCACGTGCCGGTCTGGATGCCCTGGCCGCTGCCCGTCGGCTGGCTGTTCACCGGCGTGGCCAACGCGGGGGACGAGCGCCACGGCGGCCGTGCCACCGCTGTCGCCTGCTCGGGCCCCGGTCCCCTCGGTGGCCCCGGTGAGCTGGTGCTCGTCGCCGAGGAGCTGGGAGTCGGACTCGGCGCGCGCTACGCGGGGATCGACGGGCCCGACCCCGGCCCGTACATGGAGGTCTCCGGACCCCCGCAGGCCAAGGTGCTCGCCGCGGGCCGGCCCACCCCGATGTGGCACGTCTCCGGCACGCCGGACGACCGGGCGGTCTTCGCCGGGGAGGCGCGCGGCCTGTGGCTGTGGGCGGTCGTGTGGCCGGAGCAGACGGGGATGCTGATGTACGACGAGCTGGTGCTCACGGACCTGCGGGACGCGGGGGCCGAGGTGGACCTGCTGCCGTGCGGGGCGCTGTCGCCGCGCATTCTGAAGTGAGCCCGAGGGTGCGGGTGCGGTAAGGGGCCTGTGCCCGGTTCGGTGGTGACGAGGGTGCGGGAATCCCCGTTATCCTTGAGCGGTCCCCGTCAGTCCGTCGAGCCTGGAGTTCGCAGCCGTGCGCATCGATCTGCACACCCACTCCACCGCTTCCGACGGCACGGACAGCCCGGCCGAGCTCGTACGGAACGCCGCCGCGTCCGGCCTGGACGTCGTCGCGCTCACCGATCACGACACGACGCGCGGGCACGCGGAGGCCGTCGCCGCCCTGCCCGAGGGGCTCACCCTCGTCACCGGCGCCGAGCTCTCCTGCCGCCTCGACGGCGTGAGCATGCACATGCTGGCGTACCTCTTCGACCCCGAGGAGCCGGCCCTGCTCGCCGAGCGCGAGCTGGTCCGGGACGACCGGGTGCCGCGCGCCAAGGGCATGATCGCCAAGCTCAACGAGCTGGGCGTGCCGGTCACCTGGGAGCAGGTCGCCCGGATCGCGGGCGACGGCTCGGTCGGCCGCCCGCACATCGCCACCGCGCTCGTCGAACTGGGCGTCGTGCCCACGGTCTCCGACGCGTTCACCGAGGACTGGCTGGCCAACGACGGCCGCGCGTACGTCGACAAGCACGAGACCGACCCCTTCGAGGCGATCCGGCTCGTCAAGTCCGCCGGCGGTGTCACCGTCTTCGCGCACCCCGCGGCCGCCAAGCGCGGCCAGACCGTCCCCGAGGCGGCCATCGCGAAGCTGGCCGAGGCCGGGCTCGACGGCATCGAGGTCGACCACATGGACCACGACCCCGCGACCCGCGAGCGGCTGCGCGGCCTCGCCGCCGACGTCGGCCTGCTGACCACCGGGTCCTCGGACTACCACGGCAGCCGCAAGACGTGCGTGCTCGGCGAGTACACCACCGACCCCGAGGTCTACGGGGAGATCACGCGGCGCGCGACGGGCGCCTTCCCGGTGCCGGGCGCCGGCGGGCACAGCGTCTGACGCGCCCCGCGCTCATCGCCACGTACGCGCCCCGTACGTGACCCGACCCACCCTTCCGCACCACTCTCGCAAGGCACCCCACCGTGTTCGACGCTGCCGTCTTCGGATCCCTTTTTCTCACGCTTTTTGTGATTATGGATCCCCCCGGAATCACCCCGATCTTCCTCGCCCTCACCGCGGGCCGCCCCGCCAAGGTCCAGAAGCGCATGGCCTTCCAGGCGGTGTGCGTCGCCTTCGGCGTCATCGCCGTGTTCGGCGTCCTGGGCAACCAGATCCTGGCCTATCTGCACGTCTCCGTCCCGGCCCTGATGATCGCCGGTGGCCTGCTGCTGCTCCTGATCGCGCTCGACCTGCTGACCGGCAAGACGGACGAGCCCAAGCAGACCAAGGACGTGAACGTCGCCCTCGTGCCGCTCGGCATGCCGCTGCTCGCCGGGCCCGGCGCGATCGTCTCCGTGATCCTCGCCGTGCAGGACGCGGACTCGATGGGGGACCAGCTCTCCGTCTGGTCCGCGATCGTCGCGATCCACGTCGTGCTGTGGCTGGTGATGCGCTACTCGCTGGTGATCATCCGCGTCATCAAGGACGGCGGCGTGGTCCTGGTGACCCGGCTCGCGGGCATGATGCTGTCCGCGATCGCGGTGCAGCAGATCATCAACGGCGTGACGCAGGTGATCCAGGGCTCCTGACCGCCCACGGCAACCCACGACAACCCACGACAACAGCGAAGCCCCCGTACGCATCGTGCGTACGGGGGCTTCGAAGTGTGCGAGTCGCTTACGCCGTTACGAGGCGGACGACTCTGCCGGGCGGATGTAGAGGCGCTGCCCGATGGCGGCGGCCTGCTGAACGATCCGGTTGACGGAGGCGGCGTCCACGACGGTGCTGTCCACGGCGGTGCCGTCGACATCGTCGAGTCGCATGATTTCGAAGCGCATGGGCTTCTCCCTTCGTCTGGTGATCCTCCTGAAGGAGAACTACTGGTGCGGGAGCCGATACAAGCCTGGTCCCGCCGTACGGCCGGGCGGTTGCCCGGCCGTTAAGAGTGAATTGCGCGGCCGCAGTGCCGCGCGTTCCAGTGGGTACAACGAGTTGCCCGCTGCAAACATTCCCTACGCTAAGGAAATTTTTCGAGCGGCTAATGACTCGCGCGTCAGTAGTGCCGGGAGGCGCCTGTGAGCTGCGGTTTTACGGTTCTACGCCGCCGGGTGGCGGTCCCAGAAGGTGGCGAGCGCGGCGGCCGTGGCCCCCGGCTGGTCGGTATTGGGGGAGTGCTCGGCCCCGGCGACGACGGTGCGCTCCGCGCCGAGGCGCGCCGCCATGGCGTCGAGCAGCGGCACCGGCCAGGTGTCGTCCCGCTCGCCCGACAGCACATGGCACGCGAGGCCGAGCGCGGCGAGCTCGTCGACCCGGTCCGGCTCCGTGCGCAGCTGCGCCGCCGTGGCGATGAGCTGGGCCGGGCTGTTCCGCATCCAGCGGCGGCGCAGGTCCTCGCCGTCGCCGCGGAGGTCGGCGGCGTCCTCGGGGGCGTCCAGACCTTGGATGGCCTCCCACACCTGGGCCATGTCGAGCGCGGCGAGAGCGTCCTGGAGCAGCTTGGCGCGCTCCTGCTGGGGCGGCGCCACGGCTGCGGGGCCCGAGGACATCAGCGTGAGCGAGGCGAAGGGCGCGGGGTCCTCGATGGCCGCCGCGCGCGCGACGAGTCCGCCGAGCGAGTGGCCCAGCAGATGCACCCGGCCGACTCCTCCGGTGGCCCGGAGCGCTGCCACCTGTGCGAGCACGTCGCGCGCCAACTCGCGCTGCCCGTAAGGCCGTTCGTCGCCCTTCGGGCCCTCCGACTCGTACTGCCCGCGGCCGTCCACGGCGACGGTCCGGTAACCGGCCGCGCTCAACGGGGCGTGCAGCTCGATGAAGTCCTCCTTGCTCCCCGTGAACCCGGGAAGCAGCAGGGCGGTGCCCAGGACCGGGTCCTCGGCCGGCTCGCCGGTGAGCGCGGCGAAGTCGCCACGGGCGGTGCGGAGGCGGTGCGCACGGGTGCCGGGCGGCGGGGTGAAGGTCGCGGGCCTGCTCATGTGCCGAGATTACGCGCAGCCACCGACAACGAAGGCCCGGACCCCGCAGCAGCGGGATCCGGGCCTTTCGCCGTGGACC
Source organism: Streptomyces sp. NPDC051684 (assembly GCF_044453445.1). Taxonomy (NCBI): domain Bacteria; kingdom Bacillati; phylum Actinomycetota; class Actinomycetes; order Kitasatosporales; family Streptomycetaceae; genus Streptomyces; species Streptomyces sp. NPDC051684. The sequence continues at coordinate 43,635 of NZ_JBITCS010000030.1, read as the reverse complement.
GATCAGGCCTCGGCGGCCTCGACCTTCTTGCGCGTCCGACGCGGCTTCGCCTCGGTCGCCTCGGCCGTCTGGGCGGTCTCGGCGGCCGGTGCGGCCTTCTTCCGGGTCCGCGTGGTGGGCTTCGCCTCCGCGGCGTCGGCGGCGGGCTCGGCCTTCTTGCGGGTGCGCGTCCGGGTGGCCGGCTTGGCCTCGGCGGCCTCCGCGGTGTCGACCGCGGCCTCCGCCTTCTTGCGCGTCCGACGCGGCTTCGCCTCCGTCGCCTCGGCCGCCTCGACGGTCTCGGCGGCGGGCTCGGCCTTCTTCCGCGTGCGGGTCCGCGTGGCGGGCTTCGCTTCGGCGGCCTCCGCGGTGTCGACCGCGGCCTCCGCCTTCTTGCGCGTCCGCGTACGGGCCGGCTTCGCCTCGTTCGCGTCCGCCGCCTCGGCGACCGGCTCGGCCTTCTTGCGCGTACGCGTGGTGGGCTTCGCCTCCGCGGCGTCGGCGGCGGGCTCGGCCTTCTTGCGGGTGCGCGTCCGGGTGGCCGGCTTGGCCTCGGCGGCCTCCGCGGTGTCGACGGCCGCTTCGGCCTTCTTCCGCGTACGGGTCCGGGTGGCCGGCTTCGCCTCGGCGACCTCGACCGCGGCTTCCGCCTTCTTACGGGTGCGAGCGGGCTTTGCCTTCGGTGCGGCCTGCTCCGGCTCCGCGGCCGCCGGCACGGCCTCCACCGTCTCGACGACGGCCTCGGCCTTCTTGCGCGTACGACGACGCGGCTGGGCGGGAACCTCCGCCTCGACCGTCTCCACGACCGCCTCGGCGGCGGGGGCCACCGGTGCGACCGACGGGGCGCCGGCGCCATTGCGCGTACGACGGCGACGGCGCGGCGTCCGCGGCTCGGCGGACTCCTCGACGGGAGCGGGGGCAGAAGCAGTGGCGGGAGCAGCGGACGTGGGCGCGGCCGTGGCCTCGCCGGCGCCGACCGGCTCGCCACCGCGCATGCGGCGACGGCGGCGCGGCGCGCGCGCCGGGCGCTCACGCTCTTCGCGCTGCTCGCGGTCCCGGCTCCGGCCACGGTCACGATCGCGGTCGCCGTGGCCACCGCGGCCGCCACGCGAGGACGACGCCCCGCGGCCACCGGTCTCGCCCAGGTCCTCGATCTCCTCGGCGTCGAGCCCGGCGCGCGTGCGCGACGAGCGCGGCAGCACACCCTTGGTGCCTGCCGGGATGTTCATCTCCTCGTAGAGGTGCGGCGAGGAGGAGTAGGTCTCGACCGGGTCGTTGAAGTCCAGCTCGAGGGCCTTGTTGATCAGCTGCCAGCGCGGGATGTCGTCCCAGTCCACCAGCGTGATCGCGATGCCCTTCTTGCCCGCGCGGCCGGTGCGGCCGATGCGGTGCAGATAGGTCTTCTCGTCCTCGGGGGACTGGTAGTTGATGACGTGCGTCACGTCGTCGACGTCGATGCCGCGCGCGGCGACGTCGGTGCAGACGAGGACGTCCACCTTGCCGTTGCGGAAGGCGCGCAGGGCCTGCTCACGGGCGCCCTGGCCCAGGTCGCCGTGGACCGCGCCGGAGGCGAAGCCGCGGCGCTTGAGCTGGTCCGCGATGTCGGCCGCCGTGCGCTTCGTACGGCAGAAGATCATTGACAGTCCGCGGCCCTCGGCCTGGAGGATGCGCGCGACCATCTCGGGCTTGTCCATGTTGTGCGCGCGGTACACGTGCTGCGCGATGTTGCGCACCGTCGCGCCCTCGTCGTCCGGCGACGTGGCACGGATGTGCGTCGGCTGCGACATGTAGCGGCGGGCCAGGCCGATGACGGCGCCCGGCATGGTCGCCGAGAACAGCATCGTCTGACGCTTCGCCGGAAGCATGTTGATGATCTTCTCGACGTCGGGCAGGAAGCCCAGGTCGAGCATCTCGTCGGCCTCGTCGAGGACGAGCGCCTTGACGTGCGAGAGGTTCAGCTTCTTCTGGCCTGCCAGGTCGAGCAGTCGCCCGGGCGTACCGACGACGACGTCGATGCCCTTCTTCAGGGCCTCGACCTGGGGCTCGTACGCCCGCCCGCCATATATGGCGAGGACGCGCACATTGCGCACCTTGCCGGCGGTCAGGAGGTCGTTGGTCACCTGCTGGCACAGCTCGCGCGTCGGGACGACGACGAGGGCCTGCGGGGCGTCGGTCAGCTGCTCGGGCGTGGCCCGGCCGGCCTCGACGTCCGCGGGGACGGTGACGCGCTCGAGGAGCGGAAGGCCGAAACCGAGGGTCTTGCCCGTGCCGGTCTTGGCCTGTCCGATGACGTCCGTGCCGGAAAGGGCGACGGGGAGGGTCATCTCCTGGATGGGAAAGGGATTGATGATGCCGACGGCCTCAAGGGCCTCCGCCGTCTCGGGAAGAATGCCGAGCTGGCGGAATGTCGAAGTCTGCGTAGTCAGGGTGTTGCCTCTTCTGTGAGGTGCGGCGCGAGGCGAACGCGGGGGTCTTCTCGACCGTGCCGGTCTGGTACACCGGACTCGAGCCGCGGTCTGCGGGGATCGGGTGGACCGGATGGCGCGGGACCACTGCCGACGCTCGAGCGCTCGTGCCGCTGAGGGCCCCTCCTCGATCCGTACGCCTTGTGACGTACGACCCAGAGGGCTGTCGGGTCGGAGCCGATCGGGCCTCCGACCGGGCATCCTCATTCATGAGGCCCGTCCGAAAGTGCGCAGAAACGCCTTTGCAGCGCCTTGCACTCGGCGGGCTCATTACCACCATACCCCGGAATCGCGCATGTGCGATGGCCGAATGGGTCACGTAGCCGTCGTCACACTCCTTGACCAGGGCCTTCCGCGACACGGCGAGCGGGCTATTGTGCGCTTCATGGAGACGCCTGACAACGCCACGCCCGCCACCGAAGCTCCGACCGGGATCGCCGCCCAGGACTGGGCCACCGCGGCCGCGGACGACAACTACCGGGCCGCCGTCGTCGACCTGCTGGGCGCGCTCGCGTACGGAGAGCTGGCGGCGTTCGAGCGGCTCGCCGAGGACGCGAAGCTGGCGCCCACGCTGGCCGACAAGGCGGAGCTGGCCAAGATGGCGTCCGCCGAGTTCCACCACTTCGAGCAGCTGCGCGACCGGCTCTCGGCGATCGGCGTGGAGCCGACCGACGCGATGGACCCGTTCGTCGGCGCGCTCGACGGCTTCCACCGCCAGACCGCCCCGTCGGACTGGCTGGAGGGCCTGGTCAAGGCGTACGTCGGCGACTCGATCGCGTCAGACTTCTACCGGGAGGTCGCGGCCCGCCTCGACTCGGACACCCGCTCGCTCGTCCTCGCCGTGCTCGACGACACCGGCCACGCGTCGTTCGCCGTGGAGAAGGTGCGTGCCGCGATCGAGGCCGACCCGCGCGTGGGCGGCCGGCTCGCGCTGTGGGCGCGGCGGCTCATGGGTGAGGCGCTGTCGCAGTCGCAGCGGGTCGTCGCGGACCGCGACGCGCTGTCCACGATGCTGGTCGGGGGCGTGGCCGACGGCTTCGACCTGGCCGAGGTCGGCAAGATGTTCTCGCGGATCACCGAGGCGCACACCAAGCGGATGGCGGCGCTGGGACTGGCCGCCTAGGGCCTGGTCCGAACGGCAGGCCGGCGGGCCCTGGGACCCGCCGCCCGCGCTCTTCGGCTACGCGTACGGAGTCAGCTGCTGCCGCGCTCTGCCCCGGGTGGGACGCAGCAGCAGCGAGAGCAGGGCCACGGACATCGCGACCGCGCCCACGAGTGTGGCGATCGAATGGCCGGGACCGAGCGCGCTGTGGGTGACGAACGCCCCGAAGAGGGCGCCCGCCACGCCGGTCGGCAGCACGAGCGTGCGTGACGGCAGCCGGTGCGGCAGTCGGCGGCCCGCCCCGAGGGCGAGTGCCATGCCGAGCAGTACGGAGCCGAGAACTTCGAGAAGCATGGTGCGGATACCTCCCGCGCGGCCGTTGGGTGCGTGTCGGACGTAGCCGGTCTACCCCTGGCCCCCGGGGTGCAACCCTCCGCGCGGGGGTTGTCCATGCGTTCGCTGTGACCACGCAAAAGGCCTGATGGCAGCCGTGCCATCAGGCCTTTCACGTTCTGTCCGCGCGTCCCTTCCGGGACGTTTCCACGACGTTCTACAGCGGGCCGAAGCCCACCTTCCGCGCCGACGGCTCGCCGAGCTCGACATAGGCGAGGCGCTCGGCGGGGACCAGGACCTTGCGGCCCTTCTCGTCCTTCAGGGAGAGGAGCTGGGACTTGCCGGACAGCGCCGCGGACACCGCGCTCTCGACCTCCTCGGCGGACTGGTCGCTCTCCAGAACGATCTCGCGAGGCGTGTGCAGCACGCCGATCTTGACCTCCACGGCCTTGTCCCTCCGACGATCCGTGATGTGCGCGGAACACCGCGCCGTACCCAGCAAACATTAGCCCGGCCAGGCGAGACTCCTGGCGCCACGGCTGCACGCCAAGAGCGAACAGCGGGACGGGAACAACTGAATGGGTACCCGGACGCGCACGGGGCGCGCTCAGTGGGGCGCGCTCAGTGGTGCTCTGCGCCGTGCAGCGGGAAGCCCGCGATGCCGCGCCAGGCGAGCGACGTCAGCAGCTGCACCGCGGTGTCGCGCTCGACCGGGCTGGCGCTGGACAGCCAGTAGCGCGCGACGACCTGCGAGACGCCGCCGAGGCCCGTCGCCAGCAGCATCGACTCGTCCTTGGACAGGCCCGTGTCCTCCGCGATCACGTCCGAGATCGCCTCGGCGCACTGCAGGCTGACCCGGTCGACGCGCTCGCGCACCGCCGGCTCGTTCGTCAGGTCCGACTCGAAGACGAGCCGGAACGCGCCGCCCTCGTCCTCCACGTACGCGAAGTAGGCGTCCATGGTCGCCGCGACGCGCTGCTTGTTGTCCGTCGTGGAGGCGAGCGCCGTGCGCACCGACTGCAACAGGGACTCGCAGTGCTGGTCGAGCAGCGCCAGGTAGAGCTCGAGCTTGCCGGGAAAGTGCTGGTAGAGCACCGGCTTGCTGACGCCGGCCCGCTCGGCGATGTCGTCCATCGCGGCCGCGTGGTACCCCTGCGCGACGAAAACCTCCTGGGCCGCGCCCAGAAGTTGGTTGCGTCGGGCACGGCGCGGCAGGCGTGTGCCCTTGGGGCGCGCTGCCTCCGTCTGCTCGATGGCTGTCACGCCGCCTCCCAAGATTGTCCGTGTGCGGTGTGCGCCGCGACGCCATCGTACTTTTGGGTAACCCTGATGTGCGCGGTGCGAGCGCAGAATTTCACGGACCGGACTCCCGTGAAAACCGCATGTAGTGAGCCCGATGTCACATCTGTGGTCACAAATGGGTGGATCATGACGCACCGTTCACCGGTATCGGTGCAGCGGTCACCGATAGTCGTCCTCGTCGATCGCCACGACGCGGGCCTGCTCCGCCCGGTCCGCCTCGTTCGCGGTGCCCGGGTCGGCCTCCGCGTCGGGCTCGTCGTCCTGCTCGGGCGTGAGCTCCGTGTACTGCTCCGCGCTGTCGGCCTCGGGGGTCTCCACCCCCGGCTCGGCGGGGCGGCGCTCCGTGAAGGTCTCGGGGTCGCTCGGGTCGACCGTCATCGGTGGCTCCCTTCGTCACCTGTCCGTGCGTGGACGGGTGCCCTGATATCGAGCGTAGGAGACACCCGATCGGGGCGCGATGCGACCTTTCGGCAATCCCTTGAGTGACAAGGGATCTCCTGAGGGGACTCCTGAACGAACCCGCCCGGTCGTGCCGCGTTCGGATCTGTGACGGCGAACACGCGATCCACAGTGTGATCGTCTCGTAACATATGTCGCATGTCTTCGACCGAGTCGCCGCGCGTGCCCGCCGCCATCGCCGCCGCGACGCCCAAGCCGGGCGCCGTCGACGTCGCCGAGGGGGAGCACGTGCGCTCGGTCGGACTTCCCGGTCTGACGCTGTCGGTCCGGTCCCGTCCCGGAGCGCACGAGGGGCTGCCGCCGGCGCTGTACGTGCACGGGCTCGGCGGCTCCTCGCAGAACTGGTCGGCGCTGATGCCGCTGCTCGCGGACGTCGTCGACGGGGAGGCGGTCGACCTGCCGGGGTTCGGCGACTCGCCCCCACCGGACAACGGCGACTACTCGGTGACCGGGCACGCGCGCGGGATCGTCCGCTATCTCGACGCACAGGGCAGCGGCCCCGTGCACCTCTTCGGGAACTCGCTGGGCGGAGCCATCGCCACGCGCGTGGCCGCGGCGCGCCCCGATCTCGTCCGCACGCTGACCCTGGTGTCGCCGGCGCTGCCGGAGATCCGGGTGCAGCGCACCGCCCTGCCGACCGGGCTGCTCGCGGTGCCCGGTGTCGCCCCGCTCTTCACGCGCCTGACGAAGGAGTGGACGCCCGAGCAGCGCGTGCGCGGCGTGATGGCCCTTTGTTACGGAGACCCGAACCGGGTCACGCCCGAGGGCTTCAGGGTGGCCGTCGACGAGATGGAGCGGCGGCTCCGGTTGCCGTACTTCTGGGATGCCATGGCCCGCTCCGCGCGCGGTGTCGTGAACGCGTACACGCTCGGCGGGCAGCACGGCCTCTGGCGCCAGGCCGAGCGCGTGCTCGCGCCGACGCAGCTCATATACGGCGGGCGTGACCTGCTGGTCTCGTACCGGATGGCGGCCCGCGCGGCGCGTGCCTTCCGGGATTCGAGGCTGCTCACGCTCCCGGACGCGGGGCATGTCGCGATGATGGAGTATCCGCGTACCGTCGCTACGGCGTTCCGGGAACTCCTCGCGGACACCGAAGCGTTGAACAAGAGGCGCGGGAGCGCCAGTAGTGCCGGTGACGCCGCGAGTGACGCGTCCGGCACCGACGACCACACGACATTGGGGAGCTGAGGCGGCCTGTGGGACGGCATCGCCGCCGAGGATCGGCAGACGGCGCGCAGGACGCTGTCGACGTACAGATGGAGGCCGAGGCGCACGCCCCGTCGCGGTCGGGCGTGGGCACCGGGCGCAGACGACGGGGGCCCACCGAGGCGCCGCAGCCCGCGCCCGCCCCGCCGCCGGCGTCCGGACGTCCGCCCTTCCTTGGGCACACGTCCGCGCGCCCAGGGGCCGATCCGGTGCGTGGCGGTCACCCCGAGGCGCGGGAGCCGGGTGGCGGCTGGGGCACGGCCGTGCCGCCGGTCGCGGGCCCGGTCGCCTCGGCGCGCGGTCCCGAGCACGGGGTGACGGTTCCCGCCGATGCGCCGCTGTCGGGGCCGCGACCGCGGCAGGAACGACCGGCTCAAGGCGCTCCGGTGCAAGGTGCTGCGGCTCAAGGTGCTGCGGCTCAAGGCGCTCAGGCTCAGGACGCTTCCGTTCGGAGCACGCCGCCGCAGGGCACTCCGGTCCAGGAGGCGCCGGCTCAGGCGCACCCGCGTCAGGAGTACATCGACGCGTTCGACGCCCCGAAGGGCTTCCATGCCCCGGCGAGTTCCAACGCTTCCACGGGTGTCGACGCCCCTGCGGCCACGGACCCGTACGCGCGCGTGACCGAGTGGGACGCGGAACCGCCCGTGCTACCGGAGGACGGAACGCCGGCCGGGGCCGACGGTGGGCGCGAGCGGCGTGGCCGGGGCATGACCTTCACGGGCATCGCCGCCGCGGCCGTCACCACGGTGCTCGCCGTGGTCGTCGCTGGGCAGGTCGCCGACAAGGACGGCGGCTCCGCGGGTGACGCGCGGGCGCAGGCCGCCGAGGGCAGCCGACCGCACGGTGGCTCCGCCTCGCGCACGGACCAGCGGGCCGCCCCGAAGGAGACGGCGCCGGCCGCCCCGGTGACGTACGGGCAGAAGATGGCCAAGAAGTACTCGCTCGCGGCGGACCTGAAGGCGTCCGGTGCGTTCGCGGCGGTCCCCGGGCAGGCCAAGGCGCCGGGCAGCGGGCAGAAGTTCAGCTACCGGGTCGACGTGGAGAAGGGGCTCGGGCTCGATGGGGCGCTGTTCGCGCAGGCGGTGCAGAAGACCCTGAACGACAAGCGGAGTTGGGCCCACGACAACGCCCGCACCTTCGAGCGCGTCTCCTCCGGGAAGCCGGACTTCGTGATCACGCTCGCGAGCCCGGGCACGACGGCCGACTGGTGCGCGAAGTCGGGCCTCGACACGACCCAGGACAACGTGTCGTGCGACTCCGCGGCGACCGACCGCGTGATGATCAACGCGTATCGGTGGGCCCAGGGCTCGGAGACGTACGACAAGGTGCTCGGCGACAACGCCATCCACCCGTACCGACAGATGCTCATCAACCACGAGGTCGGGCACCGGCTCGGCTTCAATCACGTGACCTGCTCGCAGAACGGCGCGCTCGCGCCGGTCATGCAACAGCAGACCAAGTTCCTGTCGGCCGACGGAATCACGTGCAAGCCCAACCCCTGGGCCTTTCCCAAGGGTTGACGCTCGGTAGCTATCCGTAGCCGTTCGCTCTCTTAGCGCGACCAAACGTCGCGCGCACGGGAAAGTTACGCCCGTTCACCCCTTTTGGTGGCGTGATGGACAACCGTCCATCACGCCACCGGCATGTCCGCATACGTTCGTCCCGCTGCGAGCCGCCAAACCAACGGCGGCTCCCTGTACGGGAGATCGGGGGTGTGCGCGTGCGCATCGGAATGCTTACCGAGGGTGGTTATCCGTATGTGAACGGTGAGGCCAGACTCTGGTGCGACCGGCTTGTGCGCGGGCTCGAGCAGCACGAGTTCGACATCTACGCGCTCTCCACCAGTCAGGAGCAGGAAGACGCGGGGTGGCTCGAACTGCCGCCTCAGGTCATGCGCGTGCGGACTGCACCGATGTGGGCTGCGGCCTCCGGGAACGAGAGCGGCGCGCGCGACGGCGTGTACGGGCGGCGGGCGCGGCGCCGGTTCGCCGCGTTGTACCGGGAGCTGGTCGAGGCCGTGGTGTCGGCCGACGCGACGTCCCATGCCATGGAAACGAGCGAGGCGGACCGTTTCGCCAGCGCGCTGTACGGGCTCGCCGAACTCGCCCGCGACGAGGGCGGCCTGGGCGTCTCCCTGCGCTCCGAGGCCGCCGTACGCATCCTGGAGCGCGCCTGCCGCGCGCCCGGCGCGCTCCGTGCGGTGCGCGCGGCGCGCGTGCCCGATCTGCTCTCCTTCGCGGCGCGCGTGGAGCGTGAGCTGCGGCCGCTGTCGCTGGACTGGTACGAGGACGGGTCCGGGTATGACGCCTCGGGCCGCGCGACGGGGGCGGGTTCGGGGTCGGTGTCGGCTTCGGGGGCGGTGTCCGGTTCGGCGGCGGGGGCGGCGCGGGTTTCGGGTGTGGAGGAGGCGGCTGCGGGTTCGCCGTCGGGCGCTTCGTCAGGCGCTGTGGCGGGCGACTCGGGTTCTTCTTCAGCGGCTCCTTCTGCTTCTTCTTCAGGTTTTCCCACGGGGCTGTCCGGCGGGGGCGGGCTCGCGTCCGTCGACCTCTGCCACGCGGCCTCCGGCGGCGCGGCCGCTCTGCCCGGCCTGATCGCCAAGCACTTCTACGGGGTACCGCTGCTCGTCACGGAGTACGGGGTGCAGCTCAGGGCCCGGTACCTCGCCGCGGGCGACGCCGAGTTGAGCGCGCCGGTGCGCGCGCTCCTCGCCGCCTTCCACGGCCGACTCGCCGCCGAGGTCTACCGGCAGGCCACCGTGATCACGCCCGGCAACGCGCACGCGCGGCGCTGGCAGGAGCGGTGCGGCGCCGACCGCGCCAAGCTGCGCACCATTCACCCCGGCATGGAGGCCGGCCACTTCACCGCGGTGGGCGAGCGGGAGGGGCCGGGCGATCCGGACACCGTCGTCTGGGTCGGGCGCATCGACCCCTCCAAGGACCTGATCTCGCTGCTGCACGCGTTCTCCGAGGTCCGCAAGGAGGAGCCGAGGGCGCGGCTGCGCATCGTCGGCGTGCCGGAGGCCGGGGCGGCCCCCGGCGCCGGAGCGGGCGCTGCCGCGGGCGCGGGCCTTGTGGGCGGCGGCGGATGGCCGGCCGACGGTTTCGTCTCCGGGAGGCCGTCCGGTGGGTCCGGCGGCGGGGCGGAGGCATCGGACCCCGTGGCGGACCGCGAGGCGGCGCTGTATCTCGGGCACTGCAAGGCCCTCGCCGCGCAGCTCTTCCCGGACGAGGCGGAGGGGATCCACGCCGTGGGCGAGAACCCCGTCTCCTTCGAGGAGTTGGGCTCTCCCGAGGCCCCCGACCTCGCCGATGTCTACGGCTCCTGCGGTGTCGTCGTCCTGTCCAGCGTCGTCGAAGGATTCCCGGTCAGCCTGGTGGAGGCCATGTTCTGCGGGCGCGCGACGGTGTCCACGGACGCGGGCGCCGTCGTCGAGGTGATCGGTGGCACGGGGCTCGTGGTGCCGCCGCGCAATCCGCGCGCGCTCGCGGAGGCGTGCGTGGCGCTGCTGCGCGACCCCGCACGGCGTGAACGGCTCGGCGCGGCCGCGCGAGCGCGCGCCCTGGAGCTGTTCACCGTCGAACAGAACGTCACGGCATTTCACAGCATTTACCTGGAGATCGTCTCGCGCTTCCCGGTGCGCCGGGAGGTCGTCGACGACGCGGGCGACCCCCTGCCGTTCGCCTACCCGCCGGAGGCCCATGTGCCGGGCCGCTGGACCACGCAGAGCACGGGTGACCGGAGCGGCGGCCGACCGCCGGGGCGCTCGGGCGGGGCGGCAGGCACCAGTTGGGGAGCCGACGGCGGTGCGCGGGAGCAGTTGGCCGGGATGACGCAGGGCAGCGGAGAGGCGGACGGATGACCGGGCGGATCAGCGAACGCACGAGTGAGCGTGCCGCGTTCGGCGACACCGGTACCGGGGGCGACGCCGATGCGCCCCGGGTACCGGTGAGCGCCGGGGCGTGGGGCGCCGGGTCGGCGGAGGCGCTGGGGGCGCGCGGCGATGCGGGTGCCGGTGCTGGTTCCAGTGCCGGTGCCGACGGTGGTGCTGCGGATGGCGGAGGCCTGGCCTCCACGGAACAGGCCGACCTGGGTGACCTTGGCGACCTGGACAGCCTGGACCGCCTGGACATGGGGCTGCTGGGCGATCCCGCGGCGTGGCGGTCGCCCGCCCTCGAAGACGGGGGTCGTGATGCGGGGGCCCGTGACGAGGGGTCCCGTGATGTCGAGTCCCGTGACGTGGGGCCCCGTGTCGTGGACTCCGGTGACGTGGGGCCCCGTGTCGCGGACTTTCGCGATGTGGAGTCCCGTGGCGTGGGCCCCTCTGACGTGGTGCCGAGCGGTGCCGGGCCGGATGACGGCGCGGCCAGTGACGTTGAGCCGGGTGGCACGGGGGTCAGTGGTGCCGACACCGGTGATCCGGATGCTCATGACGCCGACGCCGACGCCGACGCCCGTACGGAGGCGGACCACCGTGCCGATGTCGCACGGATCGTCGGCCCGCGCGACGCGGAGTCTCAGGGGCGGCCCGAGCCCGAAGCCCGGGGCACCAACTCCCGCCCCGCACAACGACGTTCCGGCGCCGACCCGGTCAAGGGCCTCATGCACCGGCACCGTGACCTGTGCGAGCGGGCCGTCGACCCGCTGGAGATCGCCGCGGGTCTCGAGGCCCACGGCGTCACCGACAGGACCGCCGCCCGCTTCCGCCACAGGGACGTGTTCTCGCTCGCCGAGGAGATGTACGCCCGCGCGTCGAGGGACGGCGGCCCGTACGAACCCGTCGTCGAGCACACCGCTCCCCCCACCGGAGTGCGCGGCCTGTGGGCCGTGCTCGCGCTGCTGCCGGGAGCCGTCTGCGCGCTCACACTGTTCGGCCTCCACGCCACGGCGGGCACCGCACGCCTGGTCGTCGGCCTCGTCGGTGCGCTCGCCACCCTCGTCGCCCTGCGCACGACGCTCCGCCACGGCCCGCTGCGCGCGGTTGACGGCCCCTCCGCCCCCTCGGCACGGCTGTGGTCCTGCTGGCTGCTCGCCTACGCCCTCCTCGGCGACGGACTCCTCGACGCCGCGCTCGCCGGCGGGCCCGACGAACCCTGGGCCCCCGCGCTCGCGCCACTGGTCGCGCTCGCCGTCGCGGTGGCTCCGGCCGCTTGGTGCGCCCAGCTCTTCTCGGGCGGAGCACGGCGCCGCCTCGCCACGAGTCACGGTCTCGCCGAATTCGCCTCCTCCGTCCGCCCGTTGCTCCTCGGAGCGGTGGCCCTGTTCGCGCTCGCCCTCATCGCACTCCTCGCGCTGGCCGGGGCCGTACTCGACGAGAAGGTGGACCACGCCGGAGCGGGCGCCCTGGGCGTTCTGCTGCTGCTCTCCCGGCTCCTCGCCGCGCACCGCCGCACGCACGCGCCCGCGCTCGCGCTGGGCGCCGCCGTCGCCGTCGAAGTCCTGGCCGTTTCCACGGTCTTCGCCGCCCGCCTGCCCGGCTGCGACGTCCTGGGCCTGCCCGTCGAGACCGCCGTCGAGGCGGTCGGCGCGGGTGTCGTCCCGACGGTCTCCTGCACCGTCGCCGCCCTCGTCCTCCTCGTGCACGCCACCCGCACCCTGACCCGGGCCTCCGCCCACGCGAACGTCGACGCCCCGACCGGCTGGGCGCCGTGACCACCACCTCCGACACCACCGCCCCCGTCGAGCGCACCGCGCCGCCACGGTCGGCACTCGCCACATGACCAGATCCACCCATCTCCCGCTGGGCCGACACCGCGGGCCCATCCGAAGACCCAGGGCAACCCCCATAAGGAGAACGCCAGATGACCACCCCTCCTCCCGGAGGCGCCGGATACGCCGGATACTCCGGACCGCACGGGCAGCGCGGAATCCACGACCGGCGCGCCCCGCGCGCAGCGCGCGGCGCCCTCGGGGCGCTCCGAGGGACCGCAGCGCGAGCCCTGGGAGGCACCCGATGAGGGTTCTGCTGATCGGAGCCAACGGGTATCTGGGCCGCTTCGTCGCCGACCGCCTGCTGGCCGACCCCGCCGTGCAGCTCACCACGCTCGGCCGGGGCGACGACGCCGACGTCCGCTTCGACCTCGCCACCGGCAGCCCGGGAGCACTCACCCGCTTCCTGGACGCCGTCCACCCCGGAGTGGTCATCAACTGCGCCGGCGCCACCCGCGGCGGCGCCCGCGACCTCACCCGGCACAACACCGTGGCCGTCGCCACCGTCTGCGAGGCCCTGCGGCGCAGCGGGTGCGGCGCCCGCCTCGTGCAGATCGGCTGCGGCGCCGAGTACGGGCCCTCGCAGCCCGGCTCGTCCACCGCGGAGGACGCGGTGCCCAGGCCCGGCGGTCCGTACGGCGTCAGCAAGCTCGCCGCCACCGAACTCGTCCTCGGCTCCGGCCTCGACGCCGTCGTCCTGCGCGTCTTCTCGCCCGCGGGGCCCGGCACCCCGGCCGGATCCCCGCTCGGCCGGCTTGCGGAGGCGATGCGCCGCGCGATGCAGGCCGGCGACGGGGAGCTGAAGCTGGGCGGCCTCGGCGCACAGCGCGACTTCATCGACGTACGGGATGTGGCGCGCGCCGTGCACGCCGCGTCGCTCTCCGCCGCGCAGGGCGTCATCAACATCGGCTCGGGCCGCGCCGTGCGGCTGCGGGACGCCGCCGCCGTGCTCGCCCGCGTCGCCGGTTTCGGCGGATCCCTCCACGAACTCGACGGCCCAGCCGTCGGGATGCGGCCATCCGTCGGCCACCCCCGCACCGAATCAGACCACGGGATGCCGCCCGTGCCGACCGCGTATCCGTACCCCGACGGCTGCGGCAGCTGGCAGCAGGCCGACGTGCGCACGGCCCGCGACCGGCTCGGTTGGCGTCCCCGCATCAACCTCGAAGAGTCCCTCGCCGACATCTGGATGGAGGCGGCATGCCGTATCTGACCCCGACCGCGACCGGCCTGTCGAGCACCGACGTACGACTCGGCTTCGGTGTCCCCGGTTTCGCACACCCCCTCGTCGCACCCGCGGAGTGGGCCGAACTCACCCGCCCCGAAACGCCTTTGCACTGGGTTGTTCTGAATATTGCGAATGGTCCGGGCTCCCGCCCCGACCAGCACTGCCTGGAGGCGGCGGGGCGGCTGCGGCGGGCCGGGGTGCGTGTCCTTGGTCACTTGGACCTGACCTATGGCGCCCGCGCCTTCGGTGAACTCGTCTCCGACGCCCACCGCTTCCTCGACTGGTACCAGGTGGACGGTTTCTACTTCGACCGCTGCCCCACCGAGCGGGCCGCGCTCCCCGAGGTCCGGCGCGCCACCACGACCCTGCGCGCCCTCGTCGACGACGCGCACATCGTGTTCAATCACGGCACCCACCCGTACCCCGGATACGCCGAGAACGCCGACCAGTTGGTGACCTTCTCCGGCCCCTGGAGCGACTATCGCTGGTCCCAGGTCGCCGAGTGGACCGCCGACTACCCGCACGAGCGCTTCTGCCACTTCGTCCACGGGATGCCACTCGGTCATCTCGAGGAGGCGCTGCGCATCGCGCGCTGGCAGGGCGCGGGCACGATCTACTTCACCGATCGCACGGACCGGGACGGCTCGACCGACCCGTGGGAGGCGATGCCCGGCTACTGGGACGAAATCGTCTCGCGCATCGGACGCGGTGTCTCGGAATGAAGGGGGGCGTGGCAGTGTTACAGACGGAACAACCGTACGTAGATACCGACCAACGGAGTCCCCGTGTCGCTGCCACCCCTGGTCGAGCCAGCTGCTGAGCTCACCGTAGACGAGGTCCGCAGGTACTCCCGCCACCTGATCATCCCGGATGTCGGGATGGACGGGCAGAAGCGGCTGAAGAACGCCAAGGTGCTCTGTGTGGGCGCCGGTGGCCTTGGCTCGCCGGCCCTCATGTACCTGGCCGCCGCCGGCGTGGGCACGCTCGGCATCGTGGAGTTCGACGAGGTCGACGAGTCGAACCTGCAGCGCCAGATCATCCACAGCCAGGCCGACATCGGCCGGTCCAAGGCGGAGTCCGCGAAGGACTCGGTCCTCGGCATCAACCCGTACGTGAACGTGATCCTTCACGAGGAGCGGCTCGAGGCCGACAACGTGATGGACATGTTCAGCCAGTACGACCTGATCGTCGACGGCACGGACAACTTCGCGACGCGCTACCTCGTCAACGACGCGTGCGTGCTGCTCAACAAGCCCTACGTGTGGGGTTCCATCTACCGCTTCGACGGCCAGGCCTCGGTCTTCTGGTCCGAGCACGGTCCGTGCTACCGCTGCCTGTACCCGGAGCCCCCGCCCCCCGGCATGGTTCCGTCCTGCGCCGAGGGCGGCGTCCTGGGCGTGCTCTGCGCGTCCATCGGCTCCATCCAGGTCACCGAGGCGATCAAGGTCCTGGCCGGCGTGGGCGACCCGCTGGTCGGCCGCCTGATGATCTACGACGCCCTGGAGATGCAATACCGCCAGGTCAAGGTCCGCAAGGACCCCGACTGCGCGGTCTGCGGGCCGAACGCGACCGTCACCGAGCTCATCGACTACGAGGCCTTCTGCGGCGTCGTGTCCGACGAGGCGCAGGAGGCGGCCGCCGGCTCCACGATCACTCCCAAGCAGCTCAAGGAGTGGATCGACGGCGACGAGAAGATCGAGATCATCGATGTTCGCGAGCCGAACGAGTACGAGATCGTCTCCATCCCGGGCGCCAAGCTGATCCCGAAGGGCGAGTTCCTGATGGGCACCGCCCTCCAGGACATGCCGCAGGACAAGAAGATCGTCTTGCATTGCAAGACGGGTGTCCGCAGTGCGGAAGTCCTCGCCGTGCTGAAGTCCGCGGGCTTCGCGGACGCCGTGCACGTCGGCGGCGGCGTCATCGGCTGGGTCAACCAGATCGAGCCGGACAAGCCGGTCTACTGAGCCTCGGCTCAGCTGCTGTGAGCTGATCGGACGGGCCTCGCGCACGCTGCGCGAGGCCCGTCCGCCGTTTCGGGGCGGACGCCCGCCGTCAGGAGCACACCTTCCCGTCGTGCGGTATTCGCCCCTCCAGGAGATACGCGTCGACCGCCGAGTCCACGCAGGCGCTGCCGGAGCCGTACGCCCCGTGCCCCTCGCCCTTCCACGTCAGCTCGACGCCGACGCCTTTGCCCAGCTCATCGGCCATGCGGCGGGCCCCTTCGTAGGGAGTCGCCGGGTCGCCGGTGTTGCCCACGACAAGAACGGGCGCCGCTCCCCGCGCGCTCACATCCGGGTCGCTCCACTGGCCGGGCACCGGCCAGTCGTGGCACCAGCCCGCCGTGTCCCAGCCCATGTACGACCCGAACACGGGCGAGATCTCCCGGAATTTCGCGAGCCGCTCCTTCGTCTCCCGCACCGTGGGACGCACCTTGTCGTCGAGGCAGGAGATCGCCCGCTGGGAGTGGCTCGCCGTGCCGTAACGCCCGCTCGCGTCACGGTCGTTGTACGAGTCGGCGAGCGCGAGCAGGGTGCTGCCGTCGCCCCGCTCCGCGTCCCGCAGGCTGCGTGTCAGGGCGGGCCAGCTGTTCTTGCTGTACAGGGTGACCGCGATACCCGTCGTCGCGAGTGATTCGTTCAACTCCCGGCCGCCTGGAACGGACAGAGGTTTCCCGTCGAGCTTCTTGAGGAGCGCGGCGATCTCACGCACGCCCTCCCCGGGGTCCTTGCCGCGTGACCTGAAGTAGTTCTCAAGGGCCCGCTGGAACCCGCGCGCCTGGTTCTCGGCCTGCCCAATACGCCCCGCGGTCGGATCGACCACGCCGTCCATGGTGAGCCGCCCGACCTTGTCGGGGAACAAGTGGGCGTAGATTCCGCCCAGTTCGGTGCCGTAGGAGACACCCATGTAGTGCAGCTTCTTGTCCCCGAGGGTCCGGCGCATCAGGTCCATGTCGCGCGCGGCCTCGGTGGTCGACACATGGGCGAGCAGTGCTCCGGCCTGCTTGCCGCAGCCCTTGCCGAACGCGACGGCGTCCTGGAGATACGCCTCCTCCTCCGCCTTGGTGTCCGGGGTGAGGTCGACGGCCTCCGCCGCCTGTGTCTCCTTGTCGCTGCGGCAGCGCAGCCCACGGCTTGCCGAGACGCCGCGTGGATCGAAGCTCACCAGATCGTAGCGTTCACGCAGCTTCGAGTACTGCGGGGCGAAGGCCGGCAGCAGATCCACTCCGGAGCCGCCGGGGCCGCCGAAGTTGAACAGCAGGGACCCGATCCGCTCGCTCTTCTCGCCCCGGGTCTTGGTGCGGATCAGAGCGAGGTCGATCGTGGGCCCGGCCGGCTTGGCGTAGTCGAGTGGGGCCTTGAGCGTCGCGCACTGCCAGTCGGATCCGGGTGCGGGCGAGCCCGCGTGCGCCCGGCAGCGGCCCCAGTCGAGGCGCTGGTCGGTGAGCGACGAGGGCAGAGCGGGGGAGTCGTCGTCGCCCGGCGCCGCGTCGCCGGGGCGTGCGGCGGATGCCGACGGTGACGTCGGATCGCCGCCGTCGGCGCGCTCGCCCGAGCCGCTGCAACCCGCGACCAGCCCGGCCGTCAGCATGACGGCCGCGGCCAGAGCCAGTGCGCGGGCCCCTTTTCCCCGGCGTGTGCGTGCGCTCGTGGGCGCACGCGAATCCTGTGCCGCCATGGCACCTCCCCCCTCAACTGCCCCCGTTCGAGAGACAGTCAGGCCATCGTAGGAGGGGCCGCGGACATCCGACTCGGCCTGTGGACAACTCCGGGATCACTTGCAGACCGTTCCCTCGTTCGGGGGCTTCCCGCTGAGGAGGTAGGTGTTCACGGCGCCGTGCACGCACTTGTTTCCGCTGTCGTAGGCCCCGTGTCCCTCGCCGTCGTACGTCAACTCGATGCCCACGCCCTTTCCGAGCGCGGCGACCATCTTCTTCGCCCCCTCGTACGGGGTGGCAGGGTCGCCGGTGTTGCCGACGACGAGGATCGGGGCGGAGCCGGGGGCACTGACGTCCGGGTGCTCGGCAGCCCCGTCGACGGCCCAGCCGGAGCAGTTGAGCATCCCCCAGGCCAGATAGTCACCGAACATCGAGGATGCCTCGCGGAACTCCGGCAGCTTCGCCTCGACGTCCTTCGCCGAGTAGCGGGGCTTGTCGTCGGCGCAGTTGATGGCGATGTTCGCGGCCTGGATATTGCTGTACTTGCCGTCCTCGTTGCGCCCGTTCATCGAGTCGGACAACGCCATGAGGACCTTGCCGTCGCCGTCGTAGGCCTGCTGGAGGCCCTCGGTGAGGTACTCCCAGAAATCCTGCGAGTACAGGGCCTGGGCGACCCCGTTGGTCGCCGCGGTCTGCGTGAGGTCGCGCGGGAAGATGCCCGGGATCGGCTTCTCCTCGAGTTCGTCCAACAGCTTGGCGATCTTGGTCTTGACGTCCTGCGGGGTGTCCCCGACGGGGCAGTCCTCTGCCTGGGACGTGCAGTGCTTCGCGTAGTTGTCGAGGGCGAGCTGGAAGCCCTTCGCCTGGCCGAGCGCGCCCTCCTCCGGATCCTGTGTGGGGTCGACGACGCCGTCGAACACGGCGCGGCCCACCTTCTTGGGGAACAAGTGGGCGTAGACGCCCCCCAGTTCGGTGCCGTAGGAGATGCCGAAGTAGTGCAGCTTGTCGTCGCCGAGGACCTGGCGCATGAGATCCATGTCGCGGGCCGCGTCCGTGGTGCGCACGTGGGGGAGGATCTTGTCGGAGTTCTTCTCGCACGTGCCGTTGAACGTCTTGATGTTGCCGACGAGCTTCTTCTGCTCCGCCGCGTCGTCCGGCGTCGAGTCCTGCTGGAAGTACTCGTCGAGCTGTTTGTCGTCCTCGCATGTGACGCCGGCGCTGCGGCCCACCCCGCGCGGGTCGAAGCTGACGAGGTCGTACCGGGTGCGCAGCTTCGCGTACTCGGAGCCGAAGGCGGGGAGGGTGGTGACTCCGGAGCCGCCGGGGCCGCCGAAGTTGAAGATCAGCGAGCCGATGCGCCTGTCCTTGTCCCCGCTCGCCTTGGCGCGGATCAGCGCCAGGTCGATTGTGTCGCCCTTGGGGTCGTTCCAGTCGAGTGGCGCCTTCATGGTGGCGCACTGCCACGCGGCTCCGCCGGGAAGCGGAGAGGGCGCGTCGCCGCCGCCCTGCGACTCGGCCGGCGCGGGGCAGTCCTTCCAGCTCAGCTCCTGGGAGGAGAGATCCACCTTGTCGTCCGTGTCGCTGCTGCACGCCGCGAGCGATACGGACAGCAGGGTGGCGGCGGTCAGGGCAGCGGTACGGGACCAGGACGGATTGGGCATGCGTCCATCCTGCGGCGGCGGGGTGCAGGGCGCTCGGGCTGCGGGCTGTGCGAGTGAGGACGTCGCCGCAGCGGGATGCCCAAGTCGCCTAGAGGGCGCCCTTCCTTGTGAGGTGGTTGAAGAACAGCCACCCAGGGAGGACGGGGAGCCACAGGGTGAGCAGCCGGTACAGCAGCACCGCGGGCGCCGCGACCTCCTTGGGCAGGCCGACCGCGATCAGGCCCACCGTCAGGGTCGCCTCGACGGCGCCCACGCCGCCCGGTGTCGGGGCGGCGGAGCCGAGCGCGTTACCGGCAAGGAAGACCACCGCGACGCTGGCCAGGCTGATCGTGGTCGTGGTCTCGTCCCCGAAGGCGCGGATCGAGGCGTCCAGGCACATCACGAAGCAGGCGGTCAGCAGCAGCATGCCGCCGATGCCGGTGAGCAGTTTCCGCGGCCGTTGCAGCACATCGAGCATGCGCGGCACGACACCGGCGAAAAGTGAGCGCACGCGCGTGACGACGAATTTCCGCAGGAACGGAATCGACGTCACTACAAGGACGAGCACGGCGACGGTCAACAGGCCCGCGATGACCGTGCGGGACGGCGACAAGGAGGGCGTCTTCTCCGTCCCCGTCAGGTAACCGAAGGTCAAAAGCAGCAGGATGTGGCTGCCCATGCCGAACAGCTGCGAGGCGCCCACACTCGCCACGGCGAGCCCCGGACGTACCCCAGCACGCTGCAGGAACCGCGTGTTGAGCGCCACTCCGCCGACCGCCGCCGGCGCCACGATCTTCACGAAGGACCCGGCGACCTGGGCTGCGACGGCCCGCATGAAGGGAACGCGTTCCGGCACGAAGCCGAGCAGGCTCATCGCGGCGGCCACGTAGCTGAGCGCGGAGAACAGCACCGCGAGGCCGACCCAGCCCCACTCGGCCTCGCCCACGATCGCCCCGAAGTCGATGTGGGTGAGCTGCGACAGCAGGAAGTACGCGCCGATCGCACCGGCGATGAAACTGATCAGCGTGCGCGGCCTGATGCGCTCCAGGCGGGCCGGTTCGACGGGCGCCTGCGGGCGGATGCGCAGCACCTGATGGCGGATCTGGGTCAGCAGATCCTCCTCGCGGGCCTCTTCCAGTGCCTCGTCGAGTGCTCGCTTCTCGGCCTGCCGCTCCGCCTTCTCGGACTTCTTCTCGGCGCGTACGGACACCTTGCCGGTGTCGCTGGCGGCTGCCTCCTCGATGCGGGTCTGCTTCGCCTTGCTGGATGCCTCCAGGACGGCCTCGCGCTCGCGCTGGGCACGCTCACGTCCGAGCTTGCGCAGCGTTGCTCTGGTGGAGCGGGTGAGCGCGATCGGCTGCAGCAGCGGCAGGCAGTCGGCGATGGTGTCCGGGCCGAGGACCTCCACGGCGGACGCGACGGTGCGCTCGGCGCCCGCCCGCAGGCCGAGCGTCGTGAGCAGCTGGGCAATGTCCATGCGGAGCACCAGGTCGCTCGCGGCGATCTCGCCGCCGCGCAGATCCGTGAGGATCACCGTGCCGGAACGATCCACCAGAATCGCGTCGCCGGCCAGCCTGCGGTGCGCGATCCGCCGCGACTGGAGCGCCTGCACCTGGTGCCAGGTGTCGCGCAGCAGCTCGTCGGTGATCTCCTCGTCCGGGAGCGAGTCCAGGGACCGGCCGCCGACGTGCTCGTAGACGAGCATGACGGCATCGGGGCCGAGCTCGGACGTCGCGATCAGCTTCGGCGCGTTCGCCCCGGCGGCGATCGCCGCATAGGCGAGCAGCGCCTCCTGCTCCAGGGCCTGGCGCAGCGACTGGAGGCTGCGGCGCTGCGTGATGCCGCGCAGCGTCAGGCGTCGCCACACGCGGTAGAAGAAGCCCTGGGCCTGCTGCTCCCGGTCGACCACTGTGACGTCGAGCGGCGGGCCGTCCTCCAGGGTGACGAAGTAGCGCCGCCCCCGGTCGCCGTTCTCCGTGGTGCCCTCCTGGGCTTCCTCACGGGAGGCGTTCACGGGGTGGAAGCCGACGTGGCGCAGGCCGGCGAGGAGGGTCTGCCCTGTGGGACGCACGTTCGGGGAGCCGACGGCGTACAGCGTTCCGTAGGCGACGGTCCAGCCGATGAGGACCGTCAGGATGATCGAGAACGGTGTCGTGTAGCCGGTGACGAGCATCGCGAAGGCGTCGAGCAGCAGCACCACCCACAGCACGACGCGCCACCGTGGTCGCCGGGACATACCGACGGCCGTCATATAGGCGATGACGGGCGCCAGGTAGCCGTGCACCGGGTCGGTCAGCGCGTGGATGTCGCCGGGCGACACCGTGGTGAGCGCTTCCTGGATGGACTGCGGGGCGGCCTTGGCGACCCACAGATCCGTCGCGAGGGTCACCCCGTGCGCGAGGACGGCGGCGAGCACTCCGTCCGCGATCCGCAGGCCGTCGCGCTTGATGAGCCGCTCGATGGCGAACGCGACCGGCACCAGCAGGATGGCGATGCTCGACGCGAGGCCCGCGAACTTGGTCAGCAGGTCGGGTGCCTGGCCGGTGCCCTTGTCGATGTCCTGGGCGAAGCCCGAGGTCGTGCCGTGCGCGAACGCCGCGATGGCCAGCAGTACGACGACGGCGAGCAGGCCGACGAGGAGCCGCATGAGGTCGGAGGGGCGGTGCACGCGCGCGGGGAGCAGCGGTTCGTCGCCGTCGACCTGCTCAGTGTGCGCGTCCCCCTCCGCACAGTCGGGGTCGTGCAACGGTTGCTCGTGGTTCGCTTCGGCGGCCTGATCGGCCGCTTCGTCAGGGCGCGCCGGTGCCACAGAGGTGCCCTCCGCCTTGTCGGGGTGCACGCTCTGCTGCTCCGTGGTCTCTTCTTGATCTCGTATCACCAGTCACCGCCCGCACGATGGTGGCATGCCGCACCGTCATAGGGGGGCATCAGGGTGCATTCGAGGAGGCGGAAGTCCCCGGTAGGCGCCGCGCTCCGCGTCCGCGGGGGCCGCCTCCCGTACGTCCCCCCGCACTGTCGGTGCCGTGCGGCAGGATGGGCCGGATGAGCAAGGAGAGCGAACCTGCGGGAGAGCTTCCCGCGTACGCGGAGCGGGTCCTGGACGTCGCGGAGCTGATCCCGCGCGGCCGGGTCATGACGTACGGGGACGTGGCCGAATGGCTCGAGGAGGGTGGCCCCCGCCAGGTGGGGCGGGTGATGGCCCTCTACGGAGGCGCGGTTCCGTGGTGGCGTGTGGTGCGGGCGGACGGGCAGTTCCTGCCGGGGAGCGAGCTGCGCGCGCTCGACCACTACAGGGAGGAGAGCACGCCCTTGCGCGAGGCATCCCGGGCCGCCGAGGGGCACCTGCCACGCCTCGACATGAAGCGCGCGCGGTGGGACGGCCGGGCGGGTACGGAAGCTCACAATTGACAGCTTCGGCCATCCCGCGCGCGGGTGGGGGGCCGGTGGCCCGTATGGGGGAAACGGGGCATGCGGGGCACTTCGGCGCTCCCGTGTCCGTTGGTGAGACCGGGCACATCCGCGCCCGGAGGAGCGCGGGAGAGGCGCCGGAAGCCCGGCTTCCGCCACACTCGACGGCGTAGCGTCGACGGCACCGTCGATGGCAGACACCTCCTTCAACCCATGGCCACCGCTTCGCGCGGACGACTCTTCGACCACCAGCACACCCACCAGGACCAGCGATCCACGTGAGCTCCTCCTCGTCCACCCGGCACCTGTCGCAGCACCAGGTTCGACAGGGGTTCCCCGGTGCGTACCGACTGGTGCGTACCCGGCCGGCTCCGGTGGACCCCCCTCGTCTGGACGCACATCAGCGTGCGGTGGTTGACCATGCCCACGGGCCGCTCCTCGTCCTGGCCGGTCCCGGAACGGGCAAGTCCACGACTCTCGTGGAGGCCGTCTCGGCGCGCATCGCCAAGGGCACCGATCCCGCACGCATCCTGGTGCTCACGTTCAGCCGCAAGGCTGCGGTCGAACTGCGCGACCGCATGGCACAGCGCATCGGGGCGGCGCGCGCTCCCCAGGCGACGACGTTCCATTCGTTCTGTTACGCGCTGGTCCGCGCCCACCAGGACGCGGATCTCTTCGTGGAGCCCCTGCGGCTCCTTTCGGGTCCCGAGCAGGACGTCGCCGTACGGGAACTGCTCGCGGGGCAGATCGACCTGGAGCAGGCGGGGCTCGCGCATGTGCGCTGGCCCGACGAGCTGCGCGCGTGCCTCACCACACGGGGCTTCGCCGACGAAGTGCGCGCGGTCCTCGCCCGGAGCCGTGAGCTGGGTCTGGGTCCTGCCGCCCTGGACGCCTTCGCGCGCCGCATCGGCCGCCCGGACTGGCGGGCCGCCGCCACGTTCCTCGCCGAGTACCTGGACGTCCTTGACGCGCAGGGGGTGCTCGACTACGCGGAACTGGTGCATCGCGCCGTGCTCCTCGCACACCGCACGGAGGTCGCGGATCGGCTCGCCACGCAGTACGACGCCGTGTTCGTCGACGAGTACCAGGACACCGACCCCGCCCAGGTGCGGCTGCTGCACGCACTGGCGGGCGGGGGGCGCACGCTCGTCGCCTTCGGCGACCCGGACCAGTCGATCTACGCGTTCCGGGGCGCGGACGTGAACGGCATCCTGGACTTCCGTGACGACTTTCCGCGCGTGGACGGCACCCCCGCCCCGGTCGAGGTGCTCACCACGTCCCGGCGGTCCGGCGCCCGTCTCCTGGAGGCGACGCGCCGCGTCACTCAGCGGATGCCCCTGACCCGGCTGCCCGCGCACAAGGTGCGGGCCCACCGTGAGCTGTCGCCCGTGCGCGACGGAGGCCGGGCCGAGGTCTACACGTATCCGACGTCCGGTACGGAGCTCGACAACATCGCGGACATCCTGCGGCGTGCCCACCTGGAGGACGGCATCCCGTGGAGCGACATGGCCGTCCTGGTGCGCGCCGGCGCGCGCAGCATTCCGGGGGTGCGGCGCGCGCTCACGGCGGCCGGCGTCCCCCTCGACATCGACGGCGACGACCTGCCACTGCGCCACGAACCGGCGGTCATGCCGCTGCTGACAGCCCTCAAGGTGGTGGCCCGGGCCGAGACCTCTGATACTCCGGACGCCTCGGACGCCTCGGACGCCTCGGATTCCCAGGGCTCCCCGGGCCCCCCGGAAGGCGAGTCCCGGCTCGACACCGAGACCGCACTCGAACTCCTGGCCTCGCCGCTCGCCGGGATGGACGCGGCCGATCTGCGCCGCCTGGGGCGCGCCCTGCGCGAGGAGGAGCGCGCGTCCGGGAACGCGCTGCCGCCGCCCTCGGACGAGCTGCTCGCGCGTGCCCTCGTCGAGCCCGAACGGCTGGCCCTGCACGACCCCGCGTACGCCCGCGGCGCGCAGCGTCTCGGCGCGCTCCTCGCCACCGCCCGCCAGAAGCTCGCCGACGGCGGCACCGCGGAGGAAGCCCTCTGGGAGCTGTGGAACGGCACTCCTTGGCCTGCCCGGCTCGAGCGCGCCGCTCGCCGAGGCGGCGCGGCCGGGCGCAACGCGGACCGCGACCTGGACGCCGTCTGCGCCCTGTTCGCCGTCGCCTCGCGCGCGGAGGAGCGCACCGGAGGCCGCGGCGCCCGCAACTTCCTGGAGGAGCTGGAGGCCCAGGACATCGCGGCCGACACCCTCGCCGGACGGGCCGTGCGGCCCGACGCCGTGCGTCTGATGACCGCGCACCGCTCCAAGGGCCTGGAGTGGCGGCTCGTCGTCGTCGCGGGCGTCCAGGAAGGACTCTGGCCCGACCTGCGACGCCGCGGCTCGCTCCTGGAGGCCGACCGCATAGGACGCGACGGCCTCGCCGAACCGCTCACCCCCGGAGCGCTGCTCGCGGAGGAACGACGCCTCTTCTACGTCGCCGCCACGCGCGCGAAGGAGCGGCTCGTCGTCACCGCCGTGAAGGCTCCCGCGGAAGACGGCGACCAGCCGTCCCGGTTCCTCACCGAGCTGGGTGTGGAACCCAAGGACGTCACCGGGCGCCCGCGCCGCCCCCTGGCGATCGCCGCGCTCGTCGCCGAGTTGCGTGCCACGACGGTCGACCCGCGCGTCTCCGAAGGGCTGCGCGAGGCCGCCGCGCGCCGCCTCGCCCAGCTCGCCGCGCTCAGCGACGACGACGGACGACCGCTCGTGCCGTCCGCCCACCCGTACCGCTGGTGGGGCATGTACGAGCCGACCGAGAGCAAGGTCCCGCTGCGCGACCGGGACCACCCCGTCGTGCTCTCCGGAAGCGCCCTCGACCAGCTCGCCAACACCTGTGCCCTGCAGTGGTTCCTCGGCCGCGAGGTGAAGGCCGACGCACCCGCCACCGCGGCCCAGGGCTTCGGCAACGTCGTGCACGTCCTGGCCGACGAGGTCGCCTCCGGGCGCACACCCGCCGACCTCGACGTCCTCATGGAGCGCCTGGACTCCGTGTGGGACTCCCTCGCCTTCGACGCGCCCTGGAAGTCGGCACAGGAGAAGGCGAACGCCCGCGCCGCGCTCGAACGCTTCCTGCGGTGGCACGTCATGGACCGGACGAGCCGCACCGCCGTCGCCAGCGAGCACGACTTCGACGTGACGCTCGAAGCGGGCTCCTACGAAGTGCGCATCCGCGGCTCCATGGACCGTGTGGAGCGAGACGACGAGGGCCGTGCCTATGTAGTCGACTTCAAGACCGGTAAGCAGGCGCCGAGCGCCGCGGACGTCGCCCGCCATCCGCAGCTCGCCGTTTACCAGCTCGCCGTGCACGAGGGCGCCGTCGACGAGGTCTTCGACGGAGTCCGCCCGCACCCCGGAGGAGCCGAACTGGTGCAGCTTCGGCAGGGAGCCGCCAAGAAGGACGGCGGCGAGGCCCTGCCGAAGGTGCAGGCGCAGGAGCCCCTCGAAGGGGAGTGGGTCGGCGACCTCCTCGCCACCGCGGCCGGCAAGGTCCTCGACGAGCGCTTCGTGCCGACCACCGGTCAGCACTGCACGCACTGCGCCTTCCGCGCCTCGTGCAGCGCGCGCCCGGAGGGCAAACACGTGGTCGAGTGACGTGCGCCTCCACTGAGCCGGAACAGGACGGCGCTGTCAGTGGTGCCGGTTAGCCTCGATGAGGTGACCACGCGCCTCACCGACCCCGAGCAGCTCAAAGAGCTGCTGGGCATCCCGTTCACCCCGGAGCAGACGGCCTGCATCACCGCGCCGCCCGCCCCGCAGGTGATCGTGGCCGGAGCGGGCTCCGGCAAGACGACGGTGATGGCCGCGCGCGTGGTCTGGCTGGTCGGCACCGGTCAGGTCGCCCCCGAGCAGGTCCTGGGCCTGACGTTCACCAACAAGGCGGCAGGGGAACTGGCCGAGCGCGTCCGCAAGGCCCTGATCAAGGCAGGCGTCACCGACCCCGACGTCATCGACCCGGACAACCCCCCGGGCGAGCCCGTGATCTCCACGTACCACGCCTTCGCGGGCCGGCTCCTGACCGACCACGGCCTGCGCATAGGGCTCGAACCCACGACGCGCCTGCTCGCCGACGCGACCCGCTTCCAGCTCGCCGCGCGCGTGCTGCGCGAGGCGCCAGGACCGTACCCCGCTCTCACCCGCTCCTTCGCCGACCTGGTCAGCGATCTGCTCACGCTGGACGGCGAGCTGGCGGAACACCTCGTACAACCGGGCAAGCTGCGCGCGTACGACCACGAGCTGCTGCGCGCCCTCGAAGGCGTCAAGCTCAGTAACGCGGACCTGCGGAAGGTGCCCGAGGCGGCCGCCGCGCGCCTGGAGCTGGCCGAGCTCGTGGGGCGCTACAGGGAGGCCAAGCGCACACGGGATCTCCTCGACTTCGGCGACCAGATCGCCCTGTCGGCGACCTTGGCGGACACGCGGCCCGAGGTCGGTGAGATCCTGCGCGACGAGTTCCGCGTGGTCCTGCTCGACGAGTACCAGGACACCTCCGTGGCCCAGCGGATCCTGCTCGCCGGTCTCTTCGGCGGGGGGACGGGCCACGCGGTGACCGCGGTCGGCGACCCCTGCCAGGCGATCTACGGCTGGCGCGGCGCTTCCGTCGCCAACCTCGACGACTTCCCGCGCCACTTCGCGTACGCGGACGGGCGCCCGGCCACCCGCTTCGCGCTCAGCGAGAACCGGCGCAGCGGCGGCCGCCTGCTCGACCTCGCCAACGGGCTGGCCGAGCCCCTCAGGGCGATGCACGCGGGCGTGGAGGCCCTGCGCCCCGCCCCCGGGGCCGAGCGGGACGGCGTCGTGCGCTGCGCCCTCCTGCGTACGCACAGCGAGGAGATCGACTGGCTCGCCGACTCCATCGGCCACCTCGTCGCCACGGGAAGGCCGCCCGGCGAGATCGCCGTGCTGTGCCGCACCGCGACCGACTTCGCCGAGATCCAGGGCGCCCTGGTCGCCCGCGACATCCCGGTCGAAGTGGTCGGCCTCTCCGGCCTGTTGCATCTGCCGGAGATCGCCGACCTGGTCGCCATGTGCGAGGTCCTTCAGGACCCCGGCGCCAATGCCTCGCTCGTGCGGCTGCTGACCGGTCCGCGCTGGCGCATCGGCCCGCGCGACCTCGCCCTCCTCGGGCGCCGGGCACGCTATTTGGTCTCCCACGCGCGCGGGGGAGAGGACGACGACCCGGACCGGCGGCTGGCCGCTGCCGTCGAGGGGGTCGACCCCTCCGAGGTGATATCGCTGGCGGACGCGCTCGACACGTTCCTGGAGTCCTCGGCCGAGGACGCGGAGGACGACGACGGGCTGCCGTTCTCCCCGGATGCGCGCGTGCGCTTCGCACGGCTCGCCACCGAACTGCGCGAGCTGCGCCGCTCGTTGTCCGACCCCCTCATGGATGTGCTGCACCGGGTCCTCGCGGTCACCGGCCTGGAGGTCGAACTCTCCGCCTCCCCGCACGCGTTGGCGGCCCGGCGGCGCGAGACGCTGTCCAACTTCCTCGACATCGCCGCGTCCTTCGCGGCCAACGACGGCTCCGCGACGCTGCTCGCCTTCCTCGGGTTCCTGCGCACCGCGGCGCAGTACGAGAAGGGCCTCGACAACGCGCTGCCTGGTGGTGAGGACACCGTGAAGGTGCTCACCGCTCACAAGTCCAAGGGCCTCGAATGGGATGTCGTCGCGGTCCCCGGCCTCGTCAACGGCACGTTCCCGAGCGCACAGGGCCGCGAGAAGTGGACGGCACAGGCCAAGGTCCTGCCCCACGAACTGCGCGGTGACGGCGCCACGTTGCCCGACATCGAGACGTGGGACTCCAAGGGCATGAAGACCTTCCACGCCGACATGAAGGACCACCAGCACACCGAGGAACTGCGCCTGGGATACGTCACGTTCACGCGCCCGCGGTCCCTGCTGCTCGGCTCCGGGCACTGGTGGGGGCCGTCCCAGAAGCGCACGCGTGGCCCGTCGGACTTCCTCCAGGCGCTGTACGAGCACTGCGCCGCCGGGTACGGCGAGATCGAGGCATGGGCGGACGAACCAGCGGAGGACGAGGAGAACCCCGCCCTTCAGGAGAGCTCGGTCGAGCACGCCTGGCCGCTGCCACTGGACGAGGGGGCCCGGGCGCGCCGCCGGGCCGCCGCCCACACGGTCCTCGCCCATCTTGAGCGCGCCGCGGGACACGAGGCCGCGTACGCCCACACGGAGACCCACCCCGCCGTCCTCGACGAGCCGCCCTTCGAGGACCCCGACTGGCCCCCGCCGCCCGAAGACGACGAACCCCCGTACGACCCGTACGAGGACGGCTACGTACCGGACGAGGGCGAGCACGACCCCTACGAGGACGGCGCCCTTGAAGAGGGCGCCCCACAAGAGGGCGCGCCTCAAGAGGACGCCGCCTCCCCGGCCGGTGCCTTCGCGCGCGTGCCCGAGCCCGAGCGGACGGCCCCGGTCGTGCCGCACCCCGCTCCCACCCCGGAGTCGGAGCTCACCCCGGAGGAGGCGCGCACCATCGCCTCCTGGGACCGCGACCTCGAGGCGCTGAGCAGCGAGCTGGTGCGTGCCCGCGCGGCCGTGCGCGAGGTCCCCGTCCCGCACACGCTCACCGCGTCCCAGCTCCTGCGGATGGCCGCCGACCCGGACGCCTTCGCCCAGGAACTCGCCCGCCCCATGCCCCAGCCGCCGCAGCCGGCGGCCCGCAGGGGCACGCGGTTCCACGCCTGGATCGAGTCGCGCTTCGAAGAGCTCCGGCTGCCCATGCTCGACCCCGAGGAACTGCCCGGCAGCGATGCCGAGATCGCGGACGAGCGCGACCTGGAGGAGCTCAAGGAAGCCTTCGAGCGCACCCCGTACGCCCACCGCACCCCCTACCGGGTGGAGACGTCCTTCCAGCTGGCCATCGCGGGCCGCGTCGTCCGCGGCCGTATCGACGCCGTCTACAAGGAAGGCGACGGGGAGGACGCGACGTACGAGATCGTGGACTGGAAGACGGCCCACCGGAAGTCCGCCGACCCGCTCCAGCTGGCCGTCTACCGGCTCGCCTGGGCCGAGCAGCAGGGCATGCCCCTGGAGGCGGTGAGCGCCGCCTTCCTGTACGTACGCACCGGGGAGACGGTCCGACCGCGTCGGCTGCCCGGCCGGGAGGAGCTGGAGCGGCTCCTGCTGGAGGACCCGCAGGAGCCCGCGGAGCCCGTGGAGGAACCGCCGGACGAACACGTTCGGGCGGGCGGATAGGCTCGTGACCATGAGCAAGCCCGTTGACACCGCCGTCAGCACAGTCCGTGCGTACATCGAGAACCATCGCGAGGCGTTCCTCGACGACCTCGCCGCGTGGCTGCGGATCCCCTCCGTGTCCGCCCAGCCCGACCACGCACCGGACGTGCGGCGCAGTGCCGACTGGCTCGCCGCGAAACTCGCCGGGACCGGCTTCCCGACCACGGAGGTGTGGGAGACGCCCGGCGCCCCCGCCGTGTTCGCCGAGTGGCCCTCGGGCGACCCCGAGGCCCCCACTGTCCTTGTCTACGGGCACCACGACGTGCAGCCCGCCGCCCGTGAGGACGGCTGGGACACCGACCCGTTCGAGCCGGTCGTCGTCGGAAAGCGCCTCCACGCGCGCGGGGCGGCCGACGACAAGGGGCAGGTGTTCTTCCACACCTTGGGCGTGCGCGCCCACCTCGCCGCGACCGGACGCACCGCGCCCGCCGTCAACCTCAAGCTCCTCGTCGAGGGCGAGGAGGAATCGGGTTCCCCGCACTTCCGCGCCCTCGTCGAGGAGCGCAAGGAGCGCCTGGCCGCGGACGCCGTGATCGTCTCGGACACCGGCATGTGGTCCGAGGACACCCCCACCGTGTGCACCGGCATGCGCGGCCTCGCCGACTGCGAGATCGAGCTGTACGGGCCCGACCAGGACATCCACTCCGGCTCGTTCGGCGGTGCCGTCCCCAACCCGGCGACCGCCGCGGCCCGCCTCGTGGCCTCCCTGCACGACGAGCACGCGCGCGTGGCCGTCCCCGGCTTCTACGACGGCATCGTGGAGCTCACCGACCGGGAGCGCGAGCTGTTCGCGGAGCTTCCGTTCGACGAGGAGCAGTGGCTGCGCACAGCGAAGTCCCACGCCACCCACGGAGAGGCCGGGCTCACCACCCTGGAGCGCATCTGGGCCCGCCCCACCGCCGAGGTCAACGGCATCGGCGGCGGCTACCAGGGCCCCGGCGGCAAGACGATCGTGCCGTCCTCCGCGATGCTCAAGCTCTCCTTCCGGCTGGTCGCAGGGCAGGACCCGGACCACATCGAGAAGGCAGTCACCGCCTGGGTCGCCGAGCAGCTGCCCGCGGGCATCCGCCACACGGTCACCTTCGGGGCCGCCACCCGCCCGTGCCTCACGCCGCTCGATCACCCGGCACTGAAGTCCGTCGTACGCGTCATGGGGCAGGCCTTCGAGCGGAAGATCCGCTTCACGCGCGAGGGCGGTTCGGGTCCTGCGGCCGACCTCCAGGACGTGCTGAACGCCCCGGTGCTCTTCCTGGGCATCTCCGTGCCGTCCGACGGCTGGCACGCGCCCAACGAGAAGGTCGAGCTCGACCTCCTCATGAAGGGTGTCGAAACAACCGCCTACTTGTGGGGCGATCTCGCGGAGAGCTGGGCAGATGCACACTGACTGAGGCACCCCGCACCCGCCTCGCCGAACCGCCCGCCGAACCACCCTTTCCACCGGGGGAGTTGGAAGCACTCGTGACCACCTGGACCGACCGAACCGCCGACCTCGCCGCAGGGCGACCGCTGTCGCTCTCGGCGCCGAGCGGCATCGACCGCGCCGCGCACCACCGTCTCGACGAGGCCTGGCTCGCCGCCGCCTGGAGCCACCCCACGACCCGCGTCTTCGTGGTCTCCGGTGGCCAGGCGCTGATCGACGAGACACCGGACGGCACGACGGAACTGGTCATGACCCCGGCCTTCGAGGCGCCCCTCACCGAGGCCCATCGCTATTTCCTGGGGACCGACGAGGACGGCGTGAGCTACTTCGCGCTCCAGAAGGACACGCTTCCCGGGCGCATGGACCAGTCCGCGCGCCCGGCCGGCCTTCGCGAGGCGGGGATGCTCCTCTCGCAGCGGGACGCCGGCCTCATGGTGCACGCCGTCGCCCTGGAGAACTGGCAGCGCCTGCACCGTTTCTGCTCCCGCTGCGGCGAACGCACCGTCATCGCCGCCGCGGGCCACATCCGCCGCTGCCCGGCCTGCGGGGCCGAGCACTACCCGCGCACCGACCCGGCCGTGATCATGGCCGTGACGGACGAGCAGGACCGCATCCTGCTCGGCCGCCAGGTGCACTGGCCCGAAGGGCGCTTCTCGACGCTCGCCGGCTTTGTCGAGCCCGGCGAGTCCATCGAGCAGTCGGTGCGGCGCGAGGTCTTCGAGGAGGCGGGCGTCGTCGTCGGTGACGTCGAGTACGTCGCCAGTCAGCCCTGGCCGTTCCCGTCCAGCCTGATGCTCGGATTCATGGCGCACGCCACGTCCTTCGAGATCAACGTGGACGGTGACGAGATCCATGAGGCGCGCTGGTTCTCCCGCGAGGACCTGACCGCCGCTTTCGACGCCGGCGAGGTCATGCCTCCCTACGGGATCTCGATCGCGGCCCGGCTGATCGAGCTCTGGTACGGCAAGCCGCTGCCGAAGCCCAGCGACGCGCTCTGAGTGATCTGCGGGCCCGCCGCCCTCGTGGGAGGCTGGTCCCAGCAGCCCTGAAGGGGGCGAGGTCATGACCGGCTCTGCACAGCAGCGCAGGCGCGAAGAGGAAGCGGCGGCCCGGCGGCGCGAGTGGGCGCTCAAGCGTCGGGGCAACCAGGACATCACCGGCAATCGTGCGGCGAACCTGCTGACGATGATCGTTTTGCTGGTCCTCCTTGCCGTGCTGGTCGTGCTGCTGGTCGTTTGACCGGGCCCCCTGCCGCGCCGGGAGGGGCGGCACAACGGCCGCGGACAGCGGAAAGCCCCCGTACCCGTGGGCGGGCGGGGGCCAATCGCTCGGGGCTGCGCCGCTCAGGCGGCCATGGCCTGCTTGACCTGGGCCAGTGAGGGGTTCGTCATGACCGACTCGGCGCCGCTGTCGGACACCACGAGGAGCGTGGGGACCGTCTGGTTCCCGCCGTTCGCCTTCTCGACGAAGGCCGCGGACCGCGGGTCGTGCTCGATGTTGACCTCGGTGTACCCGATGCCCTCACGGTCCATCTGCTTCTTCAGCCGCTGGCAGTAGCCGCACCACGTGGTGCTGTACATCGTCACAGTGCCCGGCATTTCCTCGCGCTCCTTCGGTGGCTGGGGGTGCGTGTTCGCAAGTAGTCGAACGTACGTGACCCGGCGACCATTCCCACACGTCGAACGCATTGGTACGACTAACGGTCGGCACCTGTGGACAACGCGACGCATCCGTCACCGCGGACCTGGCAGCATGGCGGGGTGACATCAGCAACGCACTCCACCCTGTTCCCGCAGGATCCCGGCCGTGGCCAATATTCGGCTCCGCCGAGTGACGCCGACGCGGTGCTCGAAGGCCTCGACCCCGAGCAGCGCGCCGTGGCGACGGCCCTGCACGGTCCGGTGTGTGTGCTCGCGGGTGCGGGCACGGGGAAGACGCGGGCGATCACCCATCGCATCGCGTACGGCGTGCGCGCGGGGATCCTCCAGCCCAACACCGTCCTCGCCGTCACGTTCACCAACCGCGCCGCCGGTGAGATGCGCGGCCGGCTCCGACAGCTCGGCGCCGTGGGGGTGCAGGCCCGTACCTTCCACTCCGCCGCCCTG
Organism: Streptomyces sp. NPDC051684; assembly: GCF_044453445.1. Classification (NCBI taxonomy): domain Bacteria; kingdom Bacillati; phylum Actinomycetota; class Actinomycetes; order Kitasatosporales; family Streptomycetaceae; genus Streptomyces; species Streptomyces sp. NPDC051684. The sequence continues at coordinate 10,341 of NZ_JBITCS010000030.1, read as the reverse complement.
CGCCAGCTCCAGTTCTTCTGGCCCAAGGCCGTCGGCGGGGAGCTGCCCCGGCTCGTCGACCGCAAGATCCAGCTCGTCGCGGACGCCGCCGCCGCGTCGCGGCTGCGCCTGGACCGCGGCGAGCTGCGCGACGTGGCCTCGGAGATCGAGTGGTCCAAGGTCACGCAGACCGTCCCCGGCGACTACGCCGCGGCGGTGCACAAGGCGGGCCGTGAGGCACCCCGGCATCCCGCGGAGATCGCCCAGATCTACTCCGCGTACGAGACCCTCAAGCGGGACCGCTCCGTCATCGACTTCGAGGACGTCCTGCTGCTCACCGTCGGCATCCTCCAGGACCGGCAGGACATCGCCGAGCAGGTCCGCGCCCAGTACCAGCACTTCGTCGTCGACGAGTACCAGGACGTCAGCCCGCTCCAGCAGCGCCTGCTCGACCTGTGGCTCGGCGAGCGCGACAGCCTCTGCGTCGTGGGCGACGCCAGCCAGACGATCTACTCCTTCACCGGGGCCACCCCGGACCACCTGCTCAACTTCCGCACACGTCACCCCGGTGCCACCGTCGTCAAGCTGGTCCGCGACTACCGCTCCTCGCCCCAGGTCGTGCACCTGGCCAACGGGGTCCTGACGAGAGCGAGCGGGCGCGCCGCCGAGCACCGTCTGGAACTGATCTCGCAGCGCGAGGCAGGCCCCGAGCCGACGTACGTCGAGTACGCCGACGAGCCCGCCGAGGCCGAAGGCGCCGCCGGGCGCATCCGCGAGCTGATCGACGCCGGAGTGTCCGCCGGCGAGATCGCGATCCTGTTCCGGACGAACGGGCAGTCGGAGATCTACGAGCAGGCCCTCGCCGACGCGGGTGTGCCCTACCAGCTGCGCGGTGCCGAGCGCTTCTTCGAGCGGGCCGAGGTGCGCAAGGCACACCACGAGCTGCGCGCGGCCGCCCGCTTCGGTGACAACGACGCGGGACTCGACGAGGCCGTCGATCTGACCTCCCAGGTCAGAGCCGTCCTGTCGGGAGCGGGCTGGACCAGCGAGCCGCCCGCGGGTTCCGGCGCCGTCCGGGACCGCTGGGAGTCGCTCGCGGCCATCGCCCGGCTCGCGGAGGACCTCGCGAGAGCCGAGCCCACCGCGCCCCTGAGCGCGTTCGTGGAGGAGCTCGACGCGCGGGCGAGCGCGCAGCACGCCCCGACCGTGGAAGGCGTCACCCTCGCCTCGCTGCACGCGGCGAAGGGCCTCGAGTGGGACGCGGTGTTCCTGGTCGGCCTCGCCGAGGGCATGATGCCGATCACCTACGCCAAGACCGACGAGCAGATCGAGGAGGAGCGGCGGCTGCTGTATGTCGGGGTGACCCGCGCGCGGCGCCACCTCGGTCTCTCCTGGGCGCTGTCCCGTTCGCCGGGCGGCCGCCCGAGCCGCAGGCCGAGCCGTTTCTTCGACGGGCTGCGGCCGGGGTCGAAGGGCGCGTCGGGGCGCGCGGCCAGTGCGGGACGTGGCGGCATCGAGTTCGGAACCCGTACGGGCACCCGCGAGTCGCCCGGCGCCACCACGCGTCCCAGGGGCGACCGGAAGGTGGCCCGCTGCCGCGTGTGCGGGCGCACCCTCGAGGCCGCGGAGATGAAGCTGATGCGCTGTGAGGACTGCCCGTCGGACATGGACGAGGGGCTGTACGAGCGGCTGATCGAGTGGCGCGGTCGCACCGCGGCGGGTCTCGGCCAGCCCGCGTTCTGCGTCTTCACGGACAAGACCTTGATCGCCATCGCCGAGTCCGCCCCCGAGGACGCGGCCGAACTGTCCCGCATCCCGGGCGTCGGACGGCGGAAGTTTCGGACGTACGGATCCGACGTTCTGGCTATCTGTGCAGGTCAGACGGTTGACGATCAGATCGACGAGGAGCCGGGGGACGACTGATGGGAACTCGTCGAAAAAATAGTTTGCGCATGCCCCAACAATCCCCATAGGTTCTTAATCACGAAAGCAGCGGCCTTCTCGGAGGCCCTGGTTCCGTGTTGTACTTGAAAGCCGTCGGATCGGTTCGCACCGGTCCCCGAGACGCCGAGAGGAGGCGATTCCAGTGATCAGCATCAACGCCAGCTCCATCAGCACCGTCAAAATGACCGATCGCTCGGTCGTCGCTTCCTGCCTGCTCGGCTCCTCGAACCTGGGCACCGGTCTGTCTGGCGTCTCCGCCATGCGTCCGGAGTCCGGCCTGGCCCTCGCGGGTCTTCCCATCCGCGAGCGCAATGAGCGACCGACCAAGGCACCGGAAGCAGTAGCGACGGCACAGGCTCAGGCCTATGCCTTTGCCGCGGCCGGTGCCGGATTCCGGAAGCAGACGACGCAGCACCACACGATGTGGGCCTTCCGTGGGCTCAAACCCTGGAGTGATCCAGCCTGACGACGATCAGGCCGGCGCCTTCAGGGCCGCGGAACCCCATCCGGGATCCGCGGCCCTTCTGTTTTCCCGGAAGATCCAGCGATCTTCCGAGGAACCAGGACGAAGGGGCCTCGGGACAAGAAAAGAACCCGGTACCGCTACCAACCGGCCCACCGGCCGGACGACCAGACGAGGAAGAAGACACCGTGCAACTCGAAGCGCACGCCCCGTCCGTACCGCCTTCAGGCCCTCTTTCCCCGCCCGTGTCCACGGAGGACTCCACCTTGAACCCGCTGACCGCGCTCACCGCGCTCGACGACGCCATCGAGAACCTCGACGTACCCGTCCCCTGCCGTGCCTATGACCCCGAGGTCTTCTTCGCGGAGTCGCCGGCGGATGTCGAGTACGCCAAGTCCCTCTGCCGTACCTGCCCGCTGATGGAGGCCTGCCTCGCCGGCGCCAAGGAGCGGCGTGAGCCCTGGGGCGTCTGGGGCGGCGAGCTGTTCGTCCAGGGCGTTGTCGTCGCCCGGAAGCGGCCGCGTGGCCGCCCGCGCAAGAACCCGGTCGTGGCATGAACACCCCCGGAACGATCGACCGCCCCCTCACGCACGACCCCAAGAAGCAGGCCCCGATGAAGCCCTTCACGAGCGAGCCCGAAGGCTCCGCGATCCCAGACTTCACCACCCCCGGCGCGAACGAGTCGCGCCAGAACAGGACCCGTCAGATGCAACTCATCCCAGAAGCCCTGGCTCGTGCGCATATGCATGAGCAACTGCGCGCGTCCGAGAGCGAACGCCGGGCCGTGCGCCTGGCCACCGCCCGCCGGATGCAGCGCCGTGCCGAGCGCGCTTCGCTGCGCGCCCGGCGTGCGCTCGCCCAGGCCGTCATGCAGTAACCGAACCGTCGATTCGGTTCGTCGACAGCCGCCACGACAGCGCGGCGCTTCCTCGGGGGCCGGTCCGAAGCGGACCGGCCCCCGAGGCGTGTGGCGCCCGGCGCTCATCGGCTCATCGCGTTATCGTCGCCGGGTGACGTCTCTTCCTGGCGGGGACTCCGCGCAGCAGCCCGACCACCAGGCCCTCGCGTGCGCGCGGTGCGGCACGACCGTCCGGGAGCTGCCGCTGACCTGGACATGTTCCGTCGAGGGCGGCACCCGGCGGTACTTCTGCGACGCCTGCGCCCGGGAGAACATCAGGGCCATCGAGGGACGGCTCGACTCCGACTGGTGGTGATCAGGCCTCCGCCGCCGGCCAGTCCTCGACCTCCGCCGCGTCTTCGGTGGCAAAGCCCGGCAGCCACGCCTCCAGTTCGTCCCGCAGGCGCACGGTGGCCCCGAGCTGGCACAGCACCCCGATCGTGCTGAGCGTCACCCGATGGATCAGCAGGTACGAAGGCGGGAGGTTGAGCTGCTTGCCCAGTTGGTGGGCGGGGGAGCGGGGATCGGCTATCCGGGCGGCCTGATTGCGCATCCAGGAGCGGGTGAACGTGAAGGCGTCGACGCGGGCCGGCTCGATGATCGGCAGCAAGTAGTCGAGCACGGCGTCCGGTTCGAGCTCGATCGACTCCTTGACGAAACCCTCCTCGCAGAGCAGCTCGTAGACCGCCTCCGCCTCGCCGTCCAGCGTTCTGCGCAGGGAGACGCCGATCGGCTCGGGCAGACCGCCGGGCAGCCGGTCGACCGTCCCGAAGTCGAGGACGCCGAGGCGCCAGCCGCCCTTCTCGTCCGGCAGCAGCCGGAAGTTGCCCGGATGCGGGTCCGCGTGCAGCAGGCCCGTACGCGCGGGCCCCGAGAACAGGAAACGGGCGAGCAGCTGACCCGCGCGATCGCGCTCGTCCTCGCTGCCGTTGTCGATGACCTCGGCGAGCGGTGTCCCGTCGATCCACTCCGTCACCAGGACCTGCTCGCTCTGGTGCACCACGTGCGGCACCACGACATCGGGGTCCTCGTCGAACTTTTCCGCGTGCGCCTGCTGGGCCTGAGCCTCCAGCGCGTAGTCCAGCTCCTCCGAAACCCGGTCGCGCAACTCGGTGATCAGCGGCTTGATGTCCATGCCGGGGACCAGCGGGCCCAACAGGCGCGCGAAACGGCTCAGTTGACCGAGGTCCGACAGCAGGGCCTCACCCGCACCCGGGTACTGCACCTTCACGGCGACCTCACGGCCGTCGTGCCACACGGCACGATGCACCTGACCGATCGACGCGGCGGCCGAGGGCCTGTCGTCGAACTCGAGGAACAGCTCGCGCCATTGCTCGCCGAGCCGCTCGTCGAGCACCGCGTGCACGGTGCGGGTCGGCATCGGAGGCGCGGCTTCCTGAAGCTTCGTCAGGGCAGCGCGGTACGGGCCCGCGACGTCCTCTGGGAGGGCGGACTCGAAGACGGACAGCGCCTGTCCGAACTTCATGGCCCCGCCCTTGAGTTCACCGAGCACCTTGAACAGCTGGTCCGCGGTGCGCTGCTGCAGTTCCCGCCCGACGATCTCGGCGGACTTGCCGCCGATGCGTCTGCCGATGCCCCAGGTCGCGCGACCCGCGAAGCCGATCGGCAGCGCTGCCAGCTTGGCGGTACGGGTAACCGCCTTCCGGGGAAGATCAGACATACACCCCTCCAAATGCCGAACAGCCATGCCGCGCATGCCCGGTGCCGTGGTACCGACAACCATTGCCTACCCGGCCATTGTGTCGTGCGGCTCCTCTTCCACGGAGACCTCCTGCCCGTTACCTCCCTCACCCGCACCGCACGGGCACCGCGGATGGGGCCACACCGGCCGGGCGTGCCAGTCGAGGCCCGGGGCGGCCGCCTCCCAGCGGGCCCCCGTGCTCGACGGCAACTCCCCGTCGAGGAAGGCCAGCCCATGTGCCGCGGCGAGGCCCGCGACAGCGGTGGCAAGGCCCAGATCGCAGGCCTGCACCTGACGTCCGGCCTGCCCCGAACTCCACTGGGCGAGCAGCCGGGGCCAGGTGGGATCGCGGTCCGTGCGCCCGAGGAGCAGGCAGTGCGCGCAGCCGGTACCACCGGGCAGTACCAACGGTCCGACCACGCCGGTGGCCTCGACGACGCCCGCGTACAGGTGGGGAATGCCGGCCCCCAGCAGATCCTCGGCCGCGCCCGGGTCGGGGGAGTGGACCGCCAGTCCGTCACGCGGGGCGATGATCACGAGGGAGAGCGGAGGCTGCTCCGGGCCCGGCTCCGCGAGGCGCTCGGGGGCCGCCTTGCGGCGGTCGGGTCGCGGCGGCCTGGCAGGCGCCATCGAGCGGACCTGCCGCCGCGCGGACACGTCCCGGCGCTCGCCCGTCGACTCCACCGGATGCCCGCCCGGCGCCACGTCCCATGGCTCGACGCATCCGCCGTCCCGCACATCGACATGGCCGACACCCGCGGACGCGAGCACCGAGGCGATGACCGCGCCCACCCGTCCGGCGCCTCGCACCTGGACCCGCATCGCGCGCCGGGCTGTCAACTTCAGTATCGCTTCGGCCGGTTCCGATGTCGTGACCGTCAAGGCGGCGTGGTCGGGGCGGAGCCGATCCATCGCGCGCGACTGTTTGCGCAGTTCCGCAGCGGGTGCGCCGCCACCGGTCGCGTCGTCGAGGAGCCCCGCTCCGCCCAGTCGCTCCAGGAGTGCGTCCACATGGCCGTCAGGAAGGCCCATCCGCTGGGCCTCCGTGCGCAGGAGCGGGACCCCGCGGGTGCCGTCGAGCAGTGTCAGGAAGCTGCCGGTGGCCGTGTCGACCGGGCCGAGTACCACCGCGTGCGCCGGCGTCAGCCCGAACTGCACCGTGTTCAGGTCGTGCCAGCCGCGCCGCAGGGCCGGTTTCAGGATCGGATGCATGACTGTCCCCCGTGCTGTGCCGACGGCGTCGTTCCCGTCGATCGACCGCCAGCATGCCCGGGCGGCCGGATCCGTGCGGAAAGTTGTCCACAGGCTGTGGGTGATAGTCGTACTAATCGAGGGGTGGGTTGCGGGGCCGCACCGAAGACTTCCGGAGGCGGGACTTCCGCACGGTCCAGCGGGTAACGTCGGGGCGTGTCCGCCGACCCACTGCACCGTGCCACGAAGACGCAGCGCAGCACGACCAGCCCGCCCTCAGGCGGCCTGGGGGCGAGCGCGGTCGAGGTGCGCAGAAGCTCCCGGCGGCGCAGGACCGTCTCCGCGTACCGCGAGGGGGATCGCACCGTGGTGCTCATCCCGGCGCGGATGTCGGAGGCCGAGGAAAAGCGCTGGGTGGGCGTCATGCTCGACAAGCTCGCCGCCCAGGAGAGCAAGCGGGTGCTCGGCGACACCGAGCTGGCGGACCGTGCGGAGCGCCTGTCGGACCAGTACCTCGACGGGAAGGCCCGCCCCGCTTCGGTGCGCTGGGTCACGAACCAGAACACCCGATGGGGCTCGTGCACTCCGGCGGAGGGCAGCATCCGGCTCTCCCACCGGCTGCAGGGCATGCCCGAGTACGTCGTCGACTACGTGCTCATCCATGAACTCGCACACCTGCTGGTCCCCGGACACGGGCCGCGGTTCTGGAGGCTCCTGGAGGCGTATCCGCGCACGGAGCGGGCGCGCGGATATCTCGAAGGAGTGGTCGCGGCCGATCGGCTCCCGCATCTGCCCGCCGCGCGCGGCGACTGATCGCCTTTCAACACTGCTTCTGTACCAGGGGTGTACCGACTTCTCCCGCTGTCGGTGATTGCGGATAGCCTGGCGCGACGCAATCACCATCGGGATGGGGGACGGTCGTTACGCATGGCCAGGGAATTCCAACGCGGCCACAAGGCCAAGATCAGTGACCTCACCGCAGGCACGGATCTGTACGTGGGTGTACAGATCACCGGCCCCGGACTGAGCTTCGACATCAGCTGTTTCGGCCTCGACGCCGAGGAGCGGTTGTCCGACGACCGGTACTTCGTCTTCTTCAACCAGCCCAAAACGCCCGAGGAATCCGTCCAACTGCTCGGCGCGCAGGCCGGTGAAACGGAATCCTTCCGCGTCACGCTCGAGAAGATCCCCGCGCACATCCAAAAGCTTTCGTTCACCGCGACCATCGACGGTGCGGGGCAGATGTCGCAGGTCGCTCCCGGATACATCCGTATCGTCGCCGGTGGTGAGGAAGTCGCGCGATATTCCTTCCAGGGTGGTGAGTTCTCCACCGAGCGTGCGGTGATGCTGGGCGATTTCTATCTGAAGGACGTGTGGCGGTTCGCCGCCGTCGGACAGGGCTTCGACGGGGGCCTGGACGCGCTGCTGAAGAACTTCGGTGGCGAGGTCGCGGAGGAAGAGCCCGCCGCCGCGCCGCAGCAGGAAGCGGCTCCCGGCTTCGCGGCTCCCGGTTTCGCGCCCCCCGCTCAGGCCGACGCACCGCCGTCCTTCGCGGCCCCGGCGGCGCCTGCCCCGGCTCCCGCTCCGGCACCCGCGCCCGCGCCGCCCGCCCCGGCCCCCGAGCCGATGCCGCAGACCCCCACGCCCCCGCCGGCCCCCGCGCCTTCGGTGCACGCGGCGCCCACCATCGCCGCCCCGCTGGCCACGCCGCCCGGTACGGTCCCGCCGCCGTCCCCGGCGCCGAGCGCCCCGAACCCGTACGGACAGCAGCCGCAGTTCGGCCAGGTCCCCGGCCAGGGCGGCGCGTCCCTGCCGCCCGGATACGGCCAGCAGCCCCAGACGCCGCCCGCTCCGCAGGGCTTCGGGCAGCAGCCTCCGGCGCCTCCTGGCCAGCCGGTCTTCGGTCAGACCCCGGCCCCGCAGGGCATCCCGCAGCAGGCCGCCGCACCGGGCGTGGCCGCCGCTCTGGAGAAGTACCGCGAGGCCCCCACGGGCCAGCGCTGGACGCTCCAGAACAAGAAGCTGATCCGTGTCGACCTCGGGGCGAGCGGAGACCAGCCCGTCCTCGCCCGCCAGGGCAGCATGGTGCTCTACCAGGGCAAGGTCGAGTTCAGCTACAAGGGCGCCGGGTTCGCCGGCCGCATCGTGGGCAACGCCACCGGCCAGGAGATGCAGCTGATGCGCTGCTCCGGCCGCGGCCAGGTCTTCTTCGCGGAAGAGGCCACGCATGTGCACCCCATCGAGCTCCAGGGCGACGCGATCTGCGTCTCCGCGGAGAACGTCCTCGCGTTCGACGAGAGCCTGCAGCACGAAGTGCGCAGGATCGAAGGGCACGGGATCCCCGGAGGAGCCCTGTTCGTGCTCCAGTTCCAGGGCACCGGGACGGTCGTCGTGAAGACTCACGGCACGCCCGTCGTGCTGCCGGTCACGCCCACGACGTTCGCCGACTCCAACGCCGTCGTGGCCTGGTCCGCGGCCGCGCAGGCGATCGTCTCCAACCAGGTCCGCATGCGCCGCAACGCCTATCCGGGCGACAGCGGCGAAGGCGTGAACCTGCAGTTCCGGGGCGCACCCGGCAACTTCATCGTCGTCCAGCCGTACGAGGTCTGAGGGAGCCCGTCATGAACCAGCCGCTCGCGGGCTTCGCCCCGACCCCGGTAGCCGCCCGCATGGAGAACCACGGCAGCAACATGCTGAAGGTCGCCATGCAGACCGGAAACGACCTCTTCGCGCGCGTGGGCTCGATGGTCGCCTACGAAGGCTTCGTCCAGTACGAGCCCAACCCGCCCGCCGTCCGCCAGATCGCCCGTGACTGGATGACCGGCGAGGGCGCGCCCCTCATGAAGTGCTCCGGGGACGGTCTGCTCTACCTCGCCGACTACGGCGCGGACGTCGTCGTCATCAACCTCGGTGGCGAGTCGATCTCCGTCAACGGCACGAACCTCCTCGCCTTCGACGCGCACCTCCAGTGGGGTGTCGAGCGTGTGAAGGGCCTCGCCAAGTTCACCGGGCAGGGCCTGTGGAACATCACGGTCGGCGGCCAGGGGCACGTCGCGCTGACCTCCCGCGGCACCCCCATCGTGGTCGACTGCGGCCGCGGCGAGGACGAGACGTACGTGGACCCCGACGCGCTCATCGCCTGGTCGCCGAGCCTGAAGGTGAAGGGCAAGCGCAGCTTCCGGGCCGGCTCGCTCATCGGGCGCGGCAGCGGTGAGGCCTACCAGATGGGCTTCTCCGGGGAAGGCATCGTCGTCGTACAGCCCAGTGAGGACAGCACCGACCGCCTCCGAGTCCGGGGCTGAGGGGGAGCGAACACACCATGCAGAGTCCGCTTTTCGCGCACACCGAGCAGCAGTCCCAGGAGCGCTACACGGTGCAGAATCCGCAGATGCTGCGGGTCGCCCTGGAAGGCCACGACGACATCCTCGCCCGCAAGGGCGCGATGGTCGCCTACCAGGGCCTTATGGAGTTCGACGGTGAGTACCAGACGTACGGACAGCAGCGCGCCCGCGCGCACACCGGCGAGGGACTCAGCCTGATGCGCTGCCACGGGCAGGGCACCGTCTACCTGGCGAACCTCGCCCAGTACATCCACGTAGTGGATGTCGAACAGGACGGTCTGACCGTCGACAGCAGCTACGTGCTGGCGATGGACTCCTCGCTGCACCATGAAGTCGTCGCCGTGGACAGCCAGTTCGGCATCTCTGGCTCCGGCAAGTACCAGCTCAACATCACCGGGCACGGCAAGGTCGCGCTGATGACGTCGGGCCAGCCGCTGATGCTCCAGGTCACGCCCGACCAGTACGTCAACGCCGACGCGGACGCCATCGTCGCCTGGTCCACCGGGCTGCGGGTGCAGATGCAGGCGCAGACGCATTCCTCGGGCGTCTGGCGGCGCCGCGGCAACACCGGTGAGGGCTGGGAGCTCAGCTTCATGGGCAGCGGTTACGCGCTGGTCCAGCCCAGCGAGCTGCTGCCGCCGCAGCACGCGGCGGTCGGCGGAGGCCTCGCCGCGCAGTACGGGATGGGGCAGCAGGGCGCCCGCGGCCAGAACCAGGGCAACGTCTGGAGCTAGGGCCTGTCGTTTGGATCAGGCCGGGCTCGCGGGGCCTGGCACGCACGCTCGCGGCGTTGTCGTCGGTCGACGACGCTCCGCGTCGCCTC